>NZ_JBEXXQ010000098.1:0-14732 GCF_040630525.1 Streptomyces sp. NPDC005799
GAATTTGCCGCATAACGCTGCGACGGTTTCCGCCGGAACCTTCATGCCGTGCCCCTACCCGCCCGCCGGTCCGGAACCGGCAGAACGAGCAGTTGTTGCCGCACAGGTTCCCTACAACGCCTGCTGGAGTCACTACGCACGGCAGACGGGATCGAGCTCGTCCGCAACGTCGCCGAGCGCATGCTGCAAGAGCTGATCGAGGCCGAGCTCAGCGGCCGGATCAGCGCCCAGTGGAACGAGCACACCGAAGCCCGCACCGCCTTCCGCAACGGCCATCGGGAGAAGACCCTGGCCACCCAGGCCGGCGACCTGGACCTGGCGATACCGAAGCTGCGCAGCGGCAGCTTCTTCCCCTGCCTGCTGGAACGGCGGCGCCGCATCGACCAGGCCCTGTACGCGGTCATCATGGAGGCGTACGTGCACGGCGTGTCCACCCGCTCGGTCGACGACCTGGTCAAGGCGCTCGGCGCGGACAGCGGCATCTCCAAGAGCGAGGTCTCGCGGATCTGCGGTGACCTGGACGAACAGCTCACGGTCTTCCGCGGCCGGCCCCTGGACCACAGCCGCTTCCCCTACCTCTACCTGGACGCGACCTACTGCAAGGTGCGCGTGAACCACCGGATCGTCTCCCAGGCCGTGGTCATCGCCACCGGCATCAGTGAGGACGGCGGCCGTGAGGTGCTGGGCGTGATGGTCGGTGACAGCGAGACCGAGGCGTTCTGGAGCGAGTTCCTGCGCTCCTTGCGCGAACGCGGCCTGGGCGGGGTCCGTCTGGTCATCTCCGACAGTCACAGCGGCCTGGTGGCCGCGATCCGCAAGGTCATGCTCGGCGCCGCCTGGCAGCGTTGTCGTGTTCATTTCCTGAGGAATGTGTTCTCCGTGATACCCAAGGGATCCGGGGAAATGGTGGCGGCGACCATCCGCACCATCTTCATCCAGCCCACCGCCGAAGCCGTCCATCACCAGCTCGATGCGGTGGCCGACATGCTCGGGCAGCAGTTCCCCAAGGTCAGGCAGATGCTCCTGGACGCTAAGGAGGACCTGATCGCCTTCGCGGTCTTCCCCATCTCTCACTGGAAGAAGATCCAGTCCTCAAATCCCCTGGAGCGGATCAACCGCGAGATCAAGCGCCGCACCGACGTTGTGCAGGTCTTCCCCAACCCCGCCGCCCTCGAACGGCTGGTCACCGCCGTGCTCAGCGAAATGCACGACGAATGGATCGCCTTCCCCCGCCGCTACCTGTCCGAAGGCAGCATGACGGCCATTTACGCCGCCGAACACTCCGACCACACCACCCATGCACTCCCCAACACCCCGAACGCTACGGACGATTGATCGCCTACACCATCACGGGGGACATGACCCTGCTGCGCATGCGAGGACGGGTACCCGTCGAAAAGCGCGGCCTCATCTGCCCCGACTGCCGGGATCTGCGCGGCCGACGCGTCCCCATGTACCTCATCCAGCGTGACGGCGTATGGCTTGCCTCCCACTACCGAAAGCCCGGAGAGAAACCCATCAGCCACGAGTCCGACGAGCACCTCGCCCGCAAGGAACGCGTCGCGAAGGACTCCGAAGATCACGGCTTCCACGCCGACGTCGAGCCGCAGACAGAAGACGGGCACGCGCGCCTCGATGTGCGCATCGAAGGCACCAACGGCATCGTCCTGGGCTACGAGCCTCAACTGAGCGCTCAGACAGCCCGCGGAATGCGAACACGGGAGAGATTCCGGCGCCGCGGCGGTATCCAATCGGTCTGGGACTTCGCCGACCCCGACCACGCCGGCATCGGCACCGTCCCCTACGTCCGCACGCCCAACCTGCCGGCCTCCGTCATCCGCGTGCAGAAGAACCCGATCGCGGTCCAGGACGGCAACTTCGTCCTGGAAGAAGGGCAGTGCAGCCAAAACGGCGCGCTCACCCGATGATTGCCTGGTTGCCCTACCGGGAATGACGCACCTCAGGGGAAGTACTGGAATCCGGGAAAACGGTGTCGTCAATTTCGACACTGGATCGATTCTATGCTGACTCTACACCCCCTCTCACCTATCCGAGAATTCGAAGGAATCGTGACCGAAACTGTCCGCCGACGGAGTCGGCGGACAGTCACGAAACTTCGATGCTAGGACATGGTGACCCAGAAGTTATTCGTTGATACCTTATCTGGTACCGTGCCGTGCACAATAGACGCCTCAGTCAGTCTGTGAGCACACTGGGCGTCTTTCTGCCATGCGATGGCGTAAACGGTTCCGGGCCACACCGGTACATCTGTCCCATTGCTACCCACGTGGACCTGGTGGCACTCGCTGATCTCTCCGTGGTCACCATCCGAAGTGCTGATCCAGATGGCGCCGACTGCTCCCGGCGGGATTTGGTTCACCTGGATCTGAAGCTGCCAAGGCGGCCCAGTTTCTGCGGAAGCCGACCCCGGCACCACCAGCACTAGACCGCTTGCAGCCACTGCGGTAAGTAACGCCAGTCGCTTTGCGAGTTTCCTCAACTAAACTCCAAAAACTGCCCGGTCTTTGAGAGCTGTCCTGAAGACAGCACAAGAGACCTACACTAATGAGGAGTTATCATTCTGGCGCATGCCAATAGACCAGCAATAGAGTCTAATTACCTCAACGGGCAAGGCCCCGGGGAGAGTCATGTTCGCCCGGCTTGATCACGTAGCAGGTCCGGGACGCGGTACGGGTGCCGACCCTGTACCTGCTGACGCAGATGGCCGGCGCATCCCAGCCACAGCCCCGCACATACCCACAAGCACGGTGAACGGGCCAGGAACAACCCAGACTCGCCGAGCGCGGGTCGTTGCTGCGGTAGGTGGTCTCTTTGCGGTCCACAGCGGCGCGGAGACCGAGCCGGACGGTCTTTCGGTCGCGGCCGACCAGACCAGCCCAGCGATCTGGCTGGGCTGCAGGCCGTCGGGACCGGCGTTGCGGATGGCGGCCAGTGCTTGGGGAAGCCAGGCGGGCACGGCCTCCCGGTCCGGTTCGCCCCGGACGTGGCCAGCGCCCGCACCGAGATAGATATCGATGCGGGCACCACGAGCAACGCGCAGAGCGCCGGGCCATCAGCCCGCCCGGATCCAAAAAACCTCCACGAAATCCCACCAAAAAAAGGGGGCCGTCAACATGCTGACGGCCCCTCCCGAACGATCGAGGCCAAAACCGATCGAAATTACTACTTGAAATAGCTTAGTCCCGTGTGCACGGCTGCTCTATCGCCACGTGCACAGTTCCCCCCGACGAGCAGCATGCGGACGACCGTCCGGCCCGCCGACTCGTTGGCGGCCGCGATGATCCGGGTCTGCTCCAGCCGGACCTTCGTCGCCCAGGCCGCCGACTCCGGACACACCGTGAGCCGGCCGGAGTCGGCGTCATACGACACCGCGACGACGTGCCCGGCCAGCTCGGGGGCGATGGCCACCCACCGCTCCCGCAGCGTCGCGCCGGCGGCCGGGAGCTCCCACGCGCGCTCGGTAACCAGCGCGCCGATCGCGGCCCCGAGGCCCATCGGCTCCCGCCCGTCGCGGCGCACCGTACGAACGATCCGCGGCTTCGCCTTCGCTTTCTGGCCGCCGCCGTTGGCGCGTGCCGCCTCCACCGCGGCCCGCAGCGCGACCCGGGCCAGGTCGACGCCAGACACCTCGCTGCCGCTCATGCCTGCCCCCCACGGGGTGTAGCCGAGGTCCAGGTGACCGAGGTCCGAAAGGCGCTGCACGGTCGCGACGAACGACCTGGTGAACAGGCGCTGCGCGGACTGCTCGCCATACCGGGCGATGTGGTCGTGGACGATCTGGTGGTCGTGCGCGGCGCGGGTACGCCAGTCGAGCACCTGCTCGCGGGTCAGGTCCTCGAGCACCAGCTCCTGGTCGTCGTCGACGTCCGCAACCTCCGGGGTGACGGCGGCCGGACGGGGCGCGGGCAGCCCGACCGGGGCCACCGTCGCGGCCGGGACCTCCGCCTTGGACTGCGCGGCCGCGGCTTCGGCACGGGCCTGAGCTGCGGCGGCCTGCCGGTGTTCGGCCTGGCCGCGCTCCAAGGCCGCCGAGCAGGTCCGGGTGCCTGAGGTAGTACTTGAGGTGAAGAGACGTTCAGGGGGTCTGCCAGAGTTGTCGGCTGGTCAGCGGTGACAGGCCGACGACGGCGAGCACTGCGCCCAGGACCACCAGGGATAGGGCCGGGCTGGCGAGGTGGGCGACCAGGCCGGAGATGACTGGCCCGAGCGGCATCGACAAAGCAACGACGGCTCCGAGCAGGGCGAAGATCCGGCCGCGTAGGTTCTCCTCGATGCGCGTTTGAATGTAGGCGTTGACACACACGGATGCGCAGCCCGACGGGACGCCGACGATGAGGAAGCAGAGCATCATCCACGGTGGGGCGGGCCACAGTCCGGCTGCGAGGAGGGCTGTCCCCTGGATGAAGGCGTTGAGTGCGAGGAGTATCCCCTTGCGGGTGCGCACGATGAACCTGCGGGCGAGGAGCAACCCCAGCAGCCGACCGGTGAACCACGAGCCGATGAGTGTCCCGTACCACAGACCGCCGTGCGTGCTCTGGTCGATGAGGAGTGCGGGCAGGACGAGCAGAACCCCTGTCTCCACGAGGTCGATCAGGGGAAGGGTGGGTGCGAGCCGGGTCATCGCCGGGTCCTGTCGTGCTGCCGCCAGCCCTTCGCGCGCAGCCGTCGTCCATCCTCCGGCGGCGGCGCGCAGTGAGTGCGTTCGGGCGGGTGAGCCGTCGGTAAGTGCTCGCAATGCGCCGATGAGTGAAAGTGCCGAGAGGAGGAAGGTGAGGCTGTTGACCAGCAGCGCGATCTGGATCCCCGCCGTGACCGCAATGCCGGCGAGGACGGGGCCGAGCATGCCTGAGATCATGTCCGAGGTGAGCAGCCACGCGTCGAGCCGCAACACCTCGCCCTCGTCGCTGGCGACCGTGCCGATGTGGGATTGCAGCGCCGGTTCGAACATGACCCCGGTGACCCGCAGCACCACGATGCCGATGACCAGCAGCGGTGTCGACAAGCCGATGGTGGAGAAGGCGAGGCACAGGGCAAGGGACACGGCGAAGCGGGCGATGTCCGTCCCGGCCAGCAGCCAGTGTCGCGGTAACCGGTCGACGAGGACGCCGGTGAAGGGGGCCATGATTGCTATCGGCAGGAATTGTGCGAGGCCGACGACGATGACCCCGGTGGTCACGCCGAGATGCATGATTGCGTACCAGGCTACGGCGGCGGAGAACAGCCGGTCTCCCGCTGCCGAGAGTGTCTGGGCGGACCAGACTGACAGGAACCTGCGCGAGCGCAGCAGGCCACTGGGCGCCGTTTGCGGGTGTACGGTCGTCGTCACCGGCGGCCGTCCGTGGTTTTCGTGTGTTTGCTGGGCGCGGACGGCTGGGGAAGGTCTGCGGCGCCCGCATTGTGTCCCGCGCCAAGTTCACCATCGATGCCAGGCAGGCTTCTGACGGCTGGGTCGAGGTGGCGGGAGCGGCTGGCCCAGTACCGAGCACGTGCCGTGTCTCCGCGGACCAGGGCCGCGACGGAGGTGAAATAGTAAGCCTTCGACCGGTACGGCAGCTCGCACCGGCTGGCCCTGATGAACGCGTGTTCGGCTTCGGACGTCTGCTCCGCGCCCATGAGTGCTTTCCCGAGGGCGAACCAGGTCCGGGCGTCCTTCGGATCGAGGTCGGTGAGCCGTAGGGCATAGTCGACCGCCAGATCGTGGGCTCCGAATGCCCGGTGTGTTGTGCTCAGGGTCTCGAAGGTGGGGAAGCGGTAGTCCATGAGGAGCAGTTCCTGGCCTGGACCGTCCGGTGTGTGGCCGTCGAGGAGGTGTTCGGCGAGTTCCAGGTGTGCCAGCGTCCTGGAGCGGTCCCTTTCGAAGAAGGGGCCGAAGGCGAGCGACCGGTTCAGCGCGCTGCGTCGCAGCGCGTCCTCCAGGCTGCCATCGTCGGCTTGCGCGAGGGCCTGGTCCAGGCGTACGCCGATACGGTAGGCGGTTGCGGCCAGGTCCCCGCGCGGATCGCGGGCCTTGCCCCGCTCGGTGAGGACGAAACGCACAAGCCCCGCTCGCTGGTCAAGCGGCAGACGTTCGTCGCCGGCCCGGCGCACGGCGAGGGCCTCGACATCGATCGGCCGGCCGTGGAACCACAGATGGACGCCGAGGGCGCGTACCGGGTATTCGCCGGACTTCAGACGGGCCCGCAGGCCCTCGGCAGAGGAGAACTCGAGGCCGAACACACGCGCGTAGGACCGGATCGCACCGAGCCGCCCGGTGAGCTGTGCCCGGCTCGCAGTGTCGCCGCAGCCGGCGTCCAGCGCTGAGCACACCCGGCTCAGCAGCGCCGAGTCCGACGTGGTGTTGGCGGTCAGGTCGAGTCCGACGGCGCGGGCGTCGCCATAGCTCGATGCGATCATGAGCCGCCAGACGGGCGGCATGACGAGGTCGAACGGAGCACGCAGCGCTGGAACGTCACCGACGACGGCACGCGCCAGGTAGGCCGTCGTCCGGGCGTGCAGCGGCGCGTTTTTGCCGGGTTCACGCAGGTCGTAGTACGTGCCGTCGCAGGTGTCCGGTCCGGCCTCGGCGTAGCACTCCAACCGCTGTCGCAGGGCCTGCGGCCCTTGGCCGGGGCAGTAGGCGCTGAGGGTTGTGAGGCCTTCCTTGACGTCCATGTCACTCCTCAATACAAATGGCGATGGCCTCCAGGACCCGCCGCACAGACCGGGTATGCCGTGGCACGTGCCCTTCTCCCGCGAGGCGGACAAGCGCGTCGGGCCGGTCCCGCCGGGCTGCGGCCTGCACGAGTGAGGGAGGCATGATGGGGTCCTGGTCTCCGTGGATGACGGTCCACCGGGCGTGCGCGGGCGGCCGTTGAACGGCACGCTCTGCGTCCGGGGCCAACGCGCGGGTCACGAACTCCCCCAGCGAGCCCGGAGCTGGCGTGTCCGCCCCCTCGGCGAGCCGGTACATCTCGGCGGGACACCACGGGCCGTTCATGGTGACCAAACGCAGGTCCGGCGCACGTACCCGGTGCGCGGTCCGCGCGGCGAGAAACGCGCCGTAGCTGTGACCGACCAGCGCAAGCGTGCCGGACAGCGGCTCATCAGCGCCGACGCCGGCGAGGTGATGGATCGCCGCGGCGACGAGTTCGGCGTCACGGAAGCCGAACTCACCCCGCCGGAACGCAGGCGACAACCGCCGCTGGACCGCCGCGGTATAAGGGGACTCCAGTTGGTGGACGACGAACCCCTCACGGAGCAGCAACTCGACCATGGGATCCCACACGGGAGTCCACTCACCGTAGGGCCCTCCGCGCAGCAGAACAGCAACGCCCCGGCGGGAACACCCGGAACCGTAGCTCAAGGACCTCAGTTCCCCACCGGGTACCGGCACGGCGTGCGCCGTGTAGGGCAGCGCGGCGTCCTGCGCCGGCGGCGAGCCCGCGTCCGCCCACCAGATCCCGCGCAGCGGAACCCCGGGATGGGTCGCGACAGTACGGACGCCGACGGCGCTCGGCACCGGCCGGCCGAGCGTCCAGGGGCTTTCGACCTGGACACGGCCGCCGCCGGGGCTCCAGCGTCCCAGCATGGTGTGCGGCCAGTCGCGGCTGATCCAGGTACATCCCTCCGCGTCCCACACCGCGGGACACAGCACGCCGGAAGCCTCCATGAGCACCTGGGCCGTCGCAACGACACTGATCCGCAGCGTGCCGCGCTGCCAGACCGCGACATACATACCGTCCGCCGACAAAGCAGCCTCGCAGTCCGGCCCCGCGCAAGGCACAAGGTGCGCTGTCAGCGTTCCGGACGCGACATCGAGACGGAAGAACCCCTGCCTGCCACCGACTTGCGGCCACGTCAGCCCGCCCCCGGGGGCGGCTACCACCCGCGCAACGGGAAGGGGTAATCCATCCGTCGGTACGACGGCACGCCACTCCCGCACGCTGCGGCAGTCCTGCCCGGCCGCGACATGCACGACATCCTCATGCAGGACGCACACATACCGGCCGAGTACCATGACCCGGCCCGCAGCCGACGGCGCAGGTATGGCGTCGTCGCAGCGGAGGCAGACCAGCCGCTGGCCCTCGGCCGCGAGAACGCACCCGGAGGGAAGCCGCCCCGCGACTTCAAGGCCATCTGGCACACCGAAACTTGCCCCCGTGACCGGATCATGGACAGCACCGGTGTGACCGTGGCCCTGAAGGTCAAGCGGGATGCTGTCGGGCGTACTGACCACACATTCCACTGGCTCGATCGCCAGGATCTCGTCGATCAGCTCACGCGTAGTCGATCGCAGGGCCATGGAACCTTTCCTCATAGATCACGTCGTGGCCGGAACCCGAGTGCCACTAAGGGCTTGCAGATCAATAACACGCCGATTCCGTTTCTGCGCCTGCGACATGTGCTACGAGCAGCTGACCTGCGGCGACGTTGCACCGAGCATGCGCCGAGGTCGGCACTACCGGGACGTAGACCCGCGTATTGTTCGGAGACGCGCCCTAAGAGGTCGTTTTCCTCTACAGGGTCTGTTTCATCCCAACAAGTACCCGTGGCGGAGCGGCCCTTTCGGGGCTCCAGCGCCTGGCGCGATTGCCGAGGCTCAAGGGAAGCCCAGATTGCCGGTCTCATCCCGTGAAGCCTGTCTCATTCCAAGGGGAGTTGATTTCGGTGATTACTCCCGACACCCCTTACAAGAATCCGAGATGCGAAAGGCGCGAGTATTCAACTGTGGCGCGTGAAGCGGTACAAAATAGCTGAAAACGACCTCCAAGCGGTGTCCCGCAACTCGGCGCGGAGGCTGGGGAGTCACCGCCGCCGAATCGCCTTGTCTCGTTCCGACCCGACTCGCGGCTTCTGCGGCGGCCCGGCCAATCAGGTCGAATCGGACGTCGGCAGGCTGTCTCCGGAGTTGCGGGACAGCCCTTTAGTGGGGTGGCTTCGGCCAAGCCACCCCACCACGCTCGTCACTTACAGCCGGGGGCCGTACTCCCCGAGCATGAGGACGTCATAGGTCTCGATGACCTCCTCCGTGACCACCGTCTCTTCCTCGTGCTCAATCGTCTGCTCCATCGTCAATTCACCTCCTCTCCGCTTCTCGCCGGTTCTTGTGCCCGCCGCAGGAGAGGACGCAGTCCCTCTCAGGCGGGAGTTCATGGATGACGCCGTCGAGCAGGCCCGGCCCCTTCTGCAGGTAGGCATCGAGCGTCACCGGCGCGGTGCAACCAGTGAGAAATCTGATGGCTTCCAAGGCGACCATCGCCGAATCAGCCGCCGGTTGGGGACACAACGTGCCGACCTGCGGCATGGGGAAATGCTCGGTCTGCGCGCCCCGTGCTGCGACACCGGAAGTCCGCAGTAACGCGGCGTGCAGGCAGCCGGCACAGCTCGTCCGGTCCGGAATGAACAGCGGGCCGACCCGCCCGCCCCCGGTTTGCAAGGACGGCACACCGCTCTGGAGACTGGCACCCGACACCCACAGCCGGATCGACAGGTACGGCTGGTCCGCAGCACCAATGATCAGGTCGTGTCCCGCAGCCATCTCCACGAGGTCGTCCACCGATGTGACCACGCGCCGCGAAAAATTCACCGAAGCATCCGGGAAACGTGAGGCGAAATGCCGGTGCAGCACCTCAGTCTTCGGGTTCCCAACGTCCCCCGGGCCGATCAGCGCCATCCGGTTGAGGTTGCTCATCTCGACGACATCGCCGTCACACCCCGACACCGTCCCGACACCGGACATGAGCAGCTGATAGGCGATCCAGCTGCCCACTCCGCCGAGACCGACCACGAAGACCTTCGCATTCACAAGCCGCTCAAGAAACGAAAAGCGGTCATTGTCCGGAGTCTCATGCGTCCCGAAGAAACGCAGCGTCCGCCGATGCCGCTCCACGACAGCCGCACTCAGGCCGGTCTCCCGGGGCGGAGCCTCCAGCGCGCCGATACCGCGCAGTGCGCCGAGGAGCTGCCCCAAAGTCGACGACTCCGCTCCTCCCCCAGCGAGTCCCCGGACGCGGTCCGAACCCGCACCCTCGATCAGAGCCCGGGCAACCGCCTCCCACCTTGGTGAGACCACGACGCGGACAGCGCGCCGACCACGCACAAAGGCAATCTGATCACCAATTAGCACGACCATCGCGTCCTGCTTCAGGCGCAACATTTCCCCGCCTGCAGCCCGACCAGCCAGAAATCCGGGCGAATCTGCGCCCCAAGCGACACTGTCTGATGCAATTGCAATTCCATTCAATCTCGATGCATGCGAAAAAATCTACCGCAATCCGTCACTGACCTCTAGTCAACACATATAGACCCAAATCGGATCCAGCGCCCAGCAACAGAAGACAGCCGACATGCCTTGCGGTGACATCTGCTGCTCAAACCAGATTCACGCGCACGTCCAGAAGTGCAATAGAGCCGAATGACTCTGATCCGCTCTGGAATATGCAGGGCAGATATGAACCATGGGCATCTTATTACGCTATGTAATTTCCTGCATTCAATGGGTGTTGACACTCGCCTCCTTACTCAAGGACATGCAGTTATGGGCTGATGAATCCTGTCAATAGAATGTCGATGCTGATGGCGACCATGTAGGTGTGCCGGTCGACGCGCAGGCTCGTGAAGACGTACGCGACACAGCGGCCGCTTCACCGCACGGGGCTGACGCACAGTCGGCGAACGGGCATGAGGAGGTTTGTCCAGGACTGCTCGGTCGACGGCGCCAATGAAGTCGACGGTCGTGTCGGCGATCGCGCCCGCTACCCCAGCCAGTGATCAGCGTACCGCCCCCGACCCCTGGCCCGGTCGGGGAAATCCGCAGCTGGGTTTCCTTGGCTCCGCACGGCCGGTTCGTTTCGTCTATGGGGCACTCGACCACCCGGCCGGTCATCCGGTGGAGCTCGGCCTTGTGTCGCAACTCCAGGAAAAGGAAGTACGTCGTCAGGGCCTGCGACTGGGCCAGCTGCGTACCACTGGGTGAGTTCCCCAGCACCTTCCCGAAGTACGCGTCAGCATCGGTCACGGCAGCTGTAGTTCCAGCGTCTGGGCTGGTCAGTGGGCCGCCGGGGTGGGTGTGGGGATGAGTAGGGCCATCGTGATCATGAACGTTTGTGACGGCGTATCAAGGCGGGGTGGCCGTGGGAGCAAGGATGGCTGAGCGGGCGTGGGGTGAGGTGTTCGCGGGGCTGTTGCTGGGGTGGACATGCGGAAGTGCTGGACGCTCGCGCAGGTTCTGGGATGTAGATAGCCACTCAACATGCTGACGAACGGGCGGTGTTGTGCCATTGATGATGTTGATGAGGAAGAGTTCACAAGAAGGTAATTGATCTTCTGGGTGCTGGGCGGCACCGTGATCATGTCCTGAACATGATCACGGCCCTCCCGCTCGTTTGGCGGCGTCCGGCAGGGCCGTGTGAGCGCCAACGGAGGGCGCTTTGGTCACGGCAGAGGTGACAACTTCGGTTGTCGAACAGCGCCTGGTCGAGGGCGAGTTGTCGTGTCCGGACTGCGGCGGGGTACTGGCCCGGTGGGACTGGGGCCGGACGCGGAGCCTGCGGGGTCCGGCCGGGGTCGTGGCGGTGCCTCCGCGCGGGCAAGGTGTCGCTCGCGACGCACATCCTGCTTCCGGTGTTGTCGCTGTTCAGACGCGCGGACGCGGCCGAGGTCGTCGGGGCCGGGCTGGAACTCGCGGCGGCAGGCTGGGGGCGCGGCGGATCGCCGAGCGCCTGGGCAGGCCGATGACGACAGTGCGGGGCTGGCTGCGGTGCTTCTCGCGCCGGGCGGGCCGGACCACGGCGGTGTTCACCGCGTGGCTGGTCGCGCTGGGCGATGGTGCCGATGCCGGGGCTACCAGCACCGTAGAACGGCAGCTTCCCTGGTCAGCGCGGGCCCGGGCGAACCCGGCCGACGATCTTCCGTACTCGTCCACCGGCCACAGGACTCCTGCGGGTCTCAGGCGTGACCTACCAATTCCGCCACCGGGAACTCTAGGACTGGCTCACCGCGCAGCCCACACCCTGGCAACGGCTCCCGCCAGATATCAGGGAGGCCCGGAACCGGCTCGCGTTCGCGCTGTCAGTCGGGCCGTCGGCCACCGCGCGGCGGCCGACGCGCTGGGTGTCCGCCGTGTTGCGGATCAGTTTGCCCCGGCTGATGACGTGTTGGAGCGGAGCCGTGCGTTCGAGACGGTCAGCCGGGCCAGAGTCACGCGTGTTCTCCTTCCGTCTGGGCGCGGAGCTGTGCGGCGCGGGCACGGGTTTCTGCGGCCTGCTCGGCAGCCTCGGGCGTGCCGTCTTCGACCGCGATGCGGTCCAGGAGGGCGGCTTTGCGTTCGTAGGCCGCGGCGCGTTCGGCGGGGCCGGCACCGCTGCTGTGCAGGTGTCTGATCGCGGCCTGCACCTGGTGCATCTCCTCGTCAGCGGAGAGCGGCTGGAGGTGCCCGCTGACGGGGTACTCCTGGTCGCGGTAGGCGGGCAGGGTCTCGCGTACCCACTGGTCGAGCCAGCGCCCGGTCCAGGTGGGCTCGTAGGCGGCTGCGTGGATGCGCATGCAGGGGACGGGCCAGTTCTCGTCCTCCTGGAACGGCTCGAGCAGGCTCAGCTCCCACTCGTCCATGGCCGCCTTGAACCGTTCGTGGGCGGACTGCCGGGTGACGCCCAGGGCCTCCCCGATCTCCTCCCAGCTGGTGCCGTTGGTGCGCTCGTAGATGACGGACCGGGTCAGCACCTCACGGGCCAGGTCGACCAGCTTCTGCGCTTGGGTCACTAGGATCCCGGGGGTGGCGTAGGTGTCATCGGTCGGGACGTCGGCGCCGGCTTGCACGGCCAGCTGCCGCTGTTCGTAGGAGAGGACGAGGCGGGCCAGGGCGGCGCGGCTGTAGGCGTACCGGTCGGTCTCGGGGTCGGGTTCAGTGTTCTTCATGCCGTCAGGCTTCCCCGACAACAGGTGAGTGTCGGGTATGGCCTGGCAACGGCTGGTTTCTTGTCGGAAGAGTCTTGATTGCTGCTCGCTTGTACTTTTCCTGCAGCTCCATGGCAGATGCGTGCCCGGACTGGTGGGCGTCGGCACCAGCGGGTATCTCTACCGCACTGCGGGACGGACGGATGGTGAAGTGGTGGTGGGGAGTTGACCCTCGTGGTGCGGTGGCGGCGGCCGGAGTTCCCTCTGTGGGTAAGGCGTCCGCCGGTGCCCGGGTCCCGGCGCTCGCAGCGTCAGCGGGCGGTCTCGGAGTTGCGGGCCCAGGGCCGGTACGGTCCGGAACTCCGGGAGGGTCGATACCGCCCCGCCTCGGTACCTGTTCTGGTTCCGCCGGCAGATACGCCTTCGACGACCCGAACGTCGTCTCGTGCGACACCTGCCACTCTCGGCCGGAATCGATGTGCCTCATCAATAGTTACAGTTCGTCGACGACCGCCGCCTATGCATGCCTGCGGACGGTCCTGCGGTCCACGCGGCAGGACCGCACAGCCTCACATACGAGATCGTGGAGTGGCCGTTCGACGCACCACCCCAGCGGACGCGAGCGGACAATCCATCGAGAAAGCTGCGGAATTCAGGCCGAGGCGTCTGTGAGCGGTGGGCCGGGAAGCAGGTGAACTACGTCCGGGCCGACCCCGTGACCGCACTGCGTGCAGACGAGCTGTTCCCGGACCTCACCTCCGCAGCCCTCGTGGCTCGTGATCCGCGGCGGGCCGCCCGGGTTCTCGGCGTGCTCATCACCCCAGTGCATCAAGGAGAGCAACGCCGTGAGCAGGTCCTTGGCCTTGCTCGTCGGCTGATACTCGTAACGGGCTGGCCGCTCCTGGTAACAGATTCGTTCCAGCAGCCCGTCGTCGACCAGTTGGGAGAGGCGGGCGCTCAGTACGTTGCGGGCGATACCAAGGCTGTCCTGGAATTCCTCGAACCGGCGCAGGCCAAGCAGCGCGTCGCGAACGATCAGCAAGGTCCAGCGCTCGCCCACCACCTCCAGGGTCCGGGCGATGGAGCACAGTTGACTGTCGTATGTTCGGCCCAACATGCTGTGAATTTAGCACGTTGCACCAAGCAACTGACAGGTTCAGGGCCGAGCGGGTACCGCACAGTCCGCCCCCGGACGGTGCCGGGGCGGCCGCTCGGGCATGCAGGCGATCTTCGTCGCCCTCTTGGCAGGACGCGGAAAGGTGAGCCCCGTCTTCCGGCGGGCAGCCTCAGAGGAGAACAGGGAACGCGCGACATGACAGTCAGCGCATGCCTGCCCCGTCGAGGAGGGTGACCACCATGGGGGCGAGAAGCCCGGTCAGAAGGTCGGCTCCAATCGCCACACGGGCACTGGCACCCTCGAAGACCACCATCAACTGGCGGGCCAGCACATCCGGATCACCCACGCCGCCCCGTTCGGCCTCCGCCCGGAAGAACGCTGTCAGGCTGCCCTTGACGCGCTCCGCCACCCGGCTCGCGGGGTGGGTTCGGTCCTTGAGCTCGATCTGCACCGCCAGGTAGGCGCAGCCGCTGAACTCGGGCACCTCGGCCTGCGACTCCAGCCGCTCGAAGATGTGCAGCACCCGCTCCCTGGGAGACCCCCGGTTGTCCGCCTCGGGCAGGAGGCCGGCGGTGCAGGAAGCGGCTCGTCGCTCAAGGCTCGCCGCCAGCAGTTCGTCCTTGCTTTCGAACAGCTGATACATCGAGCGCTTCGACACCCCAGCGGCCTTGCACAACGCCTCGACGCCCACACCGACACCCTCGCGGTCGACGAGCGCGGC
>NZ_JBEXXQ010000099.1:0-14029 GCF_040630525.1 Streptomyces sp. NPDC005799
CCCAGGTCGAGTTGGCCACCGCCGAGTGGGTCGACTGGTACAACCACCGCAGGCTCCACGGTGAGATAGGCCACGTCCCGCCCGTCGAATACGAAGCCAGCTACTACACCGAATCCACGAAACCCCAGGTCACAACCACAGCCTGAGATCTCTACCGAACCCGGGGCGGTTCACTGGACACCTACGCAAACGTCCGCAAGCGGCTCGCCGCGGAACTGGGCACGGACCCCGGCTCGGAGCTGCAGAAGGTCCACGAGTCGATTCTGCGCGGAGGCCGGGCAGAGACAGTCGCCCGGCCAGGGCCCGGGGCGCCGGCCAGGGACACTCCCCGGCCTACCTCTGCGCCCCTCCAACTGCCCATGGGAGTGCGTGGGTTCACCGGTCGGGGCAAAGAGCTCGCCCAGTTGGACGAAGTCCTCGCCTCAGTAGCGAACCAGCCGTCAGCGGTGGTGATCACAGCAGTGTCGGGCGCGGCAGGGGTGGGCAAGACCGCGTTGGCCGTGCACTGGGCGCGGGGGGCCCAACGATCTTTTCCTGACGGTCAGTTGTACGTGAATCTGCGTGGCTTCGCTCCCGGCGGGTCGGTGATGAGCCCGGCGGAAGCGGTGCTGGGGTTCCTGGACGCTCTGGGGGTGCCGCCGGCCCGGATCCCGGCCGGTCTGGAGGCGCAGGTCGGGCTGTACCGCAGTCTTCTGGCGGGGCGTCGGATGTTAGTGGTGCTGGACAACGCCCGCAGCGCCGAACAAGTTCGTCCGCTGCTGCCCGGCTCGCCCGGCTGTCTGGCGCTGATCACCAGCCGTCGATCCCTGATCGGTCTGGCCGCCACCGAAGGCGCGCAGCTGCTGAACGTCGGCATGCTCAATGCCGGTGCAGCCCGAGAACTGCTGATCCGCCGGCTGGGCAAGGATCGGGTGACGGCCGATCCCGATGCCCTACAGAAGATCATCGGCCGATGCGCAGGCTTGCCACTCGCACTCGCGATCGTCGCTGCCCGGGCCGCCGCTCAACCCGATCTGCCGCTAGCGGCACTCGCCAAGGAATTGCGCGAGGCCGACGGGCGCCTGGACGCCCTCGACGGCGGGGAGGCGAGCAGCCAGGTGCGGGCGGTGTTCTCCTGGTCGTACCGGGCGCTGAGTCCGCAGGCCGCCCGGCTCTTCCGATTACTGGGCCTGCATCCCGGCCCGGACGCCGCGCTCCCGGCCATCGCCGCCCTGGCCGGCGTACCGGCCGCCCGCGCCCGTGAACTGCTCGCCGAACTGGTGCATGGACATCTGCTCACCGCACAACCCGTCGTCGGCCGGTACGCCTTCCACGACCTGCTGCGCGCCTACGCCGCCGAGCTGGCTGCCAGATACGACGGCGACGGCATCCGGCACGCCGCGGCGCACCGCCTGTTCGACCACTACCTGCACACGGCCCACCGCGCAGACGCCCTTTTGACACCCCGGCCCAGCCCGGCTCCGCTGCCATCTGCCCAACCGGGCGCCGAGGCCGAGGAGTTGTCAAGCCATCAACAAGCACAGGTTTGGTTCACCGCCGAGCGTTCGGCCCTGCTCGCCGCCGTGGAGCAGGCGCCCGCAGCCGGTTTCCACAGCCACGCCTGGCAGCTCGCCTCGCGGCGCCCGCCGGGTCTACGCCACCGCACGCGACCCGCGCTCGATCGACATCGACGGAGCCGTGCCGCTCGAGCTGGACATCACGGACGCCACCAGCGTGGACGCTGCAGTCCATGCCGCTCCCGACGTCGACCTGCTGGTCAACAACGCCGGCATCGCCACCCTGCAGCCTGTGCTCACCGGAGACCTCGACACCATCCGGCGCGACGTCGAGACCAACGTCTTCGGCACCCTCCAGGTGACCCGCGGATTCGCCCCCACGCTCGGCCGCAACGGCGGCGGCGGCATCGTCACGGTGCTGTCAGCCGCCTCCTGGTACGCCGTACCCGGCAACGCCGCCTACTCGGTGAGCAAGGCCGCCGCCTGGAACCTGAACAACGCCTTCCGTGTCGAGCTCGCCAAGCAGCACACCCAGGTCCTGGGCGCCCACGTCGGCCTGGTCGACACCGACATGAGCGCCGGGTGGGACTTCCCCAAGATCAGCGCCGAGGCGTTCGTGACCACCGTGCTGGACGGGCTGGCCGCCGGCGAGATCGAGGTCGTTGCCGACGACTTCGCGCGACGCGCCAAGGCATCGCTGTCCGGCCCCCCGACGACCTTGAGCCTCTAGCGATTTCGCGAGACCCGTCGATCCTGCGACACCCCGCAGCTCCGCCGACGTCGGCGCGGTGCTCGTGCTGTAGCCGGCGGTCGGTGGCGCGAGCACGCCAGCGCTCCCATCGCCCTGTGATCACCAACCCGTGACCAAGTCAACCGAGTCAGGAGCCCTCCGTGATCCGCTCTCCCTCATCCCGCGCGCCGCCCCGACATCGACCGCCAGCGCTTCCACGACCACTGGCGCCACCCACACGGCACCCTGGGCCGCCAGATCCCGGGCATGCTCACCTACGTCCAGGCGCACCAGTTCGACACCGACCGCCTCGGTCCGGGCCAGGACGAGTTCGACGGCGTCGCCATGCCCTCGTTCGACTCCGCGAAGGACGCCGCCGCACTGGTCGACGAGCCCTTGTTCGTCGACAACATCCGCCCCGACGAGCCGTTGTTCCAGGACCTGCCGAGGGTCGTCTTCTTCATCACCGAGGAGGAGGTGATCGTCTCGCGGCCCGCCATCGGCACCAGCGCCGCGGCCGATCGGCAGTGGGACGTGCTGGAGCGGCCGACCAGCATCCATCTCTGGCAGTTCGTGCACCTCGACGGCGATCCCGGCTGGGCCGGAGCTGACGACGCCGAGCTCGACCTGCGGATCGGCGCGCTGCGCCACGCAGTGAACCGGCCGAGCGCGGAGGTGCACAGCGACAGCGCACCGTTCCTCGGCGCCCGCCAGCTGTGGTGGCCCACCCTGACGGCGTTCCAGGACGGCGTGGACGCCGATCCGGCCGCCTTCGACGAGCTCCTCGCCCGGGCCGGTCACGCCGTCACCATGCTGGCGGTTTCGGAACGGTTCCTGCGCTGAGGCGGGGGCATCCTCCCTGCGGAGGGGCCTGATCGCGGCCGCATCTCCTCCGCAGGAAGGACGCGCGCCCGCTGCTTGTGGGCGGGTGGGCATAGCGGGGTCACGACCGGCGCGTCGGTCGGGTCTCCAGCGGCTCCTCGCTCGTGGGCGTGCCGCATAGCGGGACGTCGTCGCCAGTCCAGCTGCTCGCCGAGCTCGGCCGGACGGAACGCGAAGGCGCGCACTCTTCGGCTTCCGCTTCAAAACCACCGGCAAGAGGTACGTCGACGCCCCCCTGCGGTCCGTTCGTCCACGCCGTCGCGTTCCTACTGCCGTTGCGCAGCGCAGAGTTCGCGGTCGATCAGGTTGTTCTGGGCCTGCTCGGTGGACAGATCGGTCGCGCCGTCGCCGGCAGTCTCCAGTACGACAACATTCTGACCGTCGTCGGTGACGCCGTCGCGGGTGGTGTACCCGGGAAAGTCGCCGGCGTGACTGTAGTAGGAACCTCCGCAGGTCAGCGGTATCCGCATCAGTCCGAGACCATAGCTCGCGCCAGGCCAGACAATATCGAGGTCAGGGGTACGTACCATCGTCTTCATTTCGGAAAGCTGGGCCGGCTGCAGCAGTCGGCCGCCGAGGAGGGCGGTGTAAAAACGTGTCAGGTCGGCCGTGGTGCTGATGATTGCCCCAGCCGCCCCCGCAGCCGTCGGGTTGAACTCGGTTGTGTCGACAGTCTTGCCGGAGCCGCCGAAGTTGGAATATCCGTGCAAGTGCCGGCCCGGAATGTGAGTCTCGGTCGTCGGGGCGAGGGTACGGTGCAGGCCCAGCGGCCTGATGATGCGTTCCGTGACTTCCTGCTGCCAGCTGCGGCCTGTGACCTTTCTGACGATCATGCCGGCCAGGATGTAGTTGGTGTTGGAGTATGCCCACCTGGTGCCCGGGGCGAAGTCCGGATGATGGTTCATCGCCATGGCGACCAGCTGCCCTTCGGTCCACGTCGTGTACCGGTTGTTCTGGAATCCGTCCACGCTGGCAAGCATCGGGATGTCGGCCGTGTAGTTGTACAGGCCGCTGGTGTGCTGAAGCAGCTGGCGGACCGTGATGTTGGCACCGTTGTTGCCATTTCCAGACACGACACCGGGGAGCCACCGATCGACGGTGTCATCCAGTGACAGCCGCCCCTCGCCGACCAACTGGAGTATCACGGTCGCAACGAAAGTCTTGGTGGAACTCGCAATGCGGAAACGGTCGTTGGGGTGCACTGCCTGGCCCGTGGCGATGTCGGCTGTGCCTGCCGTGGCGTAGCGCTTGCGGTGGTGGGATGTCGACTGAGCGAGGACTCCGATGGGACCCGTGGCCGCGATCGCGTCCACGCTCTCCTGAAGGCTGCTGTGCCGGTGTTCGGCGCTCCTGCTGCTATGCGCCGAGTCCATAGCCGCTGCCTGGGGAACGGTGAGGATGGATGCGCCGATCGCGGCAATCAGGGCGGCGGTGCTGATCCTCTTTGCGGGCCTCAATGTGTGCTCCTTGGTAGTGGGCTGCGCAGCATGCTCTGCGACTCGATGAACACCACCGTAGAAACGTCGGACCTCGTAGACGATCACAGCAGCTGGACTATCCCATGGACCGCCTGGGGTCCCAGCCCGGTACAGCCTGCTGTACATGACTCGATAGTTGCATCGACATCGCACGGCCCACCCCAGATGGCGATCGGACCCACCGTGCTCCACAACGACCGCGATTTCGAGACCATCGTCCAGCACGGCCGGGCAACCGGTCCGCGCGATCGACCTCAGGCAACAGAGCCCGCACTGCTGCATGTCGTTACGTGCCCTTCGGCAACGAATGCCAGATCGCCGCCCACGGTGGCCGAGCGGATGTCGTCTTCACCATGCACGCTGATCGCCATCGGGTGAGGGCGTGTTGCGGCAAAAAGTACCGGGCCGCAAGCGCGGCCTGGCCGTTGACGTTCTGGCACTGGTGATCGCGGTGGTCGTGGCGGCCGCGTCGGCGCACGAGAACGCCGTCGGCATCCGATGGCCCTGCCTCCCTGGTCGTCCGGGGGCGGGACGGTCTGCGGCCCGGACCAAGACTGCGATGAGCGGTCCGTGGCGATGCCGCGGGGTAGAGGCGGGCACCGGGCACACTAGCTGCTCGCCGGCCCACCGTTCGCCGGTGCCTCGGTTCGCCAGCCGAGAAGGATCGCGCGCAGCGCCTGTTCGGCGAGGCGGCGGGCGCGTTCGTTGCCTACGTTGCCGAGGTAACTGAGCGACGCTATGCCGTACAGGGTGCCCCAGAGGATCTCGCAGGCCTGGTCCAGATCGGCCAGGACCACGTCGTGTGCGGCTGACCAGGCGGTGAGCAACTCCTTGAGGACGTCGATGGCCGGTTCCGCGACGCGTCGGCGTTCGTCCGCGTCGATCCCCGGGTCGTTCATGACCTGGTAGAGGTGGGGATGCTTGCCGGCGAACCGGACGTACTGCGACGCGATGCGCATCATGCGCCGGTCCGTGTCGGGCTCCTGTGCGGCCTGGCGAAACTCGGTCAGCATCAGGCGGTGGCCGTGCGCGACCAGCTCCAGTACGAGCGCGTCCTTGTTGGCGAAGTACTGGTAGACGACGGGTGCGGAATATTCGACGTCGGTGGCGATGCGCCGGATCGTCAGGGCCGCGACGCCCTCGGTCTCGAGGACGTGCAGCGCGGCCTCGATGATCCGCTCGCGGGTGTTCGCCCGTTCGCGGGCTCGTCTCGTGCTGGTCGACATGGTCCGTCACTTCGCTTCGATGGTGTCCTCGAACACTAGTCACCGCCCTTGACCGCGCCGAAAACGCACACCATAGTTAACGTCGTTAAGAAATCTAACAGCGTTAGGAATGTGGGACAGGTCATGATTCACCACATCAACCGGGTCACGATGAAAGCCACCGCGACGCCCGAGCAGATCGAGACGGCGCTGGAGAGCTGGCGCAACCAGGGCCGGTCGAACCCCGCCATCAAGTCCTTCATCGTCGGCCGCGACCACGGCGGCGACTACACCTACAGCGCGGTGTTCGTCGTCGAGAACCTCGACGGGCTGTTCGCCTACCTGACGCACCCGACCACCTACCAGACCGACCACCTGGGACTGAACCTGGTCGAACGGCTGGAGATCTTCGACGTCAGTGACGACGACGACCCCGACCTGGACGCCAAGATCCAGCAACTGCACCGGCGCCGCAACGAGCTCAACCCGCAGATCGCCGGAATGCTCGCCGACGTGCCCACCTACATCGGTTCCGGCGTGGACGCCTGATCGAGAACCCGGAGAAGGAGAAACGTCATGGGTAAGCACGTCGTCATCGGCGCCGGTTCCATCGGTACGAACGTCGCCCGTCTGCTCGCCGAACGCGGCCGGAGCGTCCGGATCATCACCCGCAGCGGCTCCGGCCCCGAGCACCGGCTGATCGAACGGGTCGCCGCGGACGCGTCCGACCCCTCCCGCCTGACCGAGCTGTCCCGCGGCGCGGAAGTGATCTATCACTGCGCCAATCCACCCTCGTACACGATGTGGGAGCGCCTGTTGCCGCCCCTGCAGACGGCGGTCATCGCCGCCGCCGAGGCGAACGACGCCGTCCTCGCGCTGACCGGCAGCCTGTACGCCTACGGCCCGCAGCCCGGTGGCCGGATGAACGAACAGACTCCCATGGCCGCCGTCGGGCACAAGGGCCGTCTGCGCAGACGCATGTGGGAACAGACCCTCGCCGCCAACATCCGCACCGTCGAGGTCCGCGGCTCCGACTTCATCGGCAAGGGCGCCAACGGCGTCTACTCCCTCCTCATCGAGCCTGCCCTCAAGAAGGAGAGCGTGGCCTGGATCCCCGGCCACCTGGACATGCCGCACACCTTCACCTTCAACGGCGGCATGGCGCAGGCCCTCATCACGCTGGCCTCGGAAGAACGCGCGTGGGGCCGGGCCTGGCACGTCCCGTCCCCGCCGGCCGTCACCATCCGCGAGCTGGCGCGGCGCTACGCCGCCGCAGCGGGCCGGCCACCGATCAAACTGATGCAGATACCGCGCTTGGTGACGCGTGCGGCCGGGCTGATCGTGCCCATCGCCCGCGAGATGGCCGAGATGGACTACCAGTGGTACGCGCCGTTCCACATGGACGCGACGGAAACGGCCGAGACCTTCCGCCTGACCGCAACCGACCTCGACACCGCCGTCCGAAACGAGGTCAGCTGAACTGAACTCCCACCGCCACACCGGCAGGCCAACGACCTGGCCGCCGACACCAGGTAGCTGCCTCTCGAAGTCGGTCAGTCACGTCAGGGTCTGTACGGTCTTCGGCTCTGGCCCGTAGCCAGTGGTGACGCCGAGCAGCCATCGCCCTCGGTCATGATCTCGTGATGGATATCAACTCCCTTATGACAACAGTCTTTTCGGGGCTTTCGGCGCTGGTCGTCGAGGACGTGTCGGACGACGGCGACGCGGCGGTGTCCTCGGCCCCGGGAGGCCGTCTGGTCGAGGTGCTCACCCGGGAGATGACGCTCGAGCTGCCGCTGCTGGACGTCTTCGGCCGTGGCGGAGCCCTGAGGTCCTGCTGGTACGGCGACTGCCTGCCCTCCCGCGACTTCCCGATGCTCATCGACCTCTGGGGCCGCCTGGCCCTGGACGCCTTCGTCACCGAGACGATCGCCCTGGACGAGGTCGAGGACGCCTTCGCCCATATGCACCGGAGTGACGTCCTGCGTTCGGTGGTGATGCTGTGATGACAGGCGTCCGCATCGAGCACGTCATCACCTCGGGCACCTTCAGTCTGGACGGCGGCACCTGGAACGTCGACAACAACGTCTGGATCGTCGGCGACGACCACGAGGCGGTCGCCCTCGACGCCGCCCACGACGCGGAGGGTCGCTCGTGCCGTCGGAGACCACCGTCTGACCGCCGTCGCGTGTACCCATGCCCACAACGATCTCATCGCCGTGAGCCTGGGTGAACCGCGCACCGCGCGGACCAGCACCGGTTGCCGCCACTTCGACCGGAGCAGGAGCCTTAAGCAGCTCGCTACCTGCTGTCCGTGGAAGCGGCGGTCCAGGTTCCCGCCGAGACCTCCTTAACCGCCTCAACGATGCCCTCCAGCCCCTCCCCCCTCCGGCCGACTCACGGTCCTGTCCGGGTTCCTCGGCGCGGTGAAGTCGTGGTACGAAAAAGGGGGGACGGACGGGGGGAGGGTCTCGGCAATCGAGTCGTTGGCTGGATCAGACGGTGACGAGCTCCAGGCCGAAGTAGCCATTGCCCACGGGGTACGTCTTCGAGCGGCGCCATCCCGAGGCCGCGAACAGAGCGTCGAACTCGGCCAGGTCGCGTTCCATGCCGTTCGTCGTGGTGAGCATGGCCATGTCCGACAGGGTGGCCAGGTCGGGCTTGCCGATCTCTCCGACGACCATCTCGACGACCAGCGCGCGTCCTCCCTCGTGTACGGCGGACCGGCAGTTGCGCAGGATGGTCGTGCACTGGTCGTCGTCCCAGTCGTGCAAGATCGTCTTCACCAGGTAGAGGTCGGCCGGGGGAACCTCCACGAAGAAGTCGCCGCCCACTGCAGAGAAACGGCCGGACAGGCCGCGCTTTTCGGCCTCGCCACGGGCAGCCTCGACGACGTGCGGCAGGTCGAGGACCTGCCCGTTCAGGCCTGGGTCGGCCTCCAGCAGCGCCAGCACAAAATCACCGTTCGAACCGCCGACGTCGACGACGGTGGACACACCCGCGGTGGATACGGCGGCCACGGCTCCCTGCGTCACCAGGCCCGACAGGTCTCCCATCGCCTGGGCGAAGAGGGCCGCTTCCGCGGCGTTCTCCGGCTTGGCGTAGTACTCGAAGATCTCCATCCCCAGCGCCTTCTTGGTCTGGGTCTTGCCCTCCCGCACGGCGTCGGAGAAGGTCGCCCAGGATTGCCAGAGCGCCTGGCCGGTCTGGGCCAATACCAGGGAGCGCATGGAGCCGGGGACCCCGGAACGCAGCAGGCCGCCCCGTCCGGTGAGACCGAAGCGACGGTCCCCCTCGTGGCTCAGCAGGCCGATCGAGGAGGCCGCGCGCATCAGACGGTACGTGGCCTGCGGATGACTGCCCTCGTGCTCGGCCACCTCCTCGGCCGTCATCGCTCCCTCGGAGAGGTGGTCGGCGATGTGCAGCGCCGCGATGCCCCTCAGCACCTGTGCGCGGACGAGGCCGATCAGCAGGTCGAAGACAGCGGCGGCATCGGCACCGGGGTTGCTCGACGGAACGTCGGTGCCGAGATTGGTGTCAGACATGACAGCTAGAACCCTTCAGTACTCACCATGAGGCGGAAGCATGGAAGCAAGCGCGCAGTCTCTGTCTCGGCGCGATGCGACATCGTTGTCCGCATTGCTCACCCTAGGGAGACCGCGGCGGCGTGCGCTTGTACGACAGCGCCACTCTGATGGAACGTCGGTGCCAGGCGATGCGGGCCGTGCTGGAATCAGGCCGCAAGAATGCGGCAGTCGTCGGCAGGACGAGGCGGGGCGTTGAGATGAGCGACACGGAACACACCGAACCTCAGCCCGAGGGACCGGCACCGGGAAGGAAGTTCTTCGTCGACACGACGGCCCCGACCATCGCGGGAAACGGCTTCGACGTCTTCCGGCGTGCGTGGGAAGCGCAGATCGGAGAGGCGCTCCCGCTTCCGCCGTGGGAGCCGGTCGGATCGGGTGAGTTCCGGATCCGGGTCCGTGCGTCCAAAGTGCACGACACGGTGATCTCGGGCATCTACGGCGAGTTGATGGCCGGCGGCACCCGGGGCACCTCCCACCACCTTGAGGACCGGGTCCTGGTGCATGTGATGCAACGCGGCGAGTGGCGCTTCGTCTCTCCCCGCAACCGGGGCGAGACCGCCGTACCGGCTGGGCAGTTCATCGTGCGCCACAACGGCCCTCCGGCCCGCTTCGAAGTGGCACCGCATTCGACCGCGAAGGTATTGATCCTGCCGGCCACGCCGCTCAGTGCGCTGATCCGCGACCGGGCGACCGTCGGCCCGGCCGACTCGCCCGAACTGCGACTGCTCATGGCGTACACCGAGATGGTCGCGGCGACGCTCGGCGACCTGACCCCCGCCGGTGCACGAGCGGCCCGCAACTCCCTGCTCGAACTGGTCAAAGGGGTTCTCATGCAGACATTCGACGACACCGAACCCCTGCTGGCCCCCGCGTTGGCCCAGGCGGCCAGGGACATCGCAGACAGCCGCCTCACCGACCCCGACCTCTCCCCTGCGACTCTGGCCCGCGAACTCAAAGTCTCCGTAAGGACGTTACACCGGGCTTTCGCCGAGACCGACGACTCGGTGGCCGCGTACATCCGCCGCAGACGTCTGGAGCAGTCCCGTCTCGAACTGACAGCGCCGGGTACCCGCCCGAGCGTCTCGGAGATAGCCGCACACTGGCAGTTCGCCGACAGCAGCCACTTCGTCCGCGCCTTCAAGAAGGAGTACGGCCAGACACCTGCCGAATACGCCCGCAGGCAGAAGTGATCTGCGGATCGGGGTTACTTCAGGCGATGGCCGAGCAGCTCAAGACCGCTCCGCCGACGAGGACCTCGTGACAAGGTCGCCGTAGGGCAGCGTCACCACGTCGCAAGCGTCCAGTCCCAGTTCCTTCTCACCTGGTTCAATCGGCCGGCTGCCTCATCCCTGTTCATCCCGCCCGGCCGGAACCCCCTTGAGTTGCTTGGCCAACTCCGGGGCTGAGGCGTCCTGTTTGCTCCGGCGACCGGTGATCCACTGCCGTCCCTGCATCCCCAGCGCCCTCCCGCGTTCTCACGGCGTGCTGACCTGCTGACCGATTGCAGCCGGGGCCGGTCATGGACACACCGAATCCCGGCATCCCAGCGGAGCCGGACCTGCCCGATGATCTACGCCGTGGCCATCGGCCGCCGGCCCGCACGAGTACCCAACTCGCCATTCACACCAGACCCGTAACCTGCGACTTCACGATGCACACCGCTCATCCTCCGCATCCGCCACCGCAGCCACCCCCTCCACCGCAGCCACCGCCACCGCCTCCACCGTCTCCGCCGGAAGACGAGTGGGAGGTCGATACGGTCGGCCCGAACAGTGCCTCGCGCAGTGACGCGTCCTCGAGTCCCCATCCGCCTGCGCGGGCGAAGTGCATGACAGATTCAGACACCGCGATCGCAGTGGCGCCGTAGACGCGGCGTACGTACTTTCGTGGCTCCTGCCTCATATCCCAGCTGGCCCGGCTCAAGCGCTCCGAGGCCCGGGTGGTCTCGTCGTGGAACGGCACCGCCACGAGGATCAGCACCGGGGTCAGCAGAAGGCACAGGACCAGGAAGCCGACCGGCCGCCCCAGCCGGACGCCGTTGACCAAGCGGGCGATGCCGACTCCGAGGACGGCCATGGGCAGCAAAAGAACAAGCCGCGAGGCCAGGGAGCGACCACGCGTCAGCCGTACGCCGTCGGCGATGGCGACGAGACGTGTGCGGCGTACCGGCTGCGCCTTCGACGCCCGTCGGCGCACCTCTGCCAGGGTGAGACGCTCGTCTGTGCCGAACACTTCGAGCACCGAGGCCTGGACGGGTTCCTCGGGCGCCTGACCGCAGACGCTGATCCTGTGGTCCCCGTCAACACGCAGGCGCCCGCTGTCGATCAGGGCGTACACCGCCGTGTCCACCACACCCGCCTCGCACTGGCACACCCTGGCGTACGTATACACGTCCACCGGCCCCACAGGCCTTGACCGGCGCCCTCGGACCAAGAGCCGCACAAGGGCGGCCACCAGTATCGACACGCCCAAAGCGATGCCGTACACGCCCAGGAACTGCGGACCACTCAACCCCCACGGTTGTTCCAAGTCACCTCCACACGACAGTCGGGACGGAACAAGGGTGGCAGGCGACCAAGCGGGACGCTTCAGGGAAACCACGTAATCCCGTACGTAGTGAACCGCTCCGGAACAGTCCGGGGCCTCCACCGATCCCGGAGCGGTTCACGCCTGGGCGGCGCGAAAGGACGCCAAGCCGGGGAGTACCCTCTCTGTCAGCCTTGGGTGAGACGCCCCGCTTCGGCGGGTTAGCCTGAGAGGGCACGACAGGAGAACCACCCCTCATGACCAGCACCACCCCCGCCGGATCCGACCCGGCTCCCCGGCCGAAGCGCCGCACTTTCAGCCCCGAGTACAAGCTGCGGATCGTGGCCGAGTACGACGCCGCGCCCAAGAACGAAAAGGGCGCGATCCTGCGCCGCGAGCGCCTGTACCACTCGCATGTGAAGGAGTGGCGGGCTGCGCGGGATGCCGGGGCCCTGGAGAAGCTGGTCGACAAGCGCACCAGCCCGGCGAGGCCGAAGAAGTCTGCTGCCGAGGCGGAGAACGAGAAACTGCGCCGTCAGGTGGAGCGTCTGGAGAAGGAACTGGCGCGGAACAAGGCGGCGTTGGAGGTCATGGGAAAAGCTTCCGCGCTCTTGGAAATGATCTCCGAGGGCGCGGACTGACGCGCGCCGCCGCCCCGGTCACCGACGATGCCTTTGCCGGCGTCGAGGACGTGCTGGGCATCACCGCCGCGTGCCGGCTGACCGGCCGCTCGCGGGCCACCCACTACCGCAGGCTGCAGCCGTCACGGGAGCGAGAGCCCAGGAAACCGCAGGTCCAGCCCTCGGCTCTGACGGCCGAAGAGCGCGCTGCGGTACTGGAGCTGATGAACTGCGACGAGTACGCCGAACTCCCGCCCGCCCAGATCTGGGCCCGCGAGCTGGACGCCGGGCGCTACCACTGCTCGGTGTCGACGATGTACCGGATCCTGCGCGAGAAGGGCCAGTCCGGCGAGCGCCGAAGACAGGCCACCCATCCCGCCCGGACGGTGCCCGAGCTGGTGGCCACCGGCCCGTCGCAAGTGTTCACCTGGGACATCACCAAGGCGGCCGGACCGGCCAAGGGCATCTGGTACCACGCCTACGTCATCATCGACATCTTCAGCCGATACATCGTCGGCCACACCGTCGAGGCGGCCGAATCGGCCGAGCGGGCCGAGGAGCTGATCCGCGAGACCATCACCCGCAACGGCATCGTGCCCGAGACCGTGCACGCGGACCGCGGCACCTCGATGACGAGCAAGAAGGTCTCCCAGCTGCTGATCGATCTCGGGGTGACAAGGTCGCACTCCCGGCCGAAGGTCTCCAACGACAACCCCTACAGCGAGGCGACGAGTGGGTCTACAACGGCGGCACTGCCGGCTCAACGAAGGTGGCCAACTACTCCTTCGCCTCAAGTGTGCGAGACATCTGGGTGCGGGAAGGCCTGGGTAACGGAGGCGTCTGCACGGTCATGGCCGGTGGCGTACACAGCATCTACACCTACTGAGATGTTCGGGCGGCCCGAGGATCAAATCCCCTCAGGCCACCCGATCATCCGTCTTCGCCATCCAGCAGCTGCTCGGCGCACGGTGCGCGATCCTGCTGGCGGACCGCCACACCACCCAGTGCAGGGAGAACCGAGAAACAGTCCCTGGAAGAGCGCAGAGGTGGGAGGCGGTGGCATGGGTGCCTGCGACGTCCGGTAGCTCGTGGGCCAGGTCCCAGTCTCGCGGTTGTCGACATTGCGAAGCAGGATGTCCATCACTGTTGTGGACGCGTACGTTGATCTTCATCGGGTCTCTCCTTCGTGGATACCCCGGCTTCAGCCGGGGGAGGAAACGAAGCTCCTGCGGAGCAGGGCAGGAAGAGCCGGTTCGCCGCCAGGGCGAACCGGCGTTCGCCGACAGCCGGCCGATACCTAGGACTCACACGGAATCTGATACGGTGTGAGGTATGCCACGGCAGGTCAAGCGGGCGTTCAGGTACCGCTTCTACCCCACGGACGAGCAGGCGGCGGAGCTGTCGCGTACCTTCGGCTGTGTCCGCCTGGTGTACAACAAGGCGCTGGAGGAGCGGACCCGGGCCTGGTACGGCGAGCAGCGCCGGATCTCCTACGTGCAGTCCTC
>NZ_JBEXXQ010000100.1:0-13228 GCF_040630525.1 Streptomyces sp. NPDC005799
CACGGCGAAGCCGGCCCGGTCGGGATCGCAGCCAGGCACTGTCTCCCTGCGGTCACCATCATCGAGCGCAGAGCTTGGTAGGTGGTCAGGAGTGCCCACATCTCCTGGGTGAGGCCCACCGGGTCCTTCAACCGTAGAACGCGTCCTTTGAGCAGGGTGTGACGCAGTGCCAGATAGGCGGTCTCGATCTCCCAGCGCTCGTGATAGAGACCGACCAGGCGGTCTGCTGGGTCAGTGCGGTGGTCGCTCAGAGTGGTGAGCAGACGATAGGTTCCGCCGAAGTTTTCGCCGTCGGCGGTACGGGAGCGGATCTCGGCCTCGATCACCCTCAGTCGGACGCCGCCGATCCGGGTGAGGTAGGAGCCGTCGGGCAGCAGCGCAAGCACCGGTGGGCGCCGGGTGCTGGTGGCCCGGATCAGCAACTGTGCCCCCTGAGCCACGACGTCTGCGAGCAGTTTGTTGCTGTCGAAGGCGCGGTCAGCCAGCAGGAGCATGTCCGAGGTCAAGTGGCTGACCAGCTCGTGGGCGTAGTCGGTTTCGCCCTTCGAGGCGGGTCCGAAGGCGGCGGTGATCAGGCCCCGGGTGCTGGTTTCGCACAAGGTCATCAGCATCAGCCGGGGGTAGCCGGAAGGGCCATGGCAGCGCGGCGTGCGGCCGAGCCAGGACCGGTTGCGCTCGTGGTCGGGGACGTTCAAGCTCCCACAGCCGTCGAAGGCGACCGTCCGCCAGCGGCGGTAGCGCACTCCGGGGGTGGACGGCTGGGCCAACGGGCCCGCCAGCACCTCGAACAGCCGCTGGAACGGGACCACTCCGATCCTCCGACGCAGATCGCGAAGGGCCTTTTCTGACGTCTGCGGCACCGCGGCGGCCAGTCCGGCCACGAGTTTTCCCCACACCAGCCCGGCACCCAGCTGCTCGAACAACCCGAGCGCGAGTACAAAGTACACCCCGACGCGCGAGGGGAGACTGCGCAGCCGACGCTCGCGCGTCCCGGTCTCCTCCAGCACCGCATCCACCAGCTCGGCCGGGATGACCTGCGTCAATTCACCGACGTGTCCGGGAGCGAACACATCATCGATTCCGTAGGTGACAGGCTGTGTCGCAGGGCCTCTGCCCTCTCAGGAAGATCTTGGTCGATCCCCTGGATAGCAGAGGCCCGTCTCATGTCGGGGTCAGGCCTGACAACATCAACTGAGCCTTAACTTCGTGGCATTGGTCGAGCATCTCGCGGTGGCAGTGCGCCTCCGGGCGCCCGCCCCGTTTGAGCAGCCAGGCCGGTACCGGCATCGCCGAGCGGACCTCGGCCCATTCCACGTCTGTCATGTCACTCGGATAGCACCGCACCCGCCGTCCCGGAGCGATCGAACCGAACCTGTGCACGTAGCAGTCACACTCCGGAGTGGCCGTGATGGACGCGGGCGCAGCGGAAATAGTCAACTGTCCGTACAACGGGTCTCCTTGACCGTGACGGGCTTCAACAACCACGTCACTACCGGGAGGCCCGTTTCTTCATGCCCGCGACCCCACCGGCACCTCTGTCCGAATGATCACCCGCGCCGCACACCTCGAACGAGATCCGGTTTGCCACAACGCACTGAGTGACGGGAAGGTCATAGCTCCTCCGTAAGGCACTGGTTCTCCACCAGCCGTTCGAGGAGTTCGTTGAGCGTCCACGCCATCTGTCGGACGTGTCCGACGGCCCGGCGGTGGTCGCTGGGTACTTCCTCGGATCGGATGTTGCGGCCCCGCTTGACGAGGTCGGCCACGCGCTCATCCCGTTCGTTCAGCTTGGAGGTGACGGCGAGGTTGATGAGTCGCATCAGGTGCCCGCGGAGCCGCTGCGCGTGCTCGTCGACCTCACCGTCGGTGGGCGTGTAGTCGTCGAGGACGGCTGCGACGTCGTCGAGTAACGAACCGTCAACATACGGGCCCCAACGCTGTACCTTGCCCAGGACCCGTCCCAGACCAGCCTCGGTGAAGGGCGGCACGGCCGCCCGCACGGGATGGGCCCAGCCCGGGGAGAGGGTGGCGGCAGTCATTCCTCCGCCTCCTCTGGCACGGCGAGGCGGCACCAAGTCGTCCCGCCGGCGTCCCTCGTTCCCCAAGCCCCGCCGTGCTCCTTGACCACCATCTGCACCAAGGCGAGGCCCCGCCCCGACTCTGCGTCCTCGTCGGCCTCCTTGAGCATCGCGACGCCCGGCATGCCGTCGATGACAGCGATGTCCAGGAAGCCGTCCTTCACAGCCATCTCCAGGCCGATCTTCCGGGTCCCGCTGTGCAGCACCGCATTGGTCACCAGCTCGGAGACGAGGAGCATCACCTCGTCGGTCAGCGAGCCAAGACCGTGGCAACGGATTCGGGCGGCGGCAATCCGGCGCAGAACTCCCACGTAGTGCGCGGCCGCCCGTCCGCGCGAACCGTCGGCTGGGCGAGGGCCGATGTCGACCCACTGCTTCAGCACGTACTGGTCGCGGCGTAGACCCGCGAAAGGCGTCCGTACGGCTGTCGTCGTCATCACGTCCTCAAAGCCCGTCCTCCGCACATGCCTCGTCCGGCTTGGATCGAGGTGTGGGCGGTGTCCGGTTTGTCGGTGTAATCGTTGATGTGATATGTCGAAAATTCGCGTGCCAAGCGGCCACGGGTGCAGCGTCCACGGATGAATGTGGGGATCGGGCCCGTGGTGGAGAGGTGTCTGGGGCCTCTGCCTGCCTCTGCCGAGTTTCTGCGCCGGCTGAACGTGGCCCGGATCGTCGACGAGATGTGCCCAATCCGTGAGGTCCCGCATCTCCCCCATGGGCAAATCAACGAGGTGCTGGTGTGGCCAACCGGCTGTCCGCGTCCGCGCCGCTGGTACGAGTCGGTGACTGGGCCCGTGAATGGGTGGTGGAGGAGGTCTTCGGGATCGAAGCGGCGGATCTGCTCAACAACGACCGTATCGCCACTGCTCTGCCGCACCCCCGCGACTTCCTGATGGTCGGCGACTCGAAGCTGGTCTCCTACCCCAACCTGTTGGCCCTGGCGCAAGCACAGGTGCGGTTCATCACTCCGGCGTCCGCGGCCAAGATCCCCGATGACCTGTATGCCGGCCTCGACATCGAGACAGCCCGTCTGGTCGACTACACCGCCGAACGGAACGCCTGGAAACTGCATGAGCAGCGCGGAGGCTACCGCGTGCTGGAAGACACCCAGGCGCTGGCCGGTCCGCGCAAGAGCGACCCGCACATCACTGTGCGCCGGATCCTGGTCCAAGGCACCGCCAACGCCGCGACCCAGCAGGTAGCCCGCGCCCGGCACCTTCAGCAGGCCGGTGAGCAACTGGACAAGCTCCAGCACTCCTGCGCCGGCCGCTACTACAGCACCGCCGAGAAGGTCACCGCCCGGATCGGCTTGATCGTCAGGAAACGGCGCATTGCCTCCTGCCTGGTCACCGACATCGGCACCGCCGTTCCCCCGCCGCGGGTTTCGATGGCGGCCGGACGCCCATGCCCCTGCCAAGACCCTGCTATTTATCATGAATCGATGACTCCGGATACATACGTCCGCACCTCAGTCTGACTCGTAATCCGAGGAGGAGTTCGACGGGTCGTGGACGAAGTCACCCGTGGCCATTTCGCCACGGATCACCCAGTTACTGTCCAGCACAGCGTCATATTCTGCTGCCCGGACGCGTATCTCGTTGACCACCGCTTTCTCCGTCCGCATCCACGGCGGCATCAGCCAGTTGGGGAAGAATTGGCCGTGCGTTCCGGCGGCAACCACGCGGTACCCCAGTTCGTGCCCGAGGTGGCGGTTGACTGCTTCGAACGCCCACTGGCATGCCACGCAGGCCAGCTTGACTCCGCCCATGTACACCGTCTTGGGGTTGTCCTGGTCCCTGGGCGCCCTCTTCCACCCGGTGACCTGCTCCCCGAGGAGTGTCATCTCGCCGTGTTGGGCGGGCACACTCTGTCTGACCGGGGTGCTGATGGCGAACCACTTGATGGGTTTATGTAACGCGGCCTGGATCTCGGCCAGTTCGGGCGACTCGGGATGGTGCGACACGTAGACTCCATCCTCGAAGGCGCGCAGCTTGCTGCGATCTCGGCGTTCCCGCTGCCGTTCCTCCGAGGACGAACTGTGTCCGTGGTGTCCCTTGCGAGGAGCGGTGCCCTCTGCGAACGTCTGGATCTCCTTCTCGATTGTCTTGCGCTGCTCGTCAGTGACTACCTTTTTGCCGGTGTTGCCGGAGATGCCGAGGGAACCGTCGGGGAGCAGGTTGACGGCTAGATGGGGAGTGAACTTGTGCTTGGCCTTTGGGTCACTGGTGCGGATGACGCGCTCAGCGATGCGGGCCACCCGGTCTAGCATTCGCAGAGCGGTGTTTCGATCGGACTCGGCGGGGCTCACGGTCTGGGTAAACGCCCGCTGCACCGTGATGTCCACGAACGCCTGCTGAACCGGAACCGCTATCGCGAGGCCCCGGTGCCAGCAACCAGGGTCAAGGGCGCGCTTGGCATCGTCACCGCCCGGGACGTCCTTCGTCGTTGCCGCTTGCGCCACGTGGTCGTCCTCGAGCATGTGGGCCACGGCCGCATTGCCCGCCGTTCGCTGGAGTGCTGTGAGGGAAGCCGCCGCCTGAGAGACATGGGTACGTGGGTGGCTCTTCGTGGTTCGTGGGCCCGTCCCTCTTCCGGCCTGTTCCTTGGAATCCTGCTGCTCAATTGGATGGGCGCGCATGTTGGTGTTCTATCTCTCCGGTGATTGCGTCATATTCGGCATGTTTCTGGAACCAAGCTCCGACGAAGTTCGATGCGAAGTAGGCCGGTTGCGGCTGAGACAGAGTAGGGTCGGCACCGACTCATTCTTTGGCTACGCCGGCGTCGAGTCGTTTCGCACTGCTGGGGGAAAGGATCGAAACCCATTGAAGGCGGATTCGAGTGGTGGCCCAGCGGACCTCTTCGCTCCATCGAAACCCATTACAACCGACGTCTAGGGAGACGGCCGATCCGGGGCTACACTTCATGAGACATGCATGTTCCACCTTAAAGGTTCCTATGTCAAAATTGAGCTTGACGTTCAAAGGCCGGTAGCCCTTAGTCGGTGGCATTGCTCGAATAACCGAGTCAGACTATGCCCGGCACGGACAAGCGAAACATCGCATTGAGCTTCTTCAGCGTTGACGCTCCAGGGTGAGGATCGCTTTGACGATTGACGTCATACGGTTCAGACTGCACCGGGATCTGCGCAAGATCCGCCAGAACTTCAGGCAGACGACGCCGCGTTCGACTGATGCTCGCGCTGCAACCGGTCCTCGGAAAATTCCGGTGGTTCTTCGGCCGTGTGCTCAGGGCAGAGTCGCTGCACCGGCTGTGGATCGTGGCCGTAACGGGGTAGGCCGGCGGTGCGGGCCTGGTCCGAGGTATTCCGGAGCCTCAGGTGCAAAATCATCGGCGGTTTACCTGTCCTGCTGTGTTTGAGAGAGGACTCCGGGGTCAGGTATCGAGGTCCGTGCCTGGTCGCGGGCTGCGGGGAGGAGGGCCAGGACTGGCCCTGCCATGGCCGTGGTGATCAGGGCCATGACCACCATGACGGAGTAGAGCCGGCTGTCCAGCACCCCGATCTGCACACCTATGGTTAGCACGATCAGTTCGGTGAGTCCTCGGGTGTTCATCAGCGCGGCCAGGACCGTGGCCTCGCGGCGGTCCATCCCGTGCAACCTTGCCACCACAAACGCCGTTCCGGCCTTCCCCACGACGGCCGCGAACAGGATGCCTGCTATCTCCACGAACCCACGGCTGCCTAACGAGGACAGGTCGACGTTGAGTCCGGTCAGCAGGAAGTACACCGAGAGCAGCAGCGTCGAGGAGATCCGCCTCATACCGAGTGTCCAGGCCGTGCGGAGAGTCAGGGTCCCATCGCGGGGCAGCACGGCGCCGAACAGGAAGTGCAGGCCCATCCATTCCGTGGCCAGCGCGGACAGCAGCATTCCGGTCAGGACGACGGCTAGCGCCGCGTCCCCCGAGCGGAACCTGCCGCTGCTGTCCAGACGGCGTAGCAGGGGCCTGACCACACACAGCATTATCACGGCGTAGACGGGCATCAGTGCGATCCGCCAGGACTGCTGTCCGTCCCGGGCGACGACCGCCACCACCACGGCGAAGACGGACCATGCGAGGACATCCGTGAGGGCCGCTGTGGACAGTGCGATGACACCAAGCCGGTCTCGGTTCAGTCCGCGGTCGGCGAGGATCCGGGCCATGACCGGGAACGCCGTGATCGACATGGCAACACCCATGAAGAGGATGAAGCCCGGCCGGGACACGGTCTCGTGGTCGGCGAAGAGCCAGAACCCCGTGCCGGTGCCGACCACGAACGGCACGGCGACGGAGGTCACTGCGAGTACGGATACGACGAGGCCCCCGCCGCGGAGCAGCCCGCTGTCGAACTCGATGCCCTGCCCCAGCAGAAACAGTGCCACGCCGAGGTTGGCCAGTGCGCCGAGCAACGGCCGTGCGTCGGGCGGGAACACCGCCTGGGTGAAGCCCGCACCGAACAGGGTCGGCCCCAGCAGGATGCCCGTGGTGATCTCGCCCAGCACAGGTGGCTGACCCAGCCACCTGAACAGACCCCCCACGGCCCGGGTGACCATGACGATCAGTGCCAGGTCCAGGAGGAGGAACTGCATCTGATGCGGTGTCATCGAAAACTCCACTCGGCCCGTACCAGGGGCGCGGACCCGTCGGCGTGTGGCGGTGGGACGGCGCCGCGCCGACGGCCCGGCGCGGCGTCGCTTCTGCGGCCTGCGCCCACGGGCGCGCACGCTGCGCACCCGCCGGGCCGACACGCAGCAGGGGACGTCGCCGTCAACCACTGATGCTGCTCAGCGAGCGTTCCCGCAGCCCCTGCGCGATGACGTCGGCGTACCTGCCGAAGGCCTGGCCTTCGGGCAGCAGCAGACGCGGTATCGCCAGCTCGCACTCCAGCAGACGCAGGTGCCCTTCCATGTCGCGGATCCCGTCGACACGGCCGAACCACAGGCAGCCGTACCGCCGTTCCAGAGCCCGGTATATGTTCTCCCCCCAGGCGTACTCCTCGTCCGTTGGCTCCACGGCGAAGTTGACCCCGCCCAGCCGCTCGTGTGCCCACCAGCCGCCGCCCGAGCCGACGGTCTTGCGCACGGCGTGGCTGAACCGTCCGCCGAGGAAGACGAGTGAGAGTTCACCGTCGTCCAGGACCGCGGGCAAGAATCGCTGAGCGAACAGGTCACGCGTGGTCAGCAGCGCGCGCATCTGTTCCTCGAACGGCACGCCGCCTCCCTCCGTACCGTCCATCACAAAGTGGCTGTCCGACGCGGAGCGGCCCGTGCGGGACACCCGGATGGCGCGCCACGAGCCCGCGGAGACGGTCGGCTTGATGACTATGTCGTCCCAGCCAGCCTCGTCCATCAGGTCGGCCACCCGTAAATCCGTGCCGCGTGGGAGCCAGCGGGTGGGGATCAGGCCAACACCGTCCTCTTCGGCGAGTCGGCGCAAGTAGCGGCCTTTGTCCACCGCGTCGTGGATCAGGTCGAGGTTGTTGGCGAGCGGGATCGGTCCGTTGGGCGCGTTCCGTAGCCGGTCGTGCAGGTGGGTGACCCGCTCCAGGAAGCGGGGATCGGCGTGATAGCCGCGGCACATACGGACATTGACCAATTCGACGCCTGCCCAGTCCACACTGTCGGCGTCATCCAGATGCACCAGGTGGGCCTCCACGCCGCGCTCGGCGAGTGCCGCAGCGACGCCCGTGTACTCCCGGTGCGGTGTCCCCATGCTCAGGTAGACGACGCGCGACCGGCCCGCCCGGCTGCTCACCGTGCCTCCCGATCCCGGACGTCGGCATTCAGCAGGTCAGTGGCACGCCCGCGCCTCCGCAGCCGTCGCATGGCAGTGTCCGCGGCGTCCCAGACGTACCCGGCGGCGAACAGCCCCATCAGCGCCACCGGCCGCAGCTTCAGCACCCAGTTGAGTCGGGTGTTGGCCGACACCGGCAGCCGGTCGTACAAGGTTGCGGTACCCGGTGGGCGCAACTCGGCGGGCTGCACCAGGTCACGGCCACTGACGTCCACGTGACCGGAGCGCCTGGCGAACGGGAGTTTCCACATCTGTGGTACGGGGGCCGTCACGCTCAGCAGGCTGGTGACCGTGGGCGGGTGCACCCCGTTTTCCTGACGCCACCGAGCGCGTTCACCGAGTCCGCGCTGGAGCCTGCGTTGCAGCCGCTGAACCCGCTCCGGGGTGAGAAAGGCCCCGTGAGGAGCTCGGGAGTAGAACAACCGCGACTCCAGACGTGTGCGTGCGCGCCGCAGTGCGGGTGTCTCCCGGGTGGTGTCCCCCTCGGTGGCCACCAGCCAGTGGGTCAGTCGGGCGCGGGTGCTGCCCATGCTCCAGAAGACCGCCATGTCGAGGATGTGCGACAGCAGGAAGAACCGCGGATCCTCGACGGCGGAGGTGTACTTCTCCCGCACCATGTTGCGGAGCATGTGCCAGTCCTGGCGGGTGGCTCGGTTGATCCGGGCGATGTAGGGGCGGTCCAGCCGTCCGTCGTGGACATCGCGCTGGATCACGTTGGCGAGATGCCAACTGGTCACCAGGGCCAGTGCGACGCCCTGGCTGTAGTAGGCGTCGATGATGCTGCCCGCGTCGCCCACCATTGCATAGCGTCGCTCACTCGCGAATGTATCGGTCCAGTGCTGGGCGTTGCGGAACGTACGGAACTCCAGCAGCGTGTCCTCGCCGATCACCTTGTTGAGCACCGGATACCGCCTGATGAGATTCCAGAACTGTTCGCGGGGATTGGCCCCAGGCGGCGGCGTGCGCTGGTCGAACGTTGCACCGACGCTGATCCGGTCCTGCGACAACCGGATCACCCAGATCCAGTAGCCCTCTCCCCACAGATGCACGGTGTACAGATCGCGCCGCGTGACGTCGCCGCCCTTGCGTAGGTGGTTCCAGCAGTCGGCGAAGCTTTCATCGGTGACGTCCTTGAACTGTCCCCACACGGCGGTCTGGAAGTCGTCGTCCCGTTCTGAGCGTTCCGCGTCATGCCCGAACTTGCGGGCCAGCAGGCGCCTGCGCCCGGAGCAGTCGATCACCCAGCGGGCGAAAGTGCTGCCACTGCGAGCCTGGACGCCGCCCTCCTGCCACACCAACCGGTGCGGTTCACCGGACCGGTCGGCGCCGGCGATGTCCACCTCGCGGACTCTGGCGAAGTCGAGGAACGTGATGTTGGGATGGGCGCTCACGGGCGCCCGCATCACGTCTTCCGCCTCGGGCCGGACAATCTGCATGTCCAGGAACATGCAGCGGAACCACTTCTTGTCGGTCGCCAGGTCGTACAGGTAGTGCGGCGGATGCGGATCCGCGTTCACCGCCCACTCGGTGGTTCCCCGGAAATCGTCGCGGTGCTCGGCTCCGCTGGTGAACCAGACCCCCAGCTTAATGAACGACTCTTTACTAATGAACCCGTCCAGGCCGCCGACTGTGCGCAGGAACGCGCTGGTGAAGACGAGGAACGACTCGCCCACTTTGTAACTGCGCCGCTGGGCCTGGACGTTGTCCAGGAGAACCACCCGCAGCCCTCGCTTGGCGAGTTGTAGCGCGTTGGTCAGTCCGACGATCCCGGCTCCGACAACCGCTACGTCGGCTGCTTTCGAGGCGTCATCGAAGGGCGAGGCGTCTTCGAATCTCGACATGAAGAATCACCACACACCCAACGGATTCAATTTGAACTAATCGGATAGGCATTTTAATCCTACGCGCAAGCGGAAGATATTCGCTTGAATTTCAACATGCGATCCACCCATAGAGATAGAGCCAAATACCCCGGGTTGCTGCGGAGCCAGTGTGGTCAGTGGTGCATGCGGCGTACGGGTGAGTTTGTCGATGAATTAGTGGATTTCTTGCGGTAGTTGGGCTCGTTGACCTCGATTTTTCGGTGGGGTTTGGTCGTTGAGTGGCCCGGTGGTTCGCCCGTGATGTCCCTCGCTGTGTGAGGGTGGGCCGTCGCGTGTCGCTGCGGGGTGCGCCGGGTTCCACGGGCCCGGAGACTGCTGGTCTTTCTCCTCTCGGTGTGCGTTGGGGCAAAGGCTGGTGGTCAGGTGGCGGCAGTCAGGTTGTTGATCCGCTTCCAGCTGGTCGTGGATGTCTGGGCCCAGGGCCAGGTCCGTTCGATGCGCAGGTGGCGGCGGCGTGTGTGGTGGACGAGGCGGGCGGGCGGGCGGTAGAGGCGGAAGCGCATGGTGTCCGGCTCGGCGTGGGCGACGTCCGCGTGGTCGTGGAGGGTCAGCAGCCGCAGCCAGGTGTCGAGATCGGCGGCGAGGTTCGCGGTGAGCATCCAGCTCGCGTTCGTTTCCCGGGACTTGGACGGCAGGTTCGCCAGTCCCATCGCCTTGTTGGTGCGCACGCGGTCTTCGGCCTCGGCGTGATCGCGGTGGAGGACGTCGAGGAACTGCACTTGGTGGGTGCCGGCGATGTAGCCTATGTGCCGGATGTCCGTTGCGGTGATCGAGTAGCGTCGGCCGGTCTTCTGCTCGAACGCGGTCAGCTTCCCCAGGTGCCGGCGAGAGGGCTTGACGCGGCGGACGATCAGCCGCATGCCCTTGGGCCAGCCCTCACGTGTCATCTCGGCGACGAAGCAGCCGTCCTGGACCTTGCCGTCCTGTCGCAGGGAGGTTTCCCAGGCGGCTTCGGGCAGGCGGGCGATGGCGCGTTCGTCCTCGGGCGTGATCGTCCAGCCGACGGTGTAGCGGACCGTGCGCCGCGCCGCGTGGTGTTCAGCGCCTGAAGACGTTTGAGCAGGCCGTGCGTGGCACCGGCGCCGTCGACCCGCACCAGGATCTTGGCCTGGCAGGAGCGGGGTATCTGCGCGAGCGCGGCATCCAGCACCCGCAGGTGATCGGCGACGGTGTTCGCGCGGGCGTTGCCCTCCCTCAGCTCCATCGCCAGGCACTCGTCGGTGTAGGCCTGGGCTTGATCCGCTTTGACGGACATCGAAGATCAGGGGCTTCGGCCCAGGAAGGATGATGTCCATCATGGAGAGCATGAGGAAGAAGAAGCCGCGTCCTCGCCGCTCGTTCACGCCGGAGTTCAAGGCCGAGATCGTCGAGCTGTGCCGACGCGGGGACCGCTCGGTGGGCCAGGTCGCCAAGGACTTCGACCTGACCGAGACCGCAGTGCGCGACTGGGTCAGGCAGGCCGAGTCGACAACGGTGAGCGCGACGGGCTGACCAGCAGCGACCGCGAGGAACTGGCCCAACGGCGGCGGGAGAATCGCCGACTGCGCGAGGACGTGGAGATCCTCAAGCGGGCCACGGCTTTCTTCGCGAAGGAGACCCGGTGAACGTGCACTCGGAAGGGCTCTGGCCTCATTCATCACAGCGACCGCGGGGCGCAATACGTATCAATTCGCTATACCGAGAGGCTGTCCGAGATCGGGGCTCCGGCCTCGGTCGGCTCGGTCGCGGACAGCTATGACAACGCGATGGCCGAGGCCCTGAACGGCACCTTCAAGGCCGAGCTGATCGAGATGCAGGGCCCTTGGCGGGACGTCGGCCAGCTCGAGCGGGCGATCTTCCAGTGGGTCGCCTGGTACAACGAGGAGCGGCTCCACTCCGCCCTCGCCTACGTATCGCCCGCCGAGTACGAACGCGCCTGGTGGCGACAACAGGAAGCCACCCAGCAGTCCGCCTGAAACAAGATCACCGGACTCTATGAAACTCGGGGCAGCTCACCTTGACGAGATGCTCCCAGGGTCGGCCGCTTCTGAAGCGGGCTCAGGCGGTGGGGAGAAGCATCTCGGGCAGGTAGCCAGAGCCCCAGTAGTAAACGCCGTGGTAATCGCCGTCGACGACTATCTGACCTGAGTGCATGTCCCCCTCGTGAGGCTCCTTGTCACACGTCACCGTGGCGCCGGCCAGGCCGTCTACGGGAGCCCAACCGAACACGGGGAGGGTGGTCACGGCCCCGCAGACCTCGTCCTCCTCATCGGCGTTCATGACGTCGACCTGACGATGGCGACAGGGACAACCCGGAAGTTGGGCATTGACACCTTTCGGTAGCACACGTGGCTCGGATGGAGCTTTTGATGACAACGTTGCCAATCGTGCGGGTCCACATCGGCGATGACGTACTCGTGGTCAACGCACGCCACGCACTCGACGAAGGTCCCCGGCGGCAGCGAGTCAAGCTCAACACGAGTCCGGATCTCGGGGAAAGGGTCAGGTATCACTTCCTTCTTCTTCCGCTGGCGCGTTCCAACGTCCACAGGTCCGCCTCGAACCTGTGCGCCTGAGCGCTTTATTCCAACACGGCCCGAACAGCTTCGACTTGGGCATCATCCAGCTTGGATCGTGTCCCCTGTCGTGGTGTAGCCGGCCGGGCGATCCTGGAGGCTCTCATCGCCGGTGAACGTGAGCCCGGGCAGCTGGCCGACCTCGCCGTCGGCAAGGCCCGCGCGAAGATCCCAGCCCTCATCGAGGCTCTGGACGGCGAGTTCACCGACCACCATGCCTTCATGGTCCGCCACTACCTCGATGAGATCGACCGCTTCAAGGACACCGTCACCGTGTTCGACACCCGAATCGCCCATCTTCTGGCCGAACGCGAGCACGAACTCGACCTTCTCGACTCGATCCCGGGAATCGGCCGGATGGCAGCGGAGATCATCCTGGCCGAGACCGGAGGGGACATGAACCAGTTCCCGACCGCCGGACACCTCGCCTCGTGGATCGGTGTCTGCCCCGGGCAGAACGAATCCGCGGGAGTGAGCAGGTCGGGCACGACCCGCCCGGGCAACAGCAACCTCAAACGGCTGCTCGGCGTCGCTGCCATGGCCGCGATCAGGAACAAGGACACCTATCTCGCCGCCTACTTCCGGCGCATCTCCGCACGGCGGGGAGGCAAACGCGCCGTGGTGGCTGTCATGCACAAACTCGCCATCGCCATCTGGCACGTCCTGCACGACGACGTCCCCTACCGCGACCTCGGCGCTGACTACTTCACCAAGCGTGACCCCGAACGCGCCATGCGCCGCATGATCAAGGAAGCGAACAGCCTCGGAATGACCGTCCGCTTCGACCCCATCACAACGTCCTGACCTGCACAGTCGGCTGCATCTTTCGTGTCAGTAATCCAGGCCGCTGCGCTGGCCGCCGTGGTGGCGGGAAAATAGGGCCGGTGTCCGTCCGGGACGCCGACGAATCTGTGATGCCTTG
>NZ_JBEXXQ010000101.1:0-12572 GCF_040630525.1 Streptomyces sp. NPDC005799
CCGCACCGGCCGAGGCGGTCACCATCGTTCCCGCGTCCAGGACCGCCCCGACCAAGCGAAAATCCAAGGCCACCACTTAAAGCAGCGGCATTGGGACTAGGCGGACGGTCCCGGCGTACGACGCGGGGCCACATCGAGGCTGCCGAGCATGGCCGCCGTGTCGATCACCACTCAGTTCCTCAGGCGCCCTCTCATGACCGGTGCGGTAGCCGCCAGCTCAGGGCGGCTGGCCGCGGCCATGACCCATGACATCGGTCTGGACAAGGCCCGGCTCGTCGTCGAACTCGGCCCCGGTACGGGCGTGTTCACCGAGGCAGTGCTGCGCCGGATACCGCCGGCGGCCCGGCTGGTCGCCATCGAGCTCAACGCGGACCTCGCGGACCGTCTCGCGGCCACGCACCGCGACGGGCGGCTCAGCGTCGTGCACGGCGCGGCGGCCGACCTGGCGGAGTTCGCGGACGGCCCGGTGGACGCGGTGGTGTCGGGGCTGCCGTGGACCGTCATGCCGGCGCGGACGCGGGAGCACACCCTGGACGTCGTGGCGAAATCGCTCGCGCCGGGTGGCCGTTTCACCACGTTCGCGTACACCCACGCGGCCTGGACCCCGCCCGGCCGCGCTCTCGCCGCCGCCCTGCGCGACCGCTTCCCGACCGTCGAGCGCACCTCCACCGTCTGGCCGAACGTTCCCCCCGCCTTCGTCTACCGGGCGCGCGGTTCGTAGAGTCACCGAGTGAACGGCGCCGCCGTCGACGAGGACCTGGTCCGCTCGCTCCTGCGCCAACAGCACCCGGACCCCGCGCGGCTCGGTCTGCGCCGGGCACCGGCCGGCTGGGACAACCAACTGTGGCGGCTGGGGGCGGAGTTGGCGGTGCGGCTGCCGCGCACGGAGCGGGCGTCGTCGCTGTTGCGCACGGAGCACCGGTGGCTGCCCCCGCTGGCCGGCCGGCTGCCGTCGGCGGTGCCGACGCCGGTGCGGCTCGGTGAACCCTCGCCGCGCTTCCCGCGCTCCTGGACCGTCGCGCGGTGGGTCCCCGGAGAGCCCGCAGACCGCGCCCCGCTCAGCAGCGCCCGCCCGGCCGCGAATGCGCCGGCGGGATTTTTGCGGGCCCTGCATCAGCCGGCCCCCGCGGACGCGCCGCGCAGCGCGGACCGCGGTGTTCCGCCGCGGGACCTGAGAGACCGGTTCGAGCGGATGCTGAAACCGGTGGCCGCCCGGCTCCTGTCGCCACCGTACGCGATGTGTGGGAGGCGGCGGTCTCCGCGCCGGCTCATACCGGCCCGGCCCGCCGGCTGCACGCCGACCTCCATACCGCGAACGTGGTCGTCGGCGACGGCACGCTCACCGGTGTGATCGACTTCGGCGACCTCTGCGCGGGGGATGAGGCGACGGACCTCGCGGCCGCCTGGGTCCTGCTGCCGGCCGGCGCCTCGGCCCCGTTCTTCGAGGCGTACGGGGGGCTCGGACGAGGCGACGATCCGACGCGCCCGCGGCTGGGCGGTCCTGCGGGCCCTCGCCCTCATCGGCATCGGGCAGGCCTGCCAACGGGGGCTGCCGGGAGGGCAGCGGACCTGGGGGCCGGCGGGCCGGGCGGCCCTCGGACGGGCGCTGGTGCGCGGGAGCCGGCCGTCAGTGCGGCTGCAGCGTCACCAGGTGTTCGCCCTGGGCCGTGCGCACGTCGTACCGGGCGATCTCACCCATGTGCATCGAGGACGTGCCCCGCATGGTGATCGGGCGGGCGTCGTGGCTGGGGACGGTCCAGCTGGTGAGGATCTGCTCGGAGCCGTCCCGGCCGACGGCGATCAGCCGACAGGAGCGTGGGCCCGCGCCGTCCTTGATCTCGAGCTTGACGTCGCTGCCCGAGTAGTCGTCGGCCGCCGTCACCCGGGCCCACACCCCCGACTTCGCGTCGGTCGCGGTGACCCGCATCACTCCGTCGTCGCCGCCCTTGGCCATCATCGCGATGCCGGGCCCGGCCGCGGCGACGGCCACCGAGGCGGCCAGGCCGTACAGGAACCGCCGCCGCGTCGCCTTGTGCCGGGCCGTCACCGCGCCCATCAGCCGGTCGAGCAACTGGGGGCCGGGCCGGGACATCGGGCTCACGAACCGCGGTGTCGCCCGGCGATACAGCATCATCTGCCGGGCGACGGGCCCGAATTCGGTCACGTGTGCGGCGCAGCGCGCGCACTCCATGAGGTGGTCCTCGAAGCGGAAGGCGTCCGCCTCGTCCAGCACGCCGAGCGCGTACGCGGCGACGTCGCGGTGCGTTTCCTGGGACCTCATGCCGAATCCTCGTGCCGTTGGGTGCGGGTGGGGTGACTTCTTGCTCCCAGGTACGCACCAGACCGCGGATTCACTCAAGGCACACAGAGAATCGCAACCAAGGGATTCGTAGCGGCCCGGCCCCCGGATTGGTCCGGATCGGAACGAATCTAAAAAAGGTGGATGGCGAGATGGCCGAGCGGCAGACCGAGCTGCCAGGCCTTCGTCCACACCTTCGGTCCCTCGTCCTCACCGACCACACCGGCACCGCCGGGCACCGCGTTCAGGTCCGGCGCGAGCAACTCGGTTTCCTCCAGCCAGCGCCAGGCCGCCTCGGCCAGATCCAGGTCGGGCGCCGGGGCGCCGGACTCGACCGCTTCGGCGTACAGGTCGGCCATGCGTTCGCCCACCCAGTCCTGCCACGGCTGGTCGTACGCGGTCAGCGACAGCCAGGTCTCCAGCTGGGAGACCACCCGGATGCCGGAGAGTTCGCCGTCCGTGTCCGAGAGGAAGATGGTCAGCGCCAGCGCGTCACGCCCGGCCCGGAACTCCATGGACGTCGGCGGCATCAGATCGCCCGTCCTGAGCAGCTCGTCGGCGATGTACTCGGCGTACAACCAGGCCATCGGGACGACCAGTTCACCGTCTCCGGCGCCGTCCGTGCTCTCTTGACCTCTGTGCAGCATCCCTTCCTGCCTTCCTCCGGTGCGTGCGCGTCGCCCGGCTCCGGGCCCGGATCCGGACCCCGAGCCCCCCAGTCCGGAACACGGATGAGGACAGCCGATTACTCAACCGGGGTCCTCAGCAAGGCGCTTTACGGAGATTTGACTGAGCCGTTGGTTTCACCGCAGGTCGGCCGCGTATCCGGGAAGCACCCGGCGCAGGGCGCGCAGCGCGTAGTACGCGCGGGACTTCACGGTACCGGGCGGAATCCCGAGGGCCTCGGCGGCCTCCGCCACACTCGCACCCTGGAAGTACACGAGCACCAGGACTTCACGGTGTTCCGGAGTGAGTGTCTTCACAGCCTCGCGTACGTCGAGCGTCGCGGCGGCCCGCTCGGCGTGGTCGCCGATGACCCGCGCGTTCTCCAGGACCGCGTCCCCGACCTCGGCCGGACGTGCCTGCCGCGCCCGCCGCGCGTCGATGGCGAGTCGCCGTCCGACGGTCAGCAGCCAGGGTCGTACGGATTCGAAGTCGTCGGCGCGCAGGGCCTCGGGGTGCTGCCAGGCGCGGACCAGGGTCTCCTGCACCAGGTCCTCGGCGCGCTGCCGGTCGCCGTCACACAGCCGGAGGAGGAAGGCGAAGAGGGGCCGGCCGTGCTCCCGCTGCACTGCGGCGAGCTCGTGCTCGGCGGTCGTCCCGTTCGTGAGGGTGGTTCCGGCCGTCATGGCCGTATGGCATCGCAGGGTGCCGATGTCGGACAGGGTCCGCACGGGGATCTGCGGCGGACGGTCGATCGCGTCGGCGAACGGCTCGACGAACGGTCCCCCGCGAACGCCGGACGGGCTAATCGGCGTGCCGGAACCGACTGCGGGGCCGGTCACCTTCGTACCGTTTGTCGGTAAATATGACCACTCTGGGGTGAACTGATGATTGCACGCAGACGACAGGTTGCCCTGGCCCTCACGGCCGTCCTCGCCGGGGGCGCCGCCTGCCAGGCCCAGCACCATCGAGCGGCGGTCCACGCCGGACATCCTGCCCCGCCGGCCGTCCGCGCCTTCACGCTCGTCGCCTCCGGCGACATCCTGGCGCACAGCTCGATCATCGACCGCGCCCGCTTCGACGGCGGCGGCCGCGTGTACGACTTCCATCCGATGCTCGCCGGGGACGGGCACATGGTCTCCCGCGCCGATGTGGCGCTGTGTCACCTGGACACCGTCTTCGGCGCGAACGGCGACTACACCGGCCACCCCACCTTCAAGGCCCCGCCCGAGCTGGCCCAGGCCCTCGCCGCCACCGGCTACGACGGCTGCTCCACCGCCTCCGACCACACCCTCGACGACGGCGCCCAGGGCGTCCACCACACCCTCGACGTCCTCGAGGCGGCGGGGGTACGGCACGCGGGCTCGGCCCGCACCGAGGCCGAGGCGCGCACGGTCACGCTGTTGCGCGCGGGCCGCGCGAAGGTGGCGCACCTCGCCTACACCTACGACACCCACGGCTTCCCCCTGCCGCCGGGCGAGCCGTGGGCGGTGGGCCTCCTCGACGAGAACCAGGTCGTCGCCGACGCCCGGGCCGCACGGCGGGCCGGCGCCGACGTGGTCGTCGTCTCCCTGCACTGGGGCACCGAGTGGCAGGACACGCCCGACGCGCAGCAACTCGCCCTGGCCAGGCGGCTCACCGCCGCCCGCACGGGCGACCGGCCCGACATCGACCTCGTTCTCGGTACCCACGCCCATGTCCCGCAGGCGTACGAGAAGGTCAACGGCACCTGGGTCGTCTACGGTCTGGGCGACCAGATCGCGGGCGAGATGTACGACAACGACGGCCAACAGGACCCGCGCGGCAACCAGTCCACCATCGGCCGCTTCACCTTCGCCCCGCCGGCCCGGCCGGGCGGCCGCTGGCAGGTGACCCGGGCCGAGTTCGTCCCGCAGATGTTCGACATCGACGCCGGCCGGGTGGTCGACCTCAACCGGGCCCTGGAACAGGGCGCCGACGTAACGGCGGTGCGCGACCGCATCCGCGACGTCGTGCTGAGCCGGGGCGCGGCGAAGGACGGGCTGGTGATGGGGAAGTGACGGGACACGAAGGAGCCCCGGCTGGACGGGGGAGGCCAGCCGGGGCCGTGTGAGGGTGGATTGCGGAGGGCGGTCGCCTCTCGGCGGGGTGCTCCACGGGGCTTCAGCCGGACGATCGTCCCCATGGGCTGTAGGTGAGGCCCGGGGACACTGTCCCCTCCGCAGCCACGTAGACATGAACGGCCGGGCGGCTCGGGTTGTTCCGCCGTTGACGCCCGCTGTCGTGTGACGTGGCGCACACGGTCCGTCGGGTCACTCGACGTCCACGTGGTCGAAGGTCTTCAGCATCTCCTTCAGCACCCGCAGACAGGCCCGGAGTTCCGCCTCGGTGAGATCGCCGCCGACCTGCCGGTTCAGGGCGTGCTCGCGTTCCAGGATCGTGTCGATCATCGTCTCGCCCGCCTTGGTGATCCGGATCAGCGAGGACCGCTGGTGGGCGGGGTTGGGGGTGACCTCGACCCATCCCTCGGCCACCGCGTCGTTGACCATGCGCTGCACGAACTGCCGGGTCAGGGCCATGATCCGGCCCATCTGGGGGACCGTCATGGACCCGTAGCGGCGCAGCAGGACGAGCACGGAGCGTACGCCGACCGAGACGCCCTCGACCTGTTCGCCCTGCTCGACCTTGCGCAGGCCGCGGCGGTAGAGCGCGCCGATCAGGTCGAACACCTCGGAGACGCGGTCGCCGAGTTCGTCGGGGGAGAGGGGGGCGTCGTCGTCGTTCACCCGGACATCATGCACCGGAGCCATTATGACAACCAGGTTGTCAAACCTGAGGGGACGTGACACCTTGGTTGTCATGACGGTTGCTTCCGAACTGAGCTACTTCGCGTCCGCCGACGGCGATCTCGCCTACCTCGACACCGGATCCGGAGACCTCGTGGTCCTCCTGCACTCCGGCTACGTCGACCACCGCCTCTTCGACGACCAGATCCCGGCCCTCGCCGAGGCGGGGTACCGGGTGATAGCGCCGGACACCCGTGGTCACGGCTGGTCCGCCAACGCGAGCGAGCCCTTCCGCTGGGCCGACGACCTCGCCGGACTGCTCCAGCACCTCGACGCCGGCCCCGCCGCCCTGGTCGGGGTGTCGATGGGCGGCGCCATCGCGGGCGACACCGCGATCGAGTACCCGGAGCTGGTGCGGGGCGTCGTCCTCGGCGGCGCCTCCGTCAGCGACTTCCAGTACACCTACGAACCGACGCGGAAGGTCGTCGCCGCCTCCGCCGAAGCCCTGAACGCAGGTGACATCGAGGGCTGGCTGAAGGTGTTCCTCGGGTCCGTCGCCGGCCCGTTCCGCACGACCGACGAGATCGACCCGCGCATTCTGGACCGCCTGCGCGAGATGGCCCTGCACACCATCGCCAAGCACACCCCCGGCGAGGCCAACTGGCACGTTCCCATGGCCGACACCTGGCCCCGGGTGCCGAAGATCGACGTCCCGGTGCTCACGGTCAACGGCGCGCTCGAATCGCCCGACCTGGTCGCCGACGCGGAACGGTTCGCCCGTACGGCCCCGAGCGGGCGCTGCGTGCTGGTCGAGGGCGTCTCGCACTTCCCGAACCTGGAGCGGCCCGAGGAGTTCAACGGTCTGCTCCTCGACTTCCTCCGCGGCCTCTGAGAGCCGCTGACGCCCCGCCGTGGGCGTACGGCTCGGCCGCCTCCGCCGATCGGCAGCAACCCGGCGATGACGGCCGAGGCCGCCCCGACGATCCAGGTCACGCGCGCGGGCACGTGCCGCGTCGGGTGCGTCTTCGCGTACCACCAGGGCATCGCGGATCTGCACGCCCCTGCCGGCGGACATGGACCTGGGGGACGAGCGCCGTATCGACGTGGGCACGAAGAACGGTCACCGGTCGCGGGCCGTGCGGTTGCTCTGCCGTAAGCGCTGAGCCCTACGGCACCACCGTCACCGGCCAGCGCCCCGCCTTCACCAGGCGGACCGCCACCGAGCCGACGATCCGGTGGCCCGCCTGTTCCGAGGCGCCCACCACCACCGCGTCCGCCTTGAGTTCATCGGCCGCCTTGACCAGACCGCTGTAGGGGTCGCCGTGAAAGGTGTGGAACTCCCAGCGCACGTCGAATATCCCCTTCAGCCGCTCGGTCCCCTCCCGGATCTGCGCCTTGAGGTCCTCAGCGATCTCGTACGTCGTCTCGGCCACCGGCGCCCCCATCGCCGCGCCCGCCGCCATCACCGGCTGGACGTAGACGACGGCGAGAAGCGCGCGCTGGCGCCGGGCCAGGCCGGCGGCATATGCCGCCGCGCGCAGGGAGGAGTCGGAGCCGTCCACTCCGACCACGATGACCTTCGGCCCGTCCGTGCCTCGCTCGAACTGGTGAGAGTGCTGTTCCGTCACGGCTGCGAGGCTATCGGAAACCGCAGGTCCCACCCTCCGGCGGGCCCCCTCGACGGGCGCCCCGGCCGGGCTCTTCCTACAGTCGGAACCATGAGTGCCACAGCGCAGGCATCCCCGCCCCAGGACGGTGCGGGCCGGATACGCCCGCCCGGCACCGGACGGCTGGGTCGGGTACCCCAGGGGTTCGCGACCTTCTTCGGCGCCCTCGGCCTGCTCTGCGCCCTGCTGGCCGTGATCCCGCCGCTGCGCGCCCTGCTCCGCCCGGTCGTCCGCTTCCTCGACCTGCTGATCGTCCCCATCAGCGCCAACCTCGCCTATGCCGTCTTCCTCTTCCTCCTGGCCGGCGCCACCGCCGCCCGCAAGAAGATCGCCTGGTGGCTGGTCGTCGTCTATCTCGGCCTGGTGGTCCTGACCGACGCCCTGGGCGTGTCCCTCGGCCTGTACGCCGCCTCCGTCCCGTCCCTCGTCGTCTGCGGCCTGCTGCTCGTCCTGCTGATCGTCGCCCGGGGAGAGTTCTACGCCGCGTCCCGCCGCGCCGCCGTCCGCCGCGCCGTCGGCGTCCTGCTCGTCGGCCTGGTCCTCGGCATCCTCGCCGGCTGGGGCCTGGTCGAGCTGTTCCCCGGCACCCTGCCCGACGGCCAGCACCTGGCCTGGGCCGCCAACCGCGTGTGCGGCGGCCTCGTCTCGGCCCAGTCCTTCGACGGCCGTCCGCCCCGCGCCCTGTTCTTCCTGCTCGGCCTCTTCGGCGCCCTCGCCCTGCTCAACGCCGCCGCCACCCTCTTCCGCTCCCAGCGCATGGAGTCCGCCCTGCACGGCGACGAGGAGCCCCGCATCCGCGCCCTTCTCAAGGCCTACGGCGAGCAGGACTCCCTCGGCTACTTCGCCACCCGGCGCGACAAGGCCGTCGTCTTCTCACCCAGCGGCAAGGCCGCCGTCACCTACCGGGTCGAGGCCGGCGTCTGCCTGGCCAGCGGCGATCCCGTCGGCGACCGGGAGGCCTGGCCGCATGCCATCGGCTCCTGGCTGGACATGGCCCGTCTGCACGCCTGGGTGCCCGCCGCCATGGGCGCCTCCGAGGACGGCGCCAAGGCCTACACCCGCGCCGGACTCGGCGCCCTCCAACTCGGCGACGAGGCGATTCTCAACGTGGCCGACTTCGACCTGGACGGCCGCGACATGCGGGTCACCCGGCAGGCCGTGCACCGCGTCCGCCGCACCGGCGCCACCACCCGGGTCCGCCGCCACGCCGCCCTCACCGACGAGGAGATGGAGGAGGTCGTCGACAAAGCCGACGCCTGGCGCGACACCGAGACCGAACGCGGCTTCTCCATGGCCCTGGACCGGCTCGGCGACCCCGCCGACGGAGACTGCCTCCTGGTGGAGGCCATCGGCGCGGACGGCCGACTGCTCGCCCTGCTCTCCTTCGTGCCCTGGGGCCGCGACGGCGTCTCCCTCGACCTGATGCGCCGTGACCGCAGCGCCCCGAACGGCGTCATGGAGTTCATGGTCGCCGAGCTGTGCGCCGCCGCCCCCAAGTTGGGGGTGCGCAGGATCTCGCTCAACTTCGCCGTCTTCCGCTCGGCCTTCGAGGAGGGCGCCCGCATCGGCGCCGGTCCGGTCCTGCGGCTGTGGCGGCGCCTGCTGCTGTTCTTCTCCAAGTGGTGGCAACTGGAGGCGCTCTACCGCTCCAACGCCAAGTACCAGCCCGAGTGGTATCCCCGCTTCATCTGTTACGGCGACACGGGCGCCCTCGCCCGCATCGGCCTGGCCTCCGGGATCGCCGAAGGTTTCGTTTCCGTACCGTCCCTGCGCAAACTCTGGGGAAAGGGGCACTCGAAGGGCGCGTCCAGGCCCGCCACCACGGAGGGCCTGCCGTCGCTGTCGGCGCTCGGCCTCGCCGGAGGGGACGAGGCCGGGGCCGACGACCCCCTGGCCGGCCTGCCCGAACAGGTCCGCGTCCGCCACCACAAGCTCGAGAGGTTGTCCGCCGACGGCACCGACGCCTACCCGGTCGGCATCCCGCCGCGCACCCACACCCTCGCCGAGGTCCGGCCCGGCGACGACGTCACCGTCGCCGGCCGGATCATGCTCGTCCGGGACTTCGGCGGCATCGTCTTCGCCGTGCTCCGCGACTGGTCCGGCGATCACCAACTCGCCCTCACCCGCGAGCGGTCCGGCCCCGCTCTCGACCGCTTCACCGCCGACACCGACATCGGCGACCACATCAGCGCCACCGGGCACGCGGGCACGAGCGACAAGGGCGAACCGACCGTCTTCGTCACCGACTGGCAGCTGATCGGCAAGTGCCTGCGCCCGCTGCCCGACAAACGCCGGGGGCTGGCCGACCCCGAGGCCAAGGTCCGGATGCGCTATCTCGACCTGGTCTCCAGCACCGAGGCCCGCGAGGTGATCCGGGCGCGCTCCACCGCCGTACAGGCCCTGCGGCAGGGGCTGTTGGGCCGCGGCTACCTCGAGGTCGAGACCCCGATGCTCCAGCAGATCCACGGCGGCGCCAACGCCCGCCCGTTCACCACCCACATCAACGCCTACGACCTCGACCTCTATCTGCGCATCGCCCCCGAGCTGTACCTGAAGCGGCTGTGCGTCGGCGGTCTGGAGAAGGTCTTCGAGATGGGCCGCACCTTCCGCAACGAGGGCGTCTCCTACAAGCACAACCCCGAGTTCACGATGCTCGAGGCCTACCAGGCGTTCGCCGACTACGACGTGATGCTCGACCTCGCCCGCGAACTCATCCAGGGCGCGGCCACCGCCGCCTTCGGCTCACCTATCGCGCGCAAGGACGGCAAGGAGTACGACATCTCGGGCGCGTGGCCGGTCAAGACCGTCTACGGGGCGATCTCGGAGGCGCTGGGGGAGGAGATCGACGCGGACACGGAACTGGAGCGGCTGCGGGGGCTGTGCGACCGCGCGGGTGTGCCGTACACCGCGGACGACGGTCGGGGCGACGTGGTCCTGGAAATGTACGAACGCCTGGTGGAGGAGAAGACCCAACTCCCCACCTTCTACAAGGACTTCCCGACGGACGTCTCCCCGCTCACCCGCCAGCACCGCACCGACCCGCGCCTCGCCGAACGCTGGGACCTGGTCGCCTTCGGCACCGAACTGGGCACGGCCTACTCCGAGTTGACCGACCCGGTCGAGCAGCGCCGCCGCCTGACCGCCCAGTCCCTGCTGGCGGCCGGAGGCGACCCCGAGGCGATGGAACTGGACGAGGACTTCCTCGACGCCCTGGAATACGCGATGCCTCCCACCGGGGGTCTGGGCATAGGCGTGGACCGTCTGATCATGTTCCTGACGGGCCTGACGATCCGGGAAACCCTGCCCTTCCCCCTGGTCCGCCGCCGCTGACCCCTCGCGCATTGTGGGGACCGTCCGGCCCGGTGCTTGGGCCGGGTGGGTGGTTTCCTGGGGCCGGACCGGTGTTGCTGGAGGGCGTCGGTGCGGTGCCGGGCGAGTGATGACACATGAAGAAGGATCAGTTCCTCACGCGGCGCCGGGCGTTGCTCGCCGGGGCCGCCGCTCTGGGCGCGGCCGGCACCGCCGGCGCGGTCGCGCTGGGCGGGGGAGAAGGGCCGGTCCGCAGGGCCGCCGCCGGCCCGCAGGCACGCGCCGTGCTCAAGCCCTCCGCCTACCGTCTGCAGCCCCTGACCGGCTACGGGCCCCCACGGGCCGCGCACGCCCCGCTCCCGGTCCGGCACGAGCCGTTTCTGCGCATGTCCGGCCGCGGTCGCACCATGCTGCTGACCTTCGACGACGGACCCGACCCCCGCTACACCCCGCACATCCTCGACACCCTGGCCAAGTACGAGGTCCACGCGACGTTCTTCGTGTGCGGGGAGCAGGCCGACTGGAACCGCGACCTGCTGGCCCGGATGGCCGACGAGGGGCACGTCGTCGGCAACCACACCTGGTCCCACCCCCTGCTGACCACGCTCACCCGCGGCCAGATCCGCAGCGAGATGAAGCGCACCAGTGACGTCATCGAGGACGCCTACGGCGAGAAGCCCCAGTGGTTCCGCGCCCCCTACGGCGCCTGGAACCGGGCCGCCTTCCAACTGGGCGCCGACCTGGGCATGGAACCGCTCGCCTGGACGGTCGACACCCTCGACTGGACCACGCCCGGCACCCGCAGCATCGTCCACCGGGTCGAGGACGGCGCCGCCCCCGGCGTGGTCGTGCTCTCGCACGACGCCGGGGGCGACCGTTCCCAGAGCGTCCGGGCGCTCAAGGAGTACTTGCCCGAGCTTCTCGATTCCGGTTACCACCTCACCGTGCCCCGACGCCCCGACGCGTGAGCCGTATTCGCCCGTCCGGTCGGGAATCCTCAGCGGACCTCGACCAGACGGGCGAAGACGACGACATTCCCGTCGTAACCGTGCTGTTTGGAGAAACCGCCGCCGCACGTGATGACCCGGAGTTCCGGGGCGCCCTTGGAACCGTATACACGGTCTCCGGGAAAGTTGGCCTTCGCGAAGACCTCGATGCCGTAGATCTCGAAAACGGCCGTCTTTCCGTCCTTCCGCGCGACCTCGACGCGACTTCCCTTCTTCAGGGCCCCCAGGCCGTAGAACACGGCGGGGCCCTGTTTGTTGTCCACATGGCCGACGACGACCGCGGTCCCCTTCTCACCGGGCGAGACCGCGCCGGTGAACCAGCCCGCCAGGTTCGGGTCCTCCGGAGGCGGCGCCGCCACCCAGCCGTCGGGGTCCAGACCCACCGGCATGACCGGCGCGTCGACCCGGATCGCCGGGATCCTGACCCGGTCGGGCTGGGCGTAGGGCAACGCCTGGACGCTGCGGAAGGTGCCGGGGACACGGCTGTCCGCCGCGGCGGCCGAGGCGGGCTGCGGCGGACCCACGTCGAACTCCCCCGACCCGTTCCGGATGAGGGCGAGGCCGGTCAGCAGAACAAGCGCTATCACGCCCCAAGGAGCACGCTTCTTCGGGCGCAGCTCCTCCTCTTCCTCGGCCAGCTCGAACGCAGACATTCGACTTTCCCCTCTCGACGCGGCCGTCGCCCCGTCATTCGCGCATACGAGAACGCTAAGTGGCGCGCGTGAAACCGGCGACGGCTGAGGCGCGAACGGGTGCCCCGCGTGTCTTAGTACTCCAGCAGCACTTTGACGTTTTCCCTGTTCAGGGGCGGTTTCGGTGAGTGTAGTGGGCTGATGGTCGGCCCGTGTCCTCTTTCCCGGAC
>NZ_JBEXXQ010000102.1:0-11936 GCF_040630525.1 Streptomyces sp. NPDC005799
GTCCGGGAAAGAGGACACGGGCCGACCATCAGCCCACTACACTCACCGAAACCGCCCCTGAACAGGGAAAACGTCAAAGTGCTGCTGGAGTACTAGTTCGGCCGACGCACCGCCACCGTGCGGCCAATCTTGTTGAGGTCGGTCGCGATTGCGTCCAGCAGAGCGACAGCTGCCGCCGGGGACTCCTCCAGCGCACGCCTCACCGCGGGCCTACTCAGACCTTTGGCCGCCTCGCGAACAAGGGCCAGCGTCTCCTGCAGCCGCTCCATATCCGCCGATACAGCGCTCGAGACGTCACTATCACCATGCGTGTCGTCCGACTCCCCAATTGGGGAGCCCTCGCCCTGGCCGAGCGAGGTGATGGTGTGGACTCCGGCGCTGTCGCTCCCTGACTGCCCGCCCTGCCCAGGCTGAGCGTCGGCTCCCGATGGCGCAGGTGGGGGAGTGAGTACCGACCGAACCATTGATCCGATCTGCGCCGGCGACAACTCCTCCGTCAGGGGCGGCAACTGGCGGGCTACCTGCTCGAGGAGCTTGGCGGTCACACGCTTTCCGGAACGGGCGACTGCGTCGTAGACCGCTACAGCGGCCCGATCGCCAGCGGACCGTTTGATGTCGGTCAGCTGCCGGATTTGTGACTCGCGCGGCCGATGACCAAGGTGATTCAGCTCCTCACCGATGCGCCATTCGTCCATCAGCCGATACACCTGGGACTCGGAGATCTCCCAGTTCGCCCACACGAACTCGGCGAAGTTGCCGTAGCCCTCGTTACGGTGCAAGTTGCCGGAGGCCATCGTCTCCAAGGACTTGCCGGCGATCCAGAAGGCGTTGTGCAGGTTGTTCATCCCGGCCTTGCATGCCTCGAGGGTCTCCTTCTCCTGAGCCGAGAGCTCGCCATCGCCGGCCGGGAGGCGAGGTTCAGGGATGGACTCCAGGGTAGTGCCGACCGGCGCCTTCACCACGACGGTGGCCTCCTGCAGCATCGCAGTCAGCCCACCGCCCATCAGTCCCTTCCCCTGCGCCGGCGCGTCAGTCGGGTCCTCATCGAATACGCCGCTCATCAGTCGGCAGCCTTCCTGCAGAGTGCGTCGATTTCTGAAGTCAGCAGGTCCATCTCCTCAGCCAGCGGCTGGATGGACTGGGGGATCACATCAGCACGCGACGCACGGCCCGCCGCAACGTCGTAGCTTTTCGCGCTGGTAGGCAGGAGCGCGGCGTACTCGCCGAAAGTCAGGCCTTTCCGGCGTGCGTTGACGGCCGGCATCTCGCGGTAGCCGACGATCACGGATGTCATCGGTGTGCTCGGTCCGAGTTCCTTGAGGACCTCCGCCCGTACTTCGTCATGCAGTTGCGTCGCGCTCGGATTCGAGCCGTAGAGGCACGCGCCGGCGACCTGGAGATAGGGATTCAACTGCTTGCGCACCAGCTTGTAGTTGCGGGCGATACGCCGCATGCCCCGGATAGACGTGTCATCAGAGCGGGTGGGTACGAAAAGCCACCGCGTGGCTGCCAGCGCCAGTTGCTCCAGGCTGTCCTGTTCGGGCGCGCTGTCGAACACGATCTGGTCATACCAGGGGGCGAGCGGAGCGAGAGCGCGCGCAAGGGAGGACACGACGTGAATGCCTTCCACCGGCATGCGCGCGGTCAGCAACGTCAGTAGCTCACCGACAGCCTCGCCGCCGGGAACGACATCGAGGTTGGGACGAACTTCGCGCACGGGCACCAGGGGAGTGCGTTCCTGGATCGACCTGTACAGACCTAGGCCGTTGAGGACTGAGGGCCCTTCGGGCCTGATGCCCCGGCTGAACCGCTCGATGCCCAAGTCGTCGTCGTCCTGGCTGGTGATACAGATCAGGAGGGTTCGCTCGCCGCGGGCAGCGTGCCACGCGGCCTTGTGGGCGGCGATGGTGCTCTTGCCGACTCCGCCCTTGCCCGTGCCGATCATGACGGCGTTCTGGGGCGGCTCGATGAATTGCACCGCATCGCTCAGCACGGGAAGCGGCCTCCTCTTCCATACCGCCGCGCCCCGGGATGACACGCGGCAGGGGCATCCTGGCATACCCGGCCCCCTGAGGGCCCTTGGGCTGTTGTTGCGGCTCCCACAAGGGCAATCCGTCCGCGCCTCCGACGCGGATGGCCACCGCACAGTGATCGCGTACACCGCCCACCAGGCCCCGTCATCGATCCCGCGGCACAGGCCAACCTCCTATACGCCTTCTGGGAGGTTGATGAGACTCAATTCCCCTGCTTGATGTCCAGGTTCGGACAGCCGCGGTTTGCACAGGCTGCTCGACTGTGTTCTCGGGGTTTCTGTGCTCTCGGATGGGCGCGTCCGGTAGAACGGAGGTGCTCCTGCTGGGGCGTGACGGACGCAGACGGTACGGCCCAGCAGGAGCACCTCCAAAGGCTTTCGGGGTGGAGTGATTACGCCGTAATCACTTGTGCACGCGGCCGACCCTGTCCTTGGGTGATTACGGCGTAATCACCCAAGGACAGGGCTGGCGTCTCCGGCCCGGTGAGCAACGCCTCGTCGAGCACCGGCGCGGGCGCGAAACGATGTGGTTGGTCCTGCCGCACTCGCGCCCGCCTGAACGCGCTGCGCATACCCTGCCGATTGGCGATGGGATCGCTAGCCTGCCGGTCGTCGACGGATTGCCCGAGTAACTGGCGAGGGCTGCGGTGGAAGGGGGTGGCCGAAGCTCTCCAGGCAGGCCTGTCGGGCCGTCACTTGGCGCACGAGCCTCCGGGCGGGTAAGCATGATTCGCGGTCCGGAGCCGTGGCCGTTCCCCCCTCGCGCCCGACAGTGCCGACACAGCCGCTGACACCGAGACCGTCTGGACAACTGTCCTGGCTCATCGAAGTTAGTCGTTCGCGGGGTGCTGACCTGCGTGGACTGGATTGACATGGACTCGGTTCGCTGAGACGGATCGGGCCTGAGCGTTTTCCCACGGGGGAGTTCGAGAGCTGTCCCGTCTTCGATGAACTGGTCCCAGTCTCAGGCGAACTGGCCCGGTTCGCTCTACGTCTCACGCGAAGTCGTTCGCCGTCCCGGCGTCAGATGCCTGATCGACGAGCACGCGCCGGCAGCAGAAGAACCCGGACCAAGACAGCTGGACTGTGTTGCCGCGCATCACTCCGCGCCGTCAGCATATGTTGACGCCCCTCGCCTGTCAGCATACGCTGACAGGCATGCAGAACACACTCGAAATCGCCGAGGGTGCTGCCAGTAACGACCCGGACGTCGGGCTCCGTGCAGTGGCTGCCCTGCGAGAACTCACCGAACGGCTGGAGATCCTCCAAGTCGAGAACGCACGCAAGCTGGGATGGACCTGGCAGGAAATCGCCGAGCGGCTCGGCGTCACCAAGCAGACCGTGCACCGCAAGTACGGCCGACTCATCGGGAGGCGATGATGTTCGAACGCTTCACTCCCGGCGCCCGCACCGTCATGGTCTACGCCCAAGAGCACGCCCGACGGCTCGGACACCACTACATCGGCTGCGAGCACCTCCTGCTCGCCCTCGTCTCCACCGACCAGCCGGCGAACTCCGTTCTGCGTGAGCACGGTGTCACGCCAGCACGCATCGAGGAGGAGATCGTCCACCTGATCGGACTCGGTGCCGGATCGCCCCCGTTCGGCGCCCTCGACCGGGACGCGTTGGCCTCCATCGGGATCGATCTCGACGCCGTGTGCGCCAGGATCGAGGAGTCCTTCGGTCCCGAAGCCCTCACCCGGGCAGGCAAAAACGGCCGCCGCGGGTCCCGCCCGTCCAGGCTGAATCCCCGGCGCGGAATCCCCCCGGGCCTCGTACGGCACTGGCGTCGGCGGCGCCGCACCCGACACACACTCCTGACCGCACGGCCCCCCGCTCCCGCCGGTCTCTATCAGGCCGCTGGCGCCCGAACCACCGGGCACATCCCCTTCACCGATCGCGCCAAGGAAACCCTGGCGGACGCCGTTCGCGAGGCTCAGGCCCGGCACGACCCCCACATCGACACCGGGCACCTCGCTCTCGGGCTCATCGCCAACAAGGGCGGGCTGGTGCCTTCCCTGCTGTCGGCGCTCGACGCGTCAGCCCCGGCGCTGCGCGCCGCGATCGTTGACCGCTACCGGCGGGCGGGCTGATCCCGCTCCCTGTCGGATCGCCGACTTCCCCGGCCGACATCCGCTAGCCCAGGACCAGATCAACCGACATTCCCGGCACCCTCGCGTCTCAACCGATCTGGTCGCCACAGGTCACAGACCCGAGCCTGGGCCAGATCGTTTGAGACGGGACAAGAGCGTAACGGCTCATTCGTTGCCTCCATCAGAAGGGTGAGCGCATTCCGGGCTAGGCTCCGTTCAGACTGACCGGGGGATGAGATGGAACGGTGGCCTGAGGGTCCCGCCGCTGATCCGGAAGCGGCGCGGGAGCGATATGACTCCGACATGCGGTCGGTGCGCAAATCTCTGCGAGAGGTGATCAGGGCAGATCTGCCTGCTGCGCACTTCGGTCTGGGGATCGTCATCGTCGCGAGCGCGATCGTGGGCTTGCGCGTGAGACCCGTCGCTGGGGCCCTTGTAGCTGGCGCCTTTGCTGCTCTGCTCCTTGTTGCTCTGGTGGTCATGTTCATTCGTGGCATGCGAGGTCCGGACGCGGGGCGACGGGCCTATCTCTTCACCTTCGGTTGGGCGAACTGGGTGTAGGCCCGGTGGGGACTCGTCACCGACGACTCGACACGCCAGATCCACTCCAGCCGGTACAGCCAGCACCCCACCGCCCTCAACTGCGCGACTAGGTTCGCTGAGACTGAAGCCCGAACGACTCGGTTCGCTGAGACGACGACACGATTGAGTTAGTCAGGACACGCGTGCCTTCCGTTCGTCTGCCCTAGCTCCGACAGCCGATCCAGTGATTACGCCGTAATCACTGGATCGCGACTTACAGCCTCCCGCGCGGACGCCGCAGCCGTTGTTGTCTCAGCGAACCGAGTCGTCCGGGCTTCAGTCTCAGCGAACCTAGTCGCGCAGTTGAGGGCGGTGGGGTGCTGGCTGTACCGGCTGGAGTGGATCAGACGGGGCCGTACATCGAGTCGTCGGACGTGGACGCGGGGCACGGACGTGGAAATCCCATGGCTCTCGACTGCCGAATCAGCCAAGGTGCAGGAGTGAGTACTGAAGAGAGTCCCGTCGAACACGAGGACCGGTGGCTCCTGAACCTTCGCGGCAGGGGCGTCACCAAGATCAGCGTGGACTTCCGGCTCGTGTTGGCCTTCGACTCTGACTGGGAAGTTGCATTGGAAGCACCCGTCAACCTCTCGCACGGGACAGCCCACGCCAACCCGTCCGTGCTCCTGGACCCGGAAGCGCAGGATGTCGCAGAGTCCCTTGCACTCTTCGGAGCGAAGGTCCTGTCGGCGGTCGCGTTCAACTCCGGCACCCTTCGTCTCGTTTTCGACACAGGCCACCACCTGACCTGCTCACCCGATCCCGCCTTCGAAGCGTGGCAAGCAACGGGTCCAACAGGATGGCGCTTCGCGTCACTGCCTGGAGGCGGCCTCGCCGTCTGGGCCGGCTCAGGAGCGAGCGAGTCCTAGCCGCGGCACGTGATGCGGCAGGCACAAGACTTGCCGTCTTGCTCGACGAACTGAGTCCACGTGTCTCATCCGTTCCAGTTCATGCTGGTCAGCAGCACGCGGACGGCCAATTTACACCCAACTTAGCCTAGCTAACGTGTCGATGCTGTATTTGATCACTTGCGTTAGTATGGTGTCCTTCATGAGTTCGCCAGCCACCTCCAGCGACCGCGAGAAGGTCGTCTCCAAACTGCCGGGATGGCTCCGGCAGAACCTCAAAATCAGAGCCGCCCAGCACGGCATCGAGATCCAGGCCGCCGTCGAGCAAGGCATCAGCGACTGGTGCGGCCTCGCCTTCACCCCGGCCACCATCGACACAGCCGGCGCCGACTCCTTCTCCACCTTCCTCCCGTCCGGGCAGTGGGAGGAGTTCCGGCAGATCGCCGCAGACCGGCGGGTCTCGCTGATCCAGGGCCTCGCTCAAGCCGTCCAGCTCTGGCTCGACGCCAACCCCGCCCCGGACATCGAGCGCCCCGCGATCACCCGCCGCATCGTCGTCTGCAATCAGAAAGGTGGCGTCGGCAAGACTGCCATCACTGCCGGGCTCGGCCAGGCACTGGCCGAAGACCCCAACTCGCTGCACGCCGTGCGCGTGGCCAAGGCCCTCGCCAAAGCGCTGCGTGCGAGCGAGACGGACGACGAAGCCAAGCCGGACGACGACCTATTCGACATCGAGAATCTGCCCGGACTGGGTCTGCGGGTGCTCCTCGTCGACTTCGACCCGCAATGCCACCTGACCAACCAACTGGGCGGCACACCGCTGCCGATGAACGGTGACAGCCTCACCAACCACATGGCCGGCGACCCCAAGGGCGACCTACGCGACCTCATCCTCTCCGTCGACGAGGAGACGTTCGAGGGCCGACTTCACCTTCTGCCCGCCTGCAACGACGCCTTCCTGCTCGACGTCCGCCTGTCCGCTGTGCGCGCCCGGGAAGCCGCCCTTGAGCGGGCACTGGCGCCGCTCGAAGCCGACTACGATGTCATCATCGTCGACTGCCCGCCCAGTCTGGGCCTCAGCATGGACGCCGCCGCCTACTACGGGCGCCGACGCGACGGCGAAAAGCCAGGCCAGTCCGGGGCCCTCATTGTCGTCCAGGCCGAGGACAGTTCCGCCGACGCCTACGAACTGCTCACCACGCAGATCGACGACTTGCGCGGTGACCTGCAAGTCGACATCGACTACCTGGGCATCGTCGTCAACCTCTACGACGCCCGCCGCGGCTACATCGCCACCTCTTCGCTTCAGGGATGGGTGGACATAAAGGATCCGCGGGTCGTGGGACTCATCGGAGACCTCAAGGAACAGAAGGAAGCCGTCCGAGTGAAAAAGCCTCTGCTGTCCTATGCACCGAAATCGCAGCAGGCGGTTGGCATGCGCGCGTTGGCGAGGGAGGTCTCGTGAGCAAGGCCGACCAGCTGGGCGCCGGACGATTCGGCGGGGGAGTGCGCCCGGTCAGCGCACGCCGCCAGGCAGTGGCTGCCGCCACGGGTGTCCCGACCGAGGGTGTTGCGGCACCCACAGAGATCTCCGTCGACCGGATCAGCCTCAATCCGGACAACCCGCGCTCCGACCTCGGCGACCTCACCGACCTTGCGGGCAGCCTGAAGACCCACGGCCAAAAGCAGGCAATCACGGTCATGAACCGCGACGCCTACATCAAGGCCAACCCCGAGCGCGAACCCGACCTCGAACCGAACACCACCCACGTCGTGGTCGACGGCAGCAGCCGGCTCGCCGCTGCCCGCGAAGCGGGCCTTGCCCAGCTCAAGGTCATGGTCAGCGACGACCAGGGGACCACCCCCGAGGAGCTCCTCGAGTCCGCGCTCGTAGCCAACATCCATCGCCAGGACCTCGAAGAACTCGACGAAGCCCGCGCTCTCCAGCGCCTGCTGGACATTCACGGCAGTCAGCGAGCCCTGGCAAAACGCCTGCACCGCTCCCAGGGCTGGATCTCCCAGCGGCTCGCCCTTCTCAACCTGGCTCCAGCACTCCAGGCCCGTATCGGCGTAGAGCCCATCGACCTGCTGCGCGCTGTCGGCAACAAGCCAGTTGACCAACAGGAAGCCGCTCTGGAAGAGCTCAAGGCGGATCGGGCGCGTAAGGAAGAGGAGGCGCGGGCAGCGAAGCGCCGGAGCGCGCAGCAAGCGCCTGGTGTCGGCGAAGACACGACTGGAAGGAGCGGGGCCGGTGATTACGGCGTAATCACCGGCGGTGCAGCTGACCGCTCAGCGGTGGCTGGCAGCGAAGCATCGGACGCGAGTGACGGCGAACGATGGGAGAGCCCGGCCGCCTCCCCTGAGGCGCCGGCTTCTGGACGAGTGGCTCGCCGCGCAGCAGCTTCCGCGGGTTCCACGCACTCGCGGCAGAGCGCTGCGGCGGACGGGCCATCGGATAACGGTTCAGGGAGGGTCCCGCCAACCGTCCCCGTGCAAACCACCCCCGCCGAGCCCCCTCAGGCGGGCAACCAGCAGCTCAAGCGTTTCCCGTACGAAGAAGGCGCGCTCGCAGCGCAGCTGCTGATTCACAAGATGCCGCTTGAGGAGTTCGACACGATGCTGGACCTGCTCATCAAGCACAGGGACAGCCAGGCGGCTTCCGCTAGCTGATGTCGTGCCGTGCAGGTGGCCAGACGGCTCCGTCCGTCTGGCCACCTGCACGGCTGACTTGATGGGCTGGCAGTCTGTGCGTGCGAGGACGCGCGTTGCGCCTTTCTCTACGTCCGGCCATCCTTGACGGTGGGTCAGCGGGAGCTATCAGTTCCCGATCATGGGAGGCTCAGAATAGCCAGTGGTCGGGTTCGATTGGGGGAGTGGTCCGTGGCTGAAGAGAAGGACGGGATATCCCTAATGACCCGGGGACACCGCGTTCTCATCGGCGTGGTCGTGACCGGCGCCGTGATCATCGCCGGAATCGGCTTCGCCGGTTCGTACGCGGCGGTCCGCGAGTTGGCCATCAAGAAGGGCTTCGGGAACTTCGCGTACGTGTTCCCGATCGGCATCGACGCCGGTATCTGTGTTCTGCTCGCCCTGGACCTCCTCCTGACCTGGATCCGCATCCCCTTCCCGCTGCTGCGGCAGACGGCGTGGCTGCTGACGGCGGCGACGATCGCCTTCAACGGCGCGGCGGCCTGGCCGGACCCGCTGGGCGTGGGCATGCACGGCGTGATCCCGGTCCTGTTCATCGTCGCCGTGGAGGCGGCCCGGCACGCGATCGGCCGCATAGCGGACATCACGGCCGACAAGCACATGGAGGGCGTGCGGCTCACCCGCTGGCTGCTGTCCCCGGTCCCGACGTTCCTGCTGTGGCGCCGTATGAAGCTGTGGGAGCTGCGCTCCTACGAGCAGGTCATCAAGCTGGAGCAGGAACGTCTCGTCTACCAGGCGAGCCTTCACTCCCGTTTTGGCCGTTCCTGGCGACGTCGGGCGCCGGTGGAGTCCCTGATGCCGCTGCGGCTGGCCCGCTACGGCGTCCCCTTGGCCGAGACGGCCCAGGCAGGGCTGGCTGCCGCGGGGATCGACGAGCCGCCGATTCAATTCGCTGCCGAGCTGCCCCCGCTTCCGTCTCAGCGGCAGAGTCCGGAAGTTGATGCCCACGTTGCCCAGGTGAAGGAACTGGTGCCGGTGTGGGGCGCGGAGCCTGACCCGATGAAACAGCCGCGAACCGCAGCCTCAGCGGCGTCGCGCAGCCTGGCAGGCCGTGGGAGTCCTGAGCACCTCGCCACCGCCTATCAGAACTGGCTGGCAGCCTTCGGGCTCGAGCCAACGAGCGCGCAGTTCGCTATGTGGCTCCAAGACCAGTACGGCATCGCCACTGCAGCCGGCAGGCCGCTGTCTGCCGAGCAGCTTGAACCGCTGCTAAGGAGTTTCCGGCAGCGCTACAGGTCGGCAGTCGAGCGGGGGAGTGAGCCCGAAGCTCTGCACGACGCGGACGGCGGATGGTTCGACTACTTCTACAACGCTTGGCTCACCTACGCGCAGGAGCACGGGATCTACCCCGATGCCGCCGAACTCGCCGCGTACGTCTACGAGCGGGACCAGATCACCGGCGGCAACGGCCAGCCCATCACAGGCGCAGACCTGGAGTCCTTCATCTCCGCCTTCCAGCAGCGCGAGTTCCACGAGACGGAGCCGCCCGCCGACGAGGGAGCTGTCGGCGCGCCCCTCCTGAACGAGGACGAGTCTGAGAGGACACGGGCCGGGGCTGGCGCTCGCCCCCCTCAGGAGACGCGAAGTCCCCGGGTGAGTGCCTCCGTTGACGAACCGGCCGCCGAGGACGAGGCGATCGGGGAGCTCGCAGGGCTCACGACTGTCGACCGCTACTACCTCGCCTGGACCGAGTACCAGACCGAGCATGGCGAGGAGCCCAAGGCCGAGCAGCTCTCTGCCTACCTCGCTGGGACGAAGGGCATGACCGGCCGCGGCGGAAGGCCCGTCAGTCCGTCCACCCTGCGCCGCTACTTCTTGCCGTTCCGTGTCTACAGCCTTTGGGCGGGACACCGGTTGCGCAGTGAAACTCCGTCCCTCGACGCCATTGCGCAGGAGTGCGCAGACCGCGGGATCACCGCGCAGCATAACCGGCCTCTCACTGCCGACTACGTCGCAGAGCAGGTTGCCGACTTTGAACGGCGCTGGCAGGCGCTGACCGGCCACCACGCCCAGGCAGCGCGGTAAGAAGCGCTGACGCCTTGGCGGTGTGCAATGGCGAGCAAGCCCGGCTGCGCAATTGAGAGAGAAACCGCAGCTCAGTGAGGCATTGCGCAGACGTCGAGCCGATTGCGCAGCCTGGTAGATCATTGCGCAGCCGTGCGCCGCAGGCGGTGCTCAATTCAACACTCGGAAGGGGAGTCGTGCATGCCCTGCGCGTTGAGACGGACGCCACCCGTTAACGACTTTGACCTTCCGCAGGCCGATGCGCATTCGGTGATCCGCGCGTTCGCTGGTTCCTCCAATAACGTCGACCGGCGTATCGGCAACGGGTCGTGATGCACCTTCACCCGGAGAACATCACGCCTGGGCCATGGGGAGCACCTGGCGATGGATGACGCTCTACCTACTGGCCAGGCCGATTCCCGTGACAGGGCCGACCGAACTCCGCGAACTGACGGCGCTCACCAGGGTGAGTAGCCGCTTGGCAGTGAAAGCTGGTGGTGTGCGAAGACAATGTCTCTCACGCTCGACGGCGGCCGGGGCGAGACGAGACAGCACGGGGAACGCCAAGTACCAGCCGTCGGTAGTGACCGTGGCACCATGTATCGCATGACGATGAACCGAAAGGTACACGCCGCGTAGACGGCCAGGACAGATCCGTGCCGGAGCCCCCGGCTGCCACCGGACCACAGGCGCAAGGCTGGTCATCGACGGCCTGTCCTCACGTGCACTGTCCGTTCGCGGAGAAGTGAACCGCCTTCGAGAACCCCGTGAAGACCGGTCCAGCTCCGACTCAAGGCAGGTCACGGTACGTAGGAGGTGCAGGGGGCGACTCAACCTCGTCGGGAAGCCGGGACGTAGATCGGTTGCCTGTCCAGGCTCCGTACAAGCCCGACAAAGCAACGCAGACCATGGCAAGGGAGTTTGTCGACACTCCCAGAAGAAGCAGACCGACCCCCGCAGCGAGGATCGCGATGAAGACTGCCGAGTCGAGGCGGTTGTGTGGATGCATGTTGGGCGCCTTCCAAGTGCGACGAACCACTGGAAGGCCAGGCCGCAAGATGCTCTGATTGTCCGTCTGACGACCAAGACTGCTTCCGCAGGCCACCGCGCGGGAAAGTCGAGGATATCGCGGACAGGGGGCTGGATGCCGGGACGAGGAGGGGGCAGGCCGTCCGGTCCGCTGAAGGGCGGGACGGCCGAAGCCGATGCGCTCGCTTCGTGGCTTCGCGAGCTCACGCGAGACAAGACCGTCCGGTGGTTGGAGGAGCGGTTCCCTTGCGGTCGCAATCAGTGGAGCGAGTTCCGTAACGGCAGCAAGCTGATCCCGAAGTTTCTGATCGCTGACCTGGTCAAGGAGCTCGTCCAGAACCCTCAGCTCCGTCCGATGAAGCAGAGACAGGGTGAAGTGAGCTGACCCCGGTTTCGTGGAGTCCCTGAAGCCAGGTTTATGATCCTGGGCCGAAGGAGATCCACGAGTAGTGCCAGCACCACGTAAATACCCGGACGAGCTCGGTGAGCGTGCCGTCCGTGAGGTCCGTACCACCGGCCGTCCTTCGCGCATGTCGCGAAGGACCTGGGCATCCACAAGGAGGCCCTGCGCGGCTGGGTCCGCCAGGCCGAGGCGGACAGCGGAGAACGCGACGACCGGCTGACCAGCGCCGAGCTTGC
>NZ_JBEXXQ010000103.1:0-11835 GCF_040630525.1 Streptomyces sp. NPDC005799
CCCACGCCGAGAAGGCGATCGAAGCGTTCGTCCGCACCTACGGCGCCAAGTGGCCCAAGGCCGTCTCGAAGATCACCTACGATGCCGAGGAACTGCTGGCGTTCTACGACTTCCCGGCCGAGCACTGGATCCACCTGCGGACCACGAACCCGATCGAGTCGACGTTCTCCACGGTCAAGCTCCGCACCAAGGTCACCCGCGGCGCCGGCAGCCCGGCCGCGGCCCTCGCCATGGTGTTCAAGCTCGTCGAGTCCGCCCAAACCCGCTGGCGCGCGGTCACCGGCGCCCACCTCGTTCCCCTGGTCCACGCGGGTCCTTCATGATCATATGGCCTAGACACCACAATGATCACGAACCTCGTGTCCGCACTGCTATGCACCCCTACCCCAACCACCCGCGCGAACAGGGAACTTGCACGACCCCTGGCAACTCTGCTATTGGAAGCGCAACGGCCGTCTCATCCACACCACGCCGAGCACCTACAAGATCACTCTCCCTGATGCCTTGACGCCGCCGCCAGGCCCTTAACTTCGTGGCATTGCATGAGCAATCGGCGCTGATTTGCCTGGAGCGATCAAAAAAAATCGACCTCCGATGTACTCTCTGAGTCTGACATGTCTGGACCACTTGGTCTTGGGCTTCTGCGGCCTCTGCTGTTCCCCCACACACAGGAGGCAACTCGTGTCTATCGTAGCGTCGTCCGATGCTCACGCACCGTATCCCCAACTACTGGGCCGTTCTCCCGAGCTCGAAGTTTTATCGAAATCCTTACGGGGATCAGCTCGAGCTTGTTGGACGCTGCTGCTCGGCGGCCCAGGAGTCGGCAAGTCCGCATTGTTGGATGCAGCGCGCGTTCAGGCTTCCCGTGACGGCGTGACAGTGCTGCACACGGTTCGGCGGGAAATATCCAAGGATGATCGGTACAGTGCAGTTCGCGATCTTTTCCGTTCTTTTGGACTGAATGGATTGGATGCAGCACCGCCGCAACTCCTGGACGAGCGTGCGAGCGGTGCGCTGGCCAGCTTGACCACACACGTCGGCCTCCATCAGGGAACCCATTCGGGAGAGCAGTCTCCAAAAAGCCCTGCGGAACTCGATGACTATCAGGTGCTGGACCGGTTGAGTCGAGCCGTCACTCAATTGACAAGCCGGACGCCGATGGCAGTGCTGCTGGACGACGCACACTGGTGTGACACCGCATCCTTGGATTGGCTGTCGTTCCTCGCCCGTCGAATGGGTGCCCGACCGCTGCACGTGGTAGTCGCCGTGTCCGACCAATACATGGCTGTTAGTCCGGCTCTGGTTGCACTGTTGCAGGTGCCGGGCATCCGGGTCATCCGGTTGCGTCCCCTCGACATGGAGGACGTTGCCCATGCGATAGAACACGCGTTGGGGCAACATGCCGATGAGTCGTTTATCCGCGGCTGCGCCGAGGCCACCGGAGGCAACCCGCTTCTGCTCAATCGGTTGCTGGACGCTCTAGCCACCGAGGGTGTTCGGCCGACCCGGGACGATGTCCGGTTGGCGGTGACTATTGGTCGCGAGATCTGCGCTTCCACAGCGCTGCACTATCTTGATCGTGATCGAAGTCGCTCGCACGTGCGGGCAGTGCTGCGGGCCATGGCCGTTCTGGACCTCTACCCTACGCCGTACTCAGAGTCATGGGCGCCGATCGGCGAGTCAAGCGAGCTCGTCGGAAAGCTGGCAGGCGTGTCCGCTCCGCTTGTGGCCGAAGTGGTGGATCAACTTCAGCAGGACGCCCTGGTTCGCCTCTGCACGCTCCCATCCATTGGCCAAGCCGTGCTGCGCTCCCAGCCGGGGGACAGCCTGATGCGCCTGCGCGAACAGGCCGCTCGGCTCTTGCTCGACTCCGGGCAGCCTGTGGAGACAGTTGCCCGTCAACTCCTCTTGGTCGACCGGCCAAGCGAGCTATGGATGACCACTGCACTGCACGAAGCTGCCAAGGAAGCCGCGGAGCGTGACGAACCGGAAACTGCCGCAGGCTATCTGCGGCATATGCTCGAAGCCGGAATTACCACCACCCAGCGAAATCAGGCGCATCTGGCACTAGCAGACGTACTTGCCGCCAGCGATCCCGAGGACGCCATGTCTCACCTCTGTGAGGTGATGGCTCATGCTGACGAGATACGCACGCGAGCATTGGCCGCTGCACGCTACGGCCTGACTGCGATCGAGGTTCGACAGACCACTGCAGCGCTGCCCTTCCTGGTGGAAACCCTGGAGACAGTGAAAGCTTTTCTTGGGCCTGAGGCTCCGGCGGCCGACCAGGAATTGGTTCTGCTCCTGGAGTGGGTGCTGCTCGCCATGGGAGCGGATCACTCGCAGACCCACTTGCGGACCTTGACCATGACCACTGCCCCCGGCTGGCCGTATCGTCAACTGGCTGGCCACACGGCCATCGAACGGCGTATGCTCGCCGCCCACGCCTTCCTCACCGCCTTGGGAGGCCACTCGGCGGCCGAGGTACTGGAGATCGTGCACAGGTCAATACGTGTGCGGGATACAGACACTCCGCTCTTGACGGTCACTCATAGCGTATTGGCGCTACTGATGGCTGATGATCTTGATACGGCGCTCAATCTACTCCGCACCCCAGTGGCTGTCGGACCGACCGAGGGCGGCTTGCGCGCGCTGGTGCACTATGCGGCTGGAAGCATATCGACGGCAGCTGAAGAAGCGCAGGCGGCCCTGAACCGCGGGAGTCGGGGAGGCGAGGACGCTTTTCCATCCATTGTCCTGTCTCTTGTGTTGGCTGAGCGAAACGCACTGCAGGAAGCTGAGGCCGTCTTGGACCGGGCCGGAGCCGTTGATGACTCCGTTATTCAGTCGTCGCTGCTCCTTCTGGCTCGGGCGAGGGTCAAGGGAGGCCAAGGCGATCTACATGGCGCTTACAGGCTGGCCCTGCTCTGCAGACAGCAGATGGAAAAAGCCGGCGCCATGGATCCGGTGCTCGTGCCGTGGCGGCCTTACGCAGTTAGCTTGCTGGTCCGTATCGGGCGTCAACGGGAGGCGGACAAGCTGGCTCAGGAGGGATTGACGCAGGCTCGCCGCCGGAATACTCCACGCGCCCTCGGTACCGCACTGACCAGCTGTGCCGCTGTCGCCGACGGCGACCGCCGAATCCAACTCCTGCGGTCGGCGTTGCAGTCCTTTGCCGCTTCCCCAGCACGGTTGCAGCACGCCCGGACTGCATATGTGCTCGGAACCGCCCTGTTACGGGAGGGGGATCTTCAAGAGGCCCGTTCGCTGCTGGGCACTGCGAGCAGTCTGGCTCGATCGTGCGGGGCCATGCCGCTGTCCCGCCAGGCAGACCATGCGCTAGCAACTGCGGGTGCCCAACCGCAGCATGCCCACGGCGCAGGCACACTGACCAAGTCTGAGCTCCGTGTGAGCGCGCTTGCTGCGCAAGGTGCCACCAACCGTGAGATAGCTGAAACACTCTTCATAAGTCGGCGTACCGTTGAGAGCCATCTCACAAGTGCCTACCGGAAGCTCGGCACCTCGGGCCGCGCTGTTCTCCCCGCTGCCTTGGAATCTCTATGGAGTGAAGGCACGTGAACAGCCGTTTCTCTGCTGTGGTTATGCACTCAGCCTTCCTCATGGCCTCCGCCTCAACTCTCGCGCCTCACTGTCGCTTAAGGCACTCACCTAGTTGCCATGTTCAAATCACCAGAGTCACTCTCTCTACACAATCCTTCTGCCTTGATCGAGCGCGACAGCGAACTGCGACTGTTGGAAAGGCTTGTTGCCAAGGCGAAGCAGGAGGGCCGCTTCCAAAGCGTGCTCATCGAAGGCCTACCCGGAACCGGAAGGACCGAGCTTCTGCGCCACGCAGTGACCGCCGCAGGCCGCAACGGGATGCGGGCGGCGGTGGCACTGGGTACCCCAGGGGAAATGCCTCTTCGGTATGGAATTGCCAGGCAATTACTCGCGGCCATAGAACGTTTTGAACGTTCTGGCTCACGACGGCCCTGGGCCCCGGAAGATCAGGTAATCCGGGCACTCAACAGGGCGGCGTATCGCGCGCCGCTTCTGCTCGCAGTCGACGATGCTCAGTGGATGGATCTGCAATCCTGGAGGTGGCTTGGCTCAATGACCCGCCGCTCAGCCGCATCCCCAGTGCTTGTCGTGGTCACCGCATATCCGCACGCTCTGCTGCCGGCCGCCTCACTTGACGAGCCGCACGGTCGGCACGTGTCGGGGGCGCTCGGCCCGGCTCCCAATGTCCTCCGCACCCGCCCGCTGTCTCGCGCCGGGGTGGCCATTACCGCTGCAACGCACGGCTCTCCCGACGTTCACTGGACTGTCGATGACCTGACCGAGGCCACGGCTGGAAACCCGTCAGTGCTCCGCTCACTGCTCTCCATGCCGACGAGCGCGGAAACCCCGTCCGACAAGTGCGCTGAACTCCTCAGCAGGGTCACGGACATCACCGGGGCCCGGATCGACCGGGTACTGGACGGCCTTTCGGCTGAGCTAATGGACCTGCTCGCGGCACTTGCTGTCGGCGGCGCCAGTTTGAGCGGAGAACCTGTCTGCGCGCTGGCAGGACTGCGCTCCATGTCCCCACAGCAGGCACTGGATTTACTGGCCGGCAGTTGTTTGGTGACAACCGAAAAACCCGTGATCTGCACCCCCGGCACGTCTGAGCGCGTGTTGGTGAGGATGACGGTCGCGCAACGCGCGGATCTGTACGCGAGGGCAGCCGAGTTGGGGCACCGCATGGCGGTTCCTCATCACGAGTTAGCCAGAATGCTGCTCGGCTCCCGCCCGATCGGTGCGTCGTGGGCCGTGCGTGTTCTGCGGCAGGAAGCCATGCTCAAGGTCGGCACTGCCCCACAAGCCGCTGCGCAGTTGCTGCGGCGCGCACTCAAAGAACCCGCCACCCCTCACATCCAGGCAGATATCCGCGCAGATCTGCGGGCTGTGACAGGCACCGGAGCGCATACTGCCGACGAACCATACACGGGCCCGAAGCCGATGAGTCCGGACGTCCTTCCCTTCACGCTGACGTCAGCTGACGAGCAAGTCCTGCGGTACTCATGGACCCATGCTCCGCACCACCGACCCGATCCTGACAAGGCGACCCTTACGGTCCGCCCCAGGCCCGGCGGTCGAGGTGATGTTCCACGCCCCGCTACTCCAGGCCCACGGACCGCCCCCGCGCAGCGAGTCCGAGGGGATGCCCAGGACAGCAATCCGCTTGACCCTGAGAAGGCGGCGCTCACCGCTTGGCGGTGGTCGCTCAGCGTGAGCCGCCCTGCTACTGACGTCGCTGCAATGGCCAGGTTCACCCTGCATGCCGCGGTGGAGCACCATGTGCCGTTTGCCTCACGGATCGCGGCCTGCCTGACGCTGATTTTGACAGATGATGTTGCAGAAGCCATGTCGGGTCTGGACCATGCGGCCGAAGACGCCAGAAGTAAGGGCGCACTTCTGGCACGCGCACTTGCTTTCACCGCACGCGCCAACGCTGGGGTGCATGGAGGTTGGATCGGGCAAGCGGCCGCCGACCTCGAGACGGTGGCGCAGGTTGTGCCCGAGCGACTCTGGCCCGCTTCCCTGAAAAACTGGATAACAACATTGCGTGTACGGCTCCATACTGAACGTGGCGATATCGGCGCGGCCAGGCAGGCAGCAGCGCTGCTCCTGCGTCCCTCAGACGACCCTCAAGCACCGCATGCCCTCTACAGCCGGGGTCTCTTGGCGCTCTATGAAGGCGACGTCCGCGAGGCTCGAGACGCGTTTTTGGAATCAGGCCGCCATATGCTGGCTTCGGGCATTATGACACCAGCCTTGCTGCCCTGGCGGTTGCTGGCCTCGGTCACGTGCCAGTCTCTCGGCGAAACCGATCGCGCGGCACAACTCGCAGCTGAAGAGGCACGCCTCGCACGGGCATGGGGGACGCCAAGTAGTATCGCGTTTGCGTCATTGACCCGCGGCCTTGTCTCGCCCCCAGATGCCGGAACCGAAGCCTTGGCTGAGGCATCTCTAATACTGAAAAAAGAGCCCCCTGTAGCCTGGTCCGCCCCAATTCGAGCCCGCCTTCTGCGAGAAGTGATCGACTCGGCCACAGAACAATGCGCCGCAGGCAAACCTGCTATCTCAGACACCATCTGTTTTCCGAACGTGATCGGTTGATTCGGAGTCGGGGGACGTGAACTCCGGTCAGCGGTAGGAGAGATGGGCGCGGTTTGTCCGCTCGTCTGGCTCGTGCGCAGGTGGCTGGCGCCGTCGATGCTTGGTCTCCTGGAGGCCCAGGAGACCAAGGTCCGGAAAGAAATCGCTGGGTTGCGGAAAGAGGCCGGGCGCGTACAGGCCGCGCTCGGTACGGCACAACGCGCGCTGGCGTGCAATGCAGCGAGTAGGTGGACGGCCTGGTCGTCCAGGGTCATTGCAAGATCGAGATCTGTTCGGGTTTGTCAGGTGAGACCGAGGGCTCGTAGGGATGGCGTCCCGCTGTGTGGTGTAGCCGATCAACGTTGGGGCGTACGCCCGGGGGCGTGTCAATCCCCTCGAACTGTGGAGTCCTTCCTATGCAGCCAGCCCCACGGTGAGGTCGGCCCAGTATTCGCGTTCGTAGTCGATCGGGCTCTTGTAGTCGCACACGCTGTGTAGCCGGCGGGCGTTGTAGATGTCGGTGATCCAGGTGGCAATCTTGAGGCGGGCCTCGGCCCGGGTGCGGAAGGTGCGACGGTGGATGTACTCGACCTTGAGCACGCTGTTAAACGCCTCGCTGACGGCGTTGTCGAAGCAGGATCCCACTCGGCCCATGGACTGGAAGACGCCCAGATTGCGGCAGGCACGGCCGAACTTCCGCGAGGTGTATTCCGATCCGCGGTCGCTGTGGAAGATCACGCCGCGGACGTCGCCGCCGCGGGTGGCTGCGGCCATGTTCAGCGCAGCGACCACCAGGCCGGCGTCGTGGTGGGCGTCCATCGCGTACCAGAGCAGGCGCCTGGAGAACAGGTCGATGACCGTGGCGAGGTAGAGCTTGCCCTCTTCGGCGCCGATCTCCGTCATGTCGCCCACCCAGACGAGGTCGGGTTCCTCGGCGGTGAAGTCCCGCTTGCCGAAGTCCGGCGCGGCCAGCCGCGTGCCCGGCCTGGTCAGCCCGCTCCGGCGTCTCATCACCCGGGCGACGAGGCCGAGTTCGGCCATCAGCTTCGCGACGGTGTTCACCGAGATGCGCCAGCCCTTTCGGACCAGCAGGATGAAGATCTTCGGTGATCCGTAGGTGCCGCCGGACTCGGTGAAGATCTCCCTGATCTCGTCGGCCAGCCGCTGTCTGCGCACCTCACGCCCGGTGGGGCGCCGGTCGCGCCATTTGTAGAACCATGACTCGCTCACGCCCAGGGCGCGGCACGAGACGGTGTGCGGGATGTTGTGCTCGGTCCTGTTGTCGCTGATCGCCCCGGCCACGGCGGTCGGGTCCGCCGCAGCTACTTCACCCACAGGACCATGCAGCGTTTGAGAACATCGCGCCCATCCCCAGCTCCTTGTTCTCCTTCTTCAGCGCCGCGTTCTCCGCGGTCAGCCGGGCGATCAACGCGTCCTGGTCCTCCGGCGTGCTCTTCTCGGCCCGCTTCGCCCGCGAGACCCAGCTCGCCAGGGTCGTCTCGTTGATCCCCAGGTCCTCCGCGACCTCGGGAACCGGCTTCCCGGTCTCCGTCACGATGCGTACCGCCCCCTCACGAAACTCCGCCGTGAACTTCCGACGCTTCTCCGCCATGACACTCAACTTCCCCTGCTGTCAGGGCTCCACGCTACGAGGGGAACCTCAGAGACCGTGGAGAGCCCGTTGCGTTGAAAGGGTGCGCCGTTTCACTCGGCGTTGGATCGCCCCTTCAGGGGGCCGAGGTTCGGAAGGAGGTGACCTCGGGGCCGCCCGTCTGACCTGAGCGCGAAAGCGTGAGGGGACAACAGCATGGCGGGGAAGCGCGGAGCATCGCGAAGGCGTCGAAGGTGCTGCTGTGCAAGGCCCGCGTGATAAGGCGAAGGCCACACTGCTTGAAGCCCAGTCTCCAGCGGTGGAAGACGCACACCCTGCGACACGGCGCCTGAGGTCGCAGCCGTCGGCATCGGACGATCCGGAGTTTTGTCGTCTCAACCCTTCCGGCCGGCGGGCGGCGGACAGCGAGTTCGCTCAAGGGGACGGACCGGGTCGCCTACGTCACGCTCGATACGTCCAGCGCAAGGGGAATACGGGATGGCCTACGGGGCGCGAGCCCTATGGCCACGGAGGGGTCGTAGTAGTCGTCGGAGTAACGCCCGACCAGGGAGGACGGGAAAGCCGTCCACATTGGGCGAAGGGCCCCAGGTGTCAACAGATCCTTCACGATGGCGAGGTATGCGAAATGCAGAGCGCCGAAGCCCTTCTGGGGATCATCCGTGAACGCGGCAGGAAGGGACTGCCGCTGGAACGTCTCTACCGGTGCTTGTTCAACCGGGAGTTGTACCTGCTCGCCTATGGGCGGATCTACCGCAACGACGGTGCGATGACGCCCGGCGTCACGGCCGAGACCGTGGACGGCATGCGCCTGGGAAAGATCCAGGCGATCATCGATGCGCTCCGCAGTGAGCGCTATCGGTGGTCACCGACGCGCCGCGTCTACATCGAGAAGAAGGGAAGGACGAAGAGTCGGCGCGGTTTAGGTCTGCCGACGTGGTCGGACAAGCTGCTGCAAGAGGTGATGCGCCTGTTACTTGAGGCGTATTACGAGCCGCAGTTCTCCGATCACTCCCATGGTTTCCGACCCGGCCGGGGATGTCACACCGCCTTGCAATCGATCTACCCCGGGTGGCGGGGCACTACCTGGTTCGTCGAGGGAGACGTCAAAGCCTGCTTCGACAGTTTGGATCATGAGATCCTGCAGTCGATTCTCGCCGAGAAGATCCACGACAACCGGTTCTTGCGGTTGATCGACGGGCTGCTCCGGGCCGGATATCTGGAGCAGTGGCGCTATCACGCAACGCTCAGCGGTTCACCTCAGGGTGGCGTGATTTCACCGCTTTTATCCAATATCTACCTGGATCGGCTGGACAAGTACATCGAGACGAGTCTGCTGCCCGCTTACAACCGGGGAGCCCGGCGCACGCCGTATCGTCCGTACATGCTGCTGTGGCAGCGCGCCTTCCGCCTGGAACAGCGGGGCGAGCTGGAGGCAGGTCGGGCCCTGCGCAAGCAGATGAAGACCATGCCCTCGCGAGATCCCAATGATCCAGGCTTCCGGCGGCTGAACTACTGCCGTTACGCGGACGATTGGCTGCTGGGGTTCACCGGGCCGAAGCGGGAAGCCGAGGAGATCAAGGCTGACATCGGCCGGTTCCTGCGTGACGAACTCAAGCTGGAACTGTCCGAGGAAAAGACCCTGATCACGCACGGGCGGACGAAGGCCGCCCGGTTCCTCGGCTACGAGATCGTGGTCTTGGACAACGACACCAAGCACGACCATCGCGGTCAGCGCAGCATCAACGCGCAGATCGGACTGAAGGTCCCTGCCGATGTCGTCCGCGCCAAGTGCCGCCCCTACATGCACCACGGCCGACCGGTCCGGCGGACCGAACGCACGGTCAACAGCGACTTCTCCATTGTCGCCCAGTACCAGGCGGAGTTCCGCGGGATCGCCGGTTACTACCAGCTGGCGTTCAACCTCCACCGTCTCGGACGGCTCAAGTACGTCATGGAGCGGTCCCTGGTCAAGACGCTGGCGCGGAAGTACCGCGTCCGAGTCCCCAGGATCTATGACCGCTACCGGGCCGTCCTGGATACCGACCGTGGTCCCCGCCGGGGGCTTCAGGTCACCGTCCAACGCGGGGAAGGACGGCCGCCACTGGTGGTGCAGTGGGGCGGGATCTCGCTGGCGCGCAAGACCAGGATCGGTAGTCTCGACGATCACCCGAAGCAGGTGTGGAACAGCGGACGCAACGAGATCGTCAAGCGTCTGCTCGCCGACACCTGCGAGATGTGCGGGTCGCACGACGGTGTCGAAGTGCACCACGTCCGACACCTCAAAGACCTGAATGTCCGGGGGCGGGCACCGAAGCCCGCCTGGGCGCAGATGATGGCCTCGCGCCATCGGAAGACCCTGGTCGTCTGCCGCACCTGCCACGAGGACATCCACTACAGCGGGCGTCCCTCGCGGCAGAACTCATGAGAAGAAAAGGCACCGGAGAGCCGGATGCGGTTACAAGCCGCACGTCCGGTTCGGTGGGGGGCCGTTGGAAAAGGGCCTGCTCAGCAGGCACCTCGCTGGCGGCCAACCCAACCGCACGGCGGGTGTGCGCCGTGAGGCGCTTCGTTGTATCCCCGACGCAGTCGGGATGAACTCGGAGGGAGGTTCTTGGGTCGCCTGACTCACCTGGACGCGAAAGCGCGAGGGGAAAAGAGCATGTCAGGGAAGCGGTGGCCGTCCGGAGGTGTCCGGGGGCGGGGTGCCGCGAGACCCGCGCGATATGGCCAAGGCTGGATTGCTTGAAGCCCAATCTCCAGTGGTGAGAGTGCGCACCCGTCGGAACGACACCTGTAACCGATGCCGCGTCATGCCGGGCCTTGAACCTGTGGGGCCGGGCAACCTCCGTGACGCGGAGCGTCGCCCAGCGAGGGCGGTCAAGGAGATGAGTGGGCGGCCTACGTCGTGCTCGATACGTACAGCGAAGACGTACCACGGGATCGCCTACGGGGCGCGAGCCCTATGGCGACGGAGTGCCCGTAGTAGTCGCAGGAGTCACGACCTGCCGTGAGGTCCGGGAGAGCCGGAACAAGGGCGAAGGGGCACAGGTGATCGAGAAGTTCAGCGAAGGGAGGCATGCGTAATGCAGACCGCCGAAACGGTGCTGGACATCATCCGCAAGCGCGGAATGAGAGGCCTGCCGATCGAGAGGCTGTATCGGCAACTGTTCAACCCACAGCTGTACTTGATGGCCTACGGGCGGATCTACGCCAATAAGGGCGCGATGACGCCGGGGGTCACCGAGGAAACCGCGGACGGCATGTCATTGGAGAAGATCGGCAGCATCGTCGACGCCCTGCGCGCTGAATGCTATCGATGGTCTCCGGCCCGGCGGGTCTACATCGAGAAGAAGGGATCAACGAAGAAGCGCCCGTTGGGTCTGCCGCCCTGATCGGACAAGCTGGTCGCGGAGGTGGTCCGCCTGCTGCTTGAGGCGTACTACGGCGTCCAGTTCTCCGACCGGTCCCACGGTTTCCGTCCCCACCGGGGCTGCCACACTGCGCTCAGCGAGGTGGTGGAGGTCTGGAAGGGGACGCACTGGTTCATCGAGGGGGACATCTCCGACTGCTTCGGCAGCCTCGATCACGAGGTGATGCTGTCGATTCTGAGGGAGAAGGTCCACGATGGCCGGTTCCTGCGGCTGATCAGCCACATGCTCAAGGCGGGATACCTGGAGGACTGGCGATGGAATGCCACGCTCAGCGGTGCGCCGCAGGGCGGGGTTGCCTCCCCGGTCCTCTCGAACATCTACCTTGACCGGCTTGACCAGTTCATCGAACAGTCTCTGCTGCCCGAGTACAACCACGGCCGGCGCCGGCGCCCCAACCGGGAGTACCAGATCGTCGAGTACGCGATCCAGCGGGCCAAGCGGCACGGTGACCGGGACGCGGTCAGGGAGCTTCGGCTCCGCCGCCGCACCCTGCCGAGCCAGGACCCCAACGATCCGGACTACCGGCGATTACGTTACGTCCGGTATGCCGACGACTGGCTGCTGGGATTCGCCGGTCCCAAGCACGAGGCCGAGGAGATCAAGTCGAAGATACGGACGTTCCTGCGCGACGACCTCAAGCTCGAACTGTCC
>NZ_JBEXXQ010000104.1:0-11407 GCF_040630525.1 Streptomyces sp. NPDC005799
CCTCTCAACCGGCCCCGTGGCGTTGGGGGGGGCGCGCGGGGGCATCCCTGGGGGGGTTTTGGGCGCCCCGCCCCTCATGTACGTGACGTACATGAGGAGCGGCCCGCAGAACGTCAAGTAGCGCGTCGGAGCGGTACGACGACGTTTTCGCCCATGCGCTTGGGTTCGAGACGGTAGTACTTGATGTGTCCGATCCTCTCGGTCTCTTCCAGCCAGCCGGCTTCGATGACCTGCTTGCGTGTGCGGGAGAAGACGGGGGCAGCCATGCCAACGAGCTTGGCCAGGTTGGCAGCAGTCTCGAGAACCGCCCCGGAGCGATCGGTGGGGTGGAGGGCGTACAGCATGACGACGAGGCGCTGGTTGGCGGTCATGCCGGCCGTCTTTTCAAGCAGTTCGAGGTTCTTCTGCTTGTCGTCGCTGCTCATCACTGGGCCTCCCACCGCGCAGGCGCGTTCTCGTTGAAACCGGGGATGTCCGGCGGGTTGCACGTCTTCACCGCTTCACGCTGCTCGATGCCCGTCCCGTGGAAGGCGATGTATGGGCTGATCCGGTAGAAGTTGTAGTTGCCGATGCGTCCTCGAACGATCAGGATGCGGTGCTTGACCAACTTCCGGTTGATCTTTCCGACAGCGTCGCTAGACATCCCCACCCGTTTGGCGATGTCCGCTCCGGTGGCTCTCAGCGGTTCCATTCCTTCCGGTGAGACTCCGATCCACCATAGGACGAGGAACTTCTGGCTGGGCGTGAACGCCTTGGATTCGGTGATGGCCTCGACACGGGCCTTGTCGACCTGCGTATGCCTGCCGGAGAAGGCGTACGGCGCGTACGGGACCGGCTCGCCAGTTTCGGCGTCAACCAGTCGGCGTAGTGCTCCCAACAGATCCTCCGTGCAAGGGGATTGATGGATGGTTCACCAGGTACGGCTGTGAGGCCGACCAGATGAACCTAACGTACATGAGCAAGAAGTCAATCAACCACGCCTGTGGGCCCTGTCGCTTGCTTCCCGAGCACGGGATCGAGCTGCTGCGCGACGGCTGCTCCGGGCTGGACTCGGGCTGGACTCATGTACGTCACGTCAATCTGGTACGGCTGCAGGATCGTGATACCCAGATCGTTGAGTCGTTGTGGCAGATCGCTCGGTCGCTGCCCCAGTTCATGAGGTCGTGGTGTGCGTTTCTTGGAACTGCGTGACACGATTGAGGGATCTGTGTAGTCAGGTCCGCGGATCGCTTTATGCGGCCGGGGGAACTGCCTGCCAGTTCGGTCGATCTTGGTTGAGTGGGTGTTTATTCAGGTCAAGTGGCTAATGATCGGTGCGTTCTCTTACTTGTGTCAGCAGCGGTCGCCGTTGACGTGTCCTCCTGGGGGTGCCAAGGCGATTCGATCAGCGGACGCCAAGGTCACGCTCGCATCGCCGTACTCAGCCCTCGTCACTGAAACAAATCCGAGCCCCCGGGCCGCGCCCCACTTCGGTCCGCAGGGAGTACGGACCACTCCCCTGCTGCGTTGTCCAGCCATGAACCTCTGCTGTATCCACCGTCCCGCCGCCTTGCGGCGCGCACGGATTGATGCACAACGAAACGGATTCGCACCGGTAAGTGGTGGGGCCAGCGGGGTCCAGGCGCTGGCCAAGGCCAATGCAGTTGCTTTAACCCGACCTGTGCCCCCTCCCACCCATTCGACCTGCACCACCGAAAGTCCGCCACGACGATGCGGTGCGCCGACGGATTAGGTGCACGTATGTTGCAGTAACCCTCTCCCGGTCTCAGCCACGCTTCCTGTGTTGAAGGCCCCGACGGACTCGCTCGCGCCCATGGCGAACGACGACCCCGGCGGGGCACCGCAAGCCCGCCAGGGCTGAGGAGCTACCGACCCGCGCGCCCGTATCTCTAGAGCACAAAACGCCGTTGACCTTGAGGGGAAGGGCAGAGCAATGCTAGGGAACGGGTGCGGATCGGCATCTTGAGGAGAGTGTTCACCGCCGAGTTGGTCGACGCAGCGATAGCCAGCGTGACGGAGCGGAACGTCGACGCTGCCCGGGCGGGCGGCGGCCGCGGCCAGCTGAGCGGCGCTCGCGGAGCTTTACACCGACCCGCTGATCATAGACGGGCCGAAGGGTCAGGTCGGGTTCAGCGGAGTGATGCCGGTGCCCGCATACAGCTCGGGTTCCAGCGAAAGGACAGTGAGCGGTTCCCCGGCCTTCACCGCCTGCCAGGCGATCGCTGCCGCATGCACCACCGGCCAGTCGACGCTTCTCCAGTCCATCGCATCCACCGCGTGCGCCGCGGTGAACGGCACGTTCTCCGCGAACCGCAGGGACGCCGCATGCTTGCCGGCACCGGCGACCTTCCGTTCGGCGGCCAGCACGGACAGCGACGGAACGATGACCCGGCCGGTGCCACGCGAGGCCTCGATGTAGAGGCCGGTGAAGAAGGGATCCGCACGGTACAGGGCGGCCAGAGCGGTGTGGTCCAGGACGGCCGTCAGGTTCATGCCGCGGCGCCGCCCTGATGGGCGCGGATCTTCGCCCAGGCGTCCTGGCCGGTCTGCTGGACCTGCTCGGTGTACTCGATGCCGAGCTCGCGGGCAGCCTCAACAGCACGCTGCTCCCGCTCGGCCGCCGTGAGCTCCCGGGTGGCGAGGTCCTCCAGCAGCTCCGTGATGGTGGTGCCGCGCTCCTCCGCGAGGATGCGCAGCCGGTCGCGCACTTCCTCGCTGGTTTTGATGCTCGTTGGCTTGCTCATAGCGCCGATTCTACCGCCGGTAGACACGATGGAGGTCGCGCATTCCATCGCGGCGTCGGCGCAGATGGCGTCCCACCCCCAAGCGAGCTCCCGGAGGCCCAGGCAACCTCTCCGGCGTTCGGCCAGGTCGTGCCGGAGGAGGGTGCGCCATGCGGTGGGCGGGGCGCACAGGCTGGTGGCATGTTCCTCACGGAGGATGTCCAGGAGGAGCGTCGGGTCGCCGCTGGCGGGGAGGTTGACCGACAGGACGCTCGCCTCGGCGTTGAAGGGGCCGAAGAAGCTCGACCAGGCGTGCTTGGCCCAGCCGGGGGCGGAGATGTTGACATGGACGTCGCCCGGGACGAGGCCGTTCCAGTACATGCCGGTCAGGTGGCCGATGGGGTAGCTGCTGTGGGTGTGGGAGACCATCTTGGGCCGGGATGTGGTGCCGGAGGTGAAGTAGACGAACAGCGGGTCGTCGGCATGGGTGAGCCGGTCGGGGCGGAAGTTGGGGGACTCGGTGTAGGCCTCGCGGTACGGCGTCCATCCGGCGGTGTCGGACCCGACGGCGATGCGGGTGAGGTGGGCCGGTGCGGCGGCGAAGGCGCCGGTGAGGTGGTCGGCCGTGATGATGTGCGCCACCTCGCCGCGGGTGAGTCGGTCGTGGAGGTCGGCCTGCGAAACGGTGGTGTAGGTCGGGGTGACGACTGCGCCGACCTTCATCGCCGCGAGCAGTGCCTCCCAGACGGCGACCTGGTTGTCGAGCATGAGCAGGAGGCGTTCACCGGGGCGGACCCCGAGGCGGCGCAGCCAGTTGGCGACGCGGGCCGAGCGCTCGGATAACTGCGCGTAGGTGACGGATTCGGACCGGCGGTCAGGTCCGATGATCTTCACGGCGACACGGTCGTTGCCGCGGGCGATTTGGTCGAACCAGTCGAGGGCCCAGTTGAAGTAGGTGGGGCGTGGCCAGGTGAAGCGGGCGACGGCGGCGTCGTGGTCGGTGCGCAGGGAGAGCAGGAGGTCGCGTGCCGCGCGGAATTCCTCGGTGGCGGCGGGGTTGTGGCCTGTCACGGCGGTGCTCCTTGTGGGGTGGGGCCGTCAGGTCAGAGGTCGGCGGCGATGGGCCGGGACAGCGCGGTGGTCGGCAGCGAGTGCCGGACGGGGTGCGCGCCGATGGGGGGCTTGTGGCCGAGGACGTCTGCGGCGATGGCGTCGGCGTCGGTGTGGAAGCCGACCATGGCGTCGGGCCGTCCGTTGCCGATCTGGGTGAACCAGCGCAGGTCCTCGGTCGGGATGCCCAGCGCGTACAGGCCTCGCGAGGGCCGGCCGGTCGCGTCGACCAGGCGGTAGGGCTTCTCGGTCACGGCCAGCGCGCCCGTGGCGAAGCGGGCGCCGTCTCTTGCGTTGATGTTGACGTGCACGGATGCCAGACCGTCGTTGATGAGCTGGCGCATCAGGGGGGAGGCGTCGATGCGGGCGTCGGCGCGCGGAATTCGGGCGTCGATGAGGATCTCGGTCTCCTGGTACGACCCGGTGACCTGCGGCGACTGGAGGGTGAAGCAGCCGGTGTCCTCGTTGGTCCCGATGCGTAGGCTGGGGCCGACCACGGTCAGGACGCCGGCCTCGATGAGGGCGATCGCCTGGGAGACCCGCACGGCCGGAGGGCCGGCGGACACCATGGTGTTGATGGGGTTGAACCAGCCGAGGAACTCGTCGCGGTGCGAGTCGGGGTGCAGGCTGGAGAATTCCACCGCGTCGCGCACCACTCCGCGGATGTCGCGCAGGATGTCCAGGGCGGCCTTGAGCGGGTTGTCGAGGTTTCCCTGTTCGGCCTGGCGGGCGTCGTCGCGCAGCAGCGAGGTCAGCCGTTCGTGGAAGGCGCCCGGGCTGGTGAAGGTCTGGCCTGTGAAGGGGCGGGCCATGGTCTCCAGGTCGATCGCGGGCAGGTCGGCGAGGCCAGCCTCCTTCAGGAGGGGCGCCGTGCTCTCGGGCTCTCCGGCCGCGGAGCGGTGCCAGTTCGCGAAGACCTGTGCCGCGCGTTCGCCGTCGCGTCGGCGCACGTGGGTGGTGTAGTAGACGTGCTCGACCTCGCGGAGCATCAGCGGCAGGACCTGCGAACGGAAACGTAACTGGCCGTCGCCCGTCGCCGAGCGGTTCGCCCGGCGCAGGTCGGCGAGGGCCTCGGAGGTGAAGAACACCGGCTGGTAGCGGTAGTAGGCGTCCTTCTGGTTGCGCCCGCGGGCCAGCATGGGCAGGCCGCTGCGCGAGCCGGCGACGATGTGCGGCTCGTGGCCAGAAGGCGCGTACTCCAGGCTGCCGTCGGAGCGCTGCACGAAGTGTCCGCCCCGGCCGACGGTCAGTTCCGCGGCGACGTCGTAGAACGTCAGTCCGAGTCCGAGGATGCCCACCGGGGTTCCGACGGTGAGTTCGTCGAGCTCCATGTCGGCGGCGGACGCGCCGCGCAGGTAGCGGGTGCCGCGGTGGCGGGACGCGAAGTCGAGCAGGTCGCGGTCGGCCCTGCCGGCGATGTGGTGGGGGTGGCCGGTGGTGAGAACCACCTTGTCGGCTGTGATGCGCCAGCGGACACGACAGGCCATCGCCCCCTACGCCGACACCGTCTGCGTCGCCGCGGAGAAATCACCGACCACCACGGTCGTCGCCGGCAGCGACACGGCGCTGACCGCCCTGGAGGAACAACTGCGCGCACACGACGTCCTGTGCCGAAGGGTGAAGGTCAACGTCGCCTCCCACTCACCCGACATGGACTCCTTACGCGACGACCTGGGCAACCTCCTCAACGGCCTCACCCCGGCCGACACCAGCTGCCACATGGTCTCCACGGTCACCGGCCGACTCGTCGGCGGACCCGAACTGATCGCCGCCTACTGGATCGACAACCTCCGCCGGCCCGTCCGCTTCACCGAGACCGTCCGCACGGTCGCCGAACGCGAACGAAGCGTCTTCGTCGAGATCAGCCCGCACCCGGTACTGTCCGCAGCCGTCGGCGAGACACTGGCCGCACACGGACTCGACGGATACGCGGTGGCATCCCTGCGACGCGGCCAGGACGAACACACGGAACTGATCCGCAGCGCGGGCCGTTTCTTCGCCGCCGGCGGCAGGATCGATTTCAGCCGCTGGTACGCCGCGCAAACACCCCCCGTGGCCCTGCCCCCTTACCACTGGGACACCACCCAGTACCGGCAGGACACCGCCCCCCAGCCCGTCGGCCCCTCCGGGACCCGCGTAATGGGCGCCAGCCTGGGCCAGCTCGGCGCCGCCGACTGGACCGGCGGTGTACGGGTACGCGGACTGGCTCCCGTACCACCCGTCCTGTCCCTCGCAGAGCTCCGCCGCCGCATGCGGGACCATGTGCGCGGGCTACTCGCCCCGGTGCCCCGCAAGAACAGCTGGCAGCTGGCCGAACAGGCTGGCCACTCCACCCCTGACGGCCTGCAGCACCTCCAAGACTGGCTCACCGCCCACCCTCACCCGTAGGACGGTGCCGAAGCTGCGGGGGCACGAGTCACCGACACCCAGACCAAGGTGTCGGAAGACCACTTGGGGAAGATCCGCGCGACAGTCGATTGGATCAAGACTGTGGACGCGACCGGCATGTCGATCTCGACGAACAACTCGCCCAGTTGCTGCGGCCAGTAGCCATGGGGGCGGGTCCGCCCGCCTACGACAAGTACGGTGCGAATCTCCCGACAGTTGTCGTGCAACTTCGGTGGCCATCCGAAGGTCGAAGGGCCGACGTACGACAAGTACCGGTGCTCCGGCACATCGTCGCGCATCCCTCCCCCATTGGGGAGTCGTGTCGAGACGGACACAATACGTGGATTCACATTCTGTGAATCAGCACCAGGCGGCACACTCGAGGGATGGCAGCACGTACTTCTCGCAAGCCGGATGTGAAGAAGCCCCTGCTCAAACCGCGCACCCTGATCGGGCCTCTCGACACCGCCGCACTCGTCGGGATGCTGCGCCAGCTGCACGAGGACGCAGAAGACGAATCGCTGAGCCGGATGCCTGCGGACGAAGAGCTGTACGGTGCTCTCCTCCACCTCGAAGCCCACGCTGGTGCACTACGGAGTGCAGAGGCCCGCCGTGTGGCTGCCATCACGCGCGTGAAGCTGTGGGAATACGTCCGCGAACAGGCGGACATCCATCAGGCCAGGGCGATCGAAGATGCCCGGGAAGCGAAAGCCGAGTGGACCCAACTGGTGCCGGCCCTGGCCGTGCGGACCGCTAGCGCCGCGTACAACAAGGCGACTCGTCTCCGCGCTGCGGCACTGACTGACGCTTCCCGGGGTGTTGACGGTTCTGTGCGCCGCACACCAGAAGCTGTGCTCGAGGCGGAGCGGCAGACGGCGCTCCGTGAGGCCGAGGCGCGTCGAATAGCGGATGAGGCGGTCCGCCGCCATGACCTTCTTGTGCCGGTCGCACGGCGGCTGGTCGAGCACAGAGCCGGCTTGGATGATGGTGCGGACGTCACCGACTGGCTCGATGAGGTCGCCACAGTTCTCCCCGACTGCACCACGGCGACCCGGATCGTCAGTCTCAGGACCTATGTGGCGGCCGTGGTCCGTGAACTGAGGAAGATCGAGCGGACGACAGGGTGCCCGGCGGCCGCTACTCCCGAGGCTCAACTGGCGTATGAGGCTGCGGCCGCCCTTGTGGCCGGTTGACTTCTCCCCCAGCTGAAGCAGGGAGGTTCTTCCCTCGCGGGTTGAGTTTTCTGCTTCTCGGACAGCAGCTGCCCCGAACTAGCGGCAGGGGACGTTGGTACGCCCAGCAGTCTTACGCCGGCTCCACAGACCTGACATCCCGCCAGCCCGGCGGTAGGCCTGGTCGGCTTGGTTATCGCCGACCGGGCGCAATACAAACTACCTCTTGCCTGCGGGTGGTTGGCGGTGAATGCCGATCCGCCCTGGCGGCGCATCGGCTGTCCCTGCCCTGCTCCGCAGGAGTCCGTTTCCTCCCCCGCCTGAAGGCGGGGGTATCCACGGAGGAATCCCGATGAAGCCACGTAGAGGCTCACGTGATGCCTGCTCTCGGCACCGCCAGCGGCCCCTTTTCCCGCGAGGGCAGGCTGTGGCGCTCGGCTCCCCAATTGGGGAGTCTCATGCGCTGCAGCGCATCGTCCGTGGGTCCTGTAGACGCAGTGGCCGACGAGCCTCGTAGACGTTTCCCTTCCGTCTCCGCAGCGATGCTATGAGCCGTCCTATATGGCGTGCCAGGTGCGCTGTGACCTGCAAGGCTCCGTTTCGGGCTGGTCTTCAGGCCTGAGCAGGGGAATATGCCTGCGCTCTTCGTCGGCCGCCTGCGTGTCTCACTGGGCGAGCACGTATGCAACTTTAGCATCGATAATCACATTATGTTCGCTATGAGATGAGAGGTGAGGTGTGTGAACCGGGCTTTCCAAGGACTCGGCATCGTCGACCTCAGCAGAGTCAAGACTGCTCTGCAGCGCAGACTGCATCTGATGGCCGAGGGCCTCCACGCCTCCAAGATCTTCGTCATCGTCAACGGCAAGGGGGGAGTCGGCAAGAGCAGCCTCTCTGCCGCTCTGGCCGTCGCCCTCTCCAAGCTCGGACTCCGCGTCCTTCTCATGGAGATGGACGAACAGGGCAACAACGGCGAGGACCTCGGATTCACCGGCAGCGACCTCGACGACGGAGGACAGGCCCAAGCAGCCGCCATCCTGGATGGCAAACCCCTCACACCGACCGGCGAGGCCCGCCCCAACCTGTATGTGATTCCAGGTGGTGCCGCACTCGAAGACATCATCGAGGAGCTGTACTGCCAGCGACGCGCGGCCAGGTTCACCAACACCCCGGAGGACCAGACCGCCTGGATGGGGATGTATGCCTCCGCCCTCGACGCAGTACGCCATCTCTACGACGTGATCATCCTGGACGTCGCGCCCGGAAGTGAACCCCTGCAGTTGCAGGCACTCGTCGCCGGAGACATGGTCCTCATTCCCTCCCGCAGTGATCCCTCCTCTCGAAAGGGACTCCGTACCGTAGCGCGGCGCTTCGCCCGCGCCATCGCCCTCAACCCGGCGCTACGGCTCCTCGGCGTCGCCGTCTTCGGTACGAACTCCACTGCCACCAAGGTGCAGTCCAACATCAAGGACCAACTCGCCGCCGACCTCAAAGGCAACGCACCGGTTTTTGACCAGTGCATCCGACACGTCGAGTCCGCCGCCGTCGCCTGCAGATCCCGAGGCAAGGTCCCCCAGGAACTCGTCGGCCTGAAAGACCTCGATCCCGCCCTGCACCGCTCCATCAAGGCCCTGGCGGGCGACTACAAGTCACTCGCGATGGAAGTCCTCCAGGCCAAAGCCAATCTCGACGCCGGACACCACCATGCAGGAGATGCAGCATGAGCAAAACGACCGCGAGCGACAACACCAGAAGCGGAGGCCTGCCCGAGGACGACGGGAGCCTCGACGGTTTCGCCCTTCCTCAGGCTGCTGCGGCAGCATTTGCCCCCGCTGCCCGGCGCCCTGCACCTCCCGCACGTCCGGCAAGCCCAATCGATGCCGCTGCAGCGGACCATCGGCCGGCTGGCGCCGCCCTGCCCGACATGGCGCCACCCCAGCAGCCCCCCAGGCCTGCTGCGCCGCACAACCCGGCACCCGCCGCACACTCCCGTGCCGACTCCCAGGACCCCTTCCCATGCCTGATCATGGTCGATACGGAGGTGCGCAGACGGTTCGAGCAGTACCAGACGACCCAGAAACTGGCCACCGGCCACGAACCCACCAACGCCGTCGTCGTCCGCCGGGCCTTTCTCCATGCCAAAAGGCACGACCTGTTCCAGCAACTGCGAGAAGACGTCCGGCGCCAGCAGCAACCCCTCGCCGAGGAGGACCTCGACGAGGACGGCCTCTTCGGAGACGTCCCGAACCGTCGAGTGGAGCGTGGACGAACCAAGAGCCGCACCCAGCAGTCGTTCCGTCCCTCCGGACGCGAACTCGCCGTCTACGACGCGTTCTGCGACTCCTACCTCTTCCCGAACCGCAGCGACTTCCTCAATGCCGTCCTCGACGCCTTCCTCCCTCCGCTTCCATCAGGTCCCAAGCGCTCCGCGCGGTGACGCGGCGCCGCTCCCTCCGACTCGAACGTGCAAGAAGGGGAGGAGTACATCCGACCGGCCTTGGACACCGCCCGGCCACGTAAGCCGACATTGAATGCGTGATCGATCATGGAAAGACGCCGCTCCCCGAGGTGGCCGCCAGCACGGGCACCGCCTTCCTGGTCCGCAGGTGGCACTCCGTGCGCGCTCTGGGGGAGCGGAGCCCTTCGCGCTGTCTCAGTCCCGGCGCCGGTGACCGCGCCAGGCGGCGAACAACCCCGTGCCAGCGGAGGTGACAGCGGCGAACGCTTGCGGGCCGGCCAGGATGAAGACGGTGGTGACCGCTGCAAGGAGACCCAGCAAGGCGATGAAGTCCAGCGTGCGTTCAGCGAGGGTGGCGGGCTCGCCTTGCTGCCGGGCGGGACGCTTTGAGCGGCCCGTGATGTGTGGTTTCTCAGCCATGCCGCCAGTGAAGCGGCTGGCAGCGGGAATGCTCTGACTGTCGAACGGTCCCGCAGCGTCCCGGACGCCGGATGTCGGCGAACGCAGTCGGACGGCTTGGGGCACTTCTACTCGCAGGCGCCGGGGGTGAGTGAATGGACGAGCAACAAGGGTTGGCGGAACTTGCCGCGGATCTGAGGGCTCTGCGGATCAGGCAGGGTAACCCCGCGCTGCGCGAGATTGAGCGATACGCCCCAGCAGACCGGCCGCTTCCCCCGTCGACTGTCAGTGAGGTCCTCAACGGCAAGCGCCTTCCGCGGCTGGACCTGCTACTCGCTCTGGTGTGCACGCTTCTCGGCTTCACTGACACCAACCACCGGCCCGTCCCGCTGCGGGATCCGCGCGTTGAGGCCTGGCGTGACCGGTGGAGTGCCCTCCAACTCCTCCACAGTTCCGCTCAGCAGACCTCCCCTGGGACGGTGCCGGTAGAACCGGCAGGTGAAGTGAGGGAACCAGAGGCTCCATCGGCGTCGGGCGAACCCTTTCGAACCGTCCGGATCTTCGTGGCGATGCCCGGGACCTCGATGGGCACCCGCGCACGCTGGACGGACGTCGCAGAGATCCGCCGCCAGCTCCTGGAGCCCGTCGCCCGCCTGTTGAGCGAGAGCTTGGACTGCGATAGCCACCTGGTCATCGAGAAAGAGAAAACGTCCATGGGGACGATTCACCGCTCGATGTTCCAGGAGGCTATGGACGCCGACGTGTACATCGCCGATCTGAGCGGCGCCAACCCCATGCGAGGAAGTGGCATTATCGGTGCCACTGGCCCCACCGGAATCGGTCCGACTCGGTCCCACGTAAGTGTTCGGTTCCGGCTTGAATCGGCCCCACGGGAAGCCGTTCGCCCTGTTCAGCGACGGGGCCAGTCCTGACCGGAAGCAGGTGTGCCCGGTTTGTCCTGGAGCCGCGCCAGGCCGGAGAAGTGGGGCCAACTGCACCGGTAACGCCAAGGAAGGGCGGCGCCAGTTCTGCTGACCCCTCCCGATGCTCTTCGTCTCGCCGCTAGTACTCCAGCAGCACTTTGACGTTTTCCCTGTTCAGGGGCGGTTTCGGTGAGTGTAGTGGGCTGATGGTCGGCCCGTGTCCTCTTTCCCGGA
>NZ_JBEXXQ010000105.1:0-11208 GCF_040630525.1 Streptomyces sp. NPDC005799
CCGGGAAAGAGGACACGGGCCGACCATCAGCCCACTACACTCACCGAAACCGCCCCTGAACAGGGAAAACGTCAAAGTGCTGCTGGAGTACTAGTCGGTAGACGTTGCGCATCCGAACGATGAAGGAGCGCAACAGAGTTGGACGCAGGATCTCGTGACATCCAGTTGATCACCTTGCCTCGGTGGGGGCGCGTGGCCAAAGGCATCGGGGTGGTGCCCTGGCTGGTCTTTGATGAAGAGGCACAAGCAGTGGAGCCGATCCGTAGGTTCCTGATCGACTTCGTCGCTCGCGACAACCGGCCCGGCAGCGTCCGCAGCTACGCCTTCGACCTGCTGCGCTGGTGGCGATGGCTGCGGGTGGTCCAGGTCGAGTGGGACCGCGCAACCTCAGCGGAGGTCCGCGACTTCGTGTTGTGGCTGCGCATCGCGACGAAGCCGCGGACGTCGGCGCGTACGCAGTCGGAGGCGACTGCGGGGATGACCAACACGATCACGAAGAAGCCGTACCTGGACGACCTCTATAAGCCGCGCACCATTCGGCACAGCAATGCCGTGATCCGCAGCTTCTACGAGTTCTGGATCGAGTCGGGCAGCGGCCCGCTGGTCAACCGGGTGCCGCTGGCCCGAAGCACGAGGCGGCGTCCGCACGCCCATCACAATCCTCTGGATCCGTACGGCACCGAGGGGCGGCTGCGCTACAACCCCAAGGTCCCACGGCGTCGGCCCCGGCAGATGTCGGACGAACGGTGGAATGAGCTGTTCGGGGCGCTGCGCTCCAACCGGGACCGGGCGATCCTCGCCCTCGGGATCAGCAACGCCGCCCGCGCCTCCGAGCTTCTCGGGGTCCGTGGTGTCGACGTCGACTGGGGCGATCAACTGGTCCGCGTCGAACGCAAGGGCTCCCAGGCCGAGCAGTGGCTGCCCTCCAGCCCGGAGTCGTTCATCTGGCTGCGGCCCTACCAGAGCGAGGGACCGCCGCTGGATCCGCAGGCTCCGTTGTGGTGGACGCTGCGCCGACGTGATCACGGTGAGGGTCTGGCCTATCAGCCGATGAACTACGAGGCCCTGCGCGCGGTGTTTCGCCGGGCCAACGCCTTGCTGGGCACGAACTGGTCGATGCACGATCTGCGGTACACCGCCGCGCTGAGGATGGCCCGGGACAAGCGCCTGACCTTACGGGACGTGCAAACCATCCTCGGGCACGCGCACTTGAGCACGACCGCCGACATCTACCTGGTCGAGGAGGAAGAGCAGGTCATCGCCCGAGTCCAGGAGTATCTGGCCGACCGGGAGGAACGTGCGAAGCACCCCGCGCCACCCACCGCTGTCGCCTCGGGCTACGAGGCGAGCGACCTGGCGGTGCTGTTCGGGGGTGCTCAAGCATGAGCTACGCAGGAGGGCGGCGCGCTAATCGGACTCGGCTCGCCGGAACCGGCACGACGCCGCCACGGCCGCTGTTCGTCGAACACGACCTCAAGGCCGACAAGAACCGCGTCGGCCCGCACGACCAGCGCACCCGCGACGAAGTGCTGGCACTGTTGCCGGCCTCCCCGCTCTGGCCGCGCAGGAAGTACCGCGGCTGCGTCGATCCCGGCGTGAGGCTCCTGGGCTTCACCGGCCGGATCCTGGACTGGCTCGAGTGTCACGCCGGAGACGGCTGGCAGGCCCGCTGGCACGCGGCCGACGCCGACCAGAGCAAGGAGATTGTGCATGCCGGAGTCCTGGGCGACGACCAACGGGAGTCCCAGCGCAACGGCGTGATCTCAGGCATGAACCTGCTGATGTCCAACCGGATCGTGCTGCCGGGCTACGGCTTCCTGCGCGGCTACAAGGCCATGCGGCTCTTCAAGAACGTCCAGCAGCTCTTCCCCGACGGCAAGCTGGAACAGATGCGCCGCTACGGCGCCAACGTCGGCATGACGGCCCGCCACATTGACGAGGCCTACGGCTGATCTCGTCGATCCTCTACCTCCGGGCTCGAGCCCGGCGCTGCGCATGCTGACGTCAGTCGACACTGATCTGATCCGGGTTCTGGCCGACCCGCTTCGGCTCCAGATCGTGACTCTCCTCGCCAAAGAGACGCTGTGCACCACCCACCTCGTGGAGGAGACGGGTGCCAGGCAGACCAACCTCTCCAACCACCTGAGAGTGCTGCGCGAGGCCGGGATCGTGGAGACGGAGCCGTGCGGCCGGTTCACCTACTACAAGCTGCGCGCGGACGTCATCGCATCGCTTGCCGGACAGTTCGCCGAGCTGGCCGAGTCCGCCCGTAGCGCCGCCGGCAACAAGCGCTCCTGCCCCTGACCTGTCGCCGCCCCCGGCAACCGCACCAAGGAGTCTTTGTTGACCGCCACGCACGAGTCCGCCGCGGAATCGGCGATACCTGCCGCTGAGCCGCAGCCCGCTCCGGGCGCGACCCCGCCCCGCCGGCCGCTGGCTGCCCGGGCCGCCGCCGAACTCGTCGGCACCGCCGCCCTGGTGGCGGTCGTGGTCGGCTCCGGCATCCAGGCCACCGAACTGACCAAGGACGTCGGGGTGCAGCTGCTGGCCAACTCCCTGGCCACCGTCTTCGGTATCGGTGTGCTTATCCTTCTGCTCGGCCCGGTCTCCGGTGCGCACTTCAACCCGGTCGTCACGCTGGCCGAGTGGTGGACGAGACGGCGCGGCGGCGCCGGGGTGACGATCAGGGAGGCGGCCGTCTACATCCCCGCGCAGATCTCGGGTGCCATCGCGGGCGCGATCCTGGCGGCCGCGATGTTCGGCAAGGCACTGGTGGAGTGGTCCACCCACGACCGCTCGGCCGGGCACCTGCTGCTCGGCGAGGTCGTTGCCACGGCGGGCCTGGTCCTGCTGATCTTCGGCCTGGCCCACACCGGACAGCTGCGCTTCGCACCCGTCGCCGTCGCCACCTACATCGGTGCCGCATACTGGTTCACCTCCTCCACGTCCTTCGCGAACCCCGGGGTGAGCATCGGCCGTGCCTTCAGCGACACCTTCGCGGGGATCGCCCCCGGCTCCCTGGTGGGCTTCATCGCCATGCAGGTGGTCGGCGGCGCGGTCGGCCTGGCCCTGGTGGCGCTCATCTTCACGCCCAACCGGAGGACGGGGGAGTGACGCAGGCTGCAGCGTGTGCCCCCGCGCGGACGCCGGTACGAAAAACGTCATCCGCGTTGTGGCGGTTCATCCAGGACGACGACCCGAACGCGTTCACGCTCATCGTGGACACCGTGAACGGGCCGTACGTGCGGCGTATACGTCCGGCGCTGCCCCTTCCGACCGGCGTGGAGCACGGCCCGGGTGCTGAGGTGGCGGCACACGCCGCTGCAGCCACCTGGGGGCTTTCCGACTTCGTCTTCCAGTCCGCTTACGCCGACAAAGGTTCCGGGCGGCGCGAGCTCGGCGACCAGCTGCTGATCACCGGCCAACACGGTGCCGTGATCCAGGTCAAGGCCCGCACGATTGCGCCCAAGGGCGCGGACGCCGAGGCGGCCTGGATCCGCAAGGTCGCGACCAAGGCCATGCGCCAGGCCAAGGGCACCGTGAGGCAGTTGCGGATGCTGCCCGCCGACATGATCAACGCTCGCGGCCGCACACTGTCCGTCGACGGCAACGCCTACCAGTGGATCGCCGTGTTCTTGCTGGACCACGAGCAGGTGCCCGGCGAGACGATCTGCTCGCTGGAGCCGATCGGCATACCCGCGATTGCCCTGACGCGCAGGGACTGGGACTTCCTCTTCGATCAGCTGCGCTCCACCACCGCCGTCCTGGACTACCTCTTCCGCGCCGCCGCCGAGCGGGCCGTCGCCCTGGGTGAAGAACCCGTGCGCTACTACGAGTTCGCCGCAGCTGACGCCGAGGCGCCCCCCCGCTCCCCTCAGCCCCGATGTCGCCGCACTCGGCGGAACACACTTCTCCGTCCCGCTGCTCCCGCAGGTGCCGGCGGGGGCGGAGCAGGCCCATCGGGTCATGCGGATCATCATGGAGGACGTCGCCACCTCCGCCATCAGATCGCAGATCAGCGAGCCCAGCCGGCTACTCCTCCTTTCCGACCTGGACAAACTGCCGGTCGGAGCGCGCCGAATGGGGGCAGCTGCTGCTGGACATGCTCGCCGACGTACGCGAGGTGCCGGCCGACGAGACCAAGTGGCGCTGGCGCCGCTCCATCGACCCCTCCGGAACCCGTCAGCTCATCTTTGGATGCGCCACCCGCTTCGGCCCCGAGGTGGAAGCCGCCTTCCAGTCGTACGTACTGCTGCGCCACCATCAGCTCCATCAGCAGACCGGCCTGGCCGAACAGACCTCCACGCTCGGTGTTCTGCTCACCCCGCGCACCGACGGCAGCCGCCCTTGGGACACCACTTTGCTGCGCACCGAGGGCGACAACGACCTGACCTCCGAGGAAGTGGAGCGGTACACCGAGCTCTGGAATCCTCGGCCTGCTGAGGCTGCCTGAGCAGCATCAGCGGCGCGTGATGCATGATGAGCCGAGGCGTCTGATGCGAAGAGCGTCATGGCAGTGGCCGGTATGACGGCCGCTCGCTCGCGCAGCCCTCGCCGGACACGGCAATGCTCCTCCTGCTCCCGGCTGCTGTCAGGCCGCGGCCGGCGCGATGGTCAGCAGCGTGCCCATCGCGGCCAGCACCGAGGGCTCGACCCGGTAGTACACCCAGGTGCCGCGCCGCTCGGAGGTGAGCAGCCCGGCGTCCTTGAGCTTCTTCAGGTGGTGGGAGACGGTCGGCTGGGAGACGCCGACGTCGGAGATATCGCACACGCACGCCTCGCCGCCCTCGTGCGAGGCCACGGCGGAGAACAGGCGCAGCCGCACCGGGGCACCGAGCGCCTTGAACATCCGCGCGGCCGTCTCGGCCTCCTCGGCGGTGAACGGGCGCTCGGTCAGCGGAGGGCAGCACGGCGCCACGGCCCCGGACGGCTCGGGTTCGAGCAGCGGGCGACCCGGCCGGCGTCCCGGCCGACCCCGCGCGGGGAGTCCGACGGCAGACTGCGCAGCCACTCCAGTGGCAGTAGCGGGGCCACGATCCCGTCGACGTCTTCAGCGTCACCGGCCGCAGCACGCCGCAGCAGTGCGTGCGCGGCGGCCAGACCGGACTGCCCGCCGCCGCTACAGCGACGTCGGTGCGCTCCCTGAACGAACCCATTTGATTCGATAAATGTCTATATTGACGTCTGTCAATATAGGGTGCCATGCTGGCGAGCGCAAGCCATCGACGAATGTCGAAACAAGAGGAGTCGATCATGAATGCGCCTGCCACCGCCGACCTGCCCGTCGTCGTGATCGGAGCCGGTCCCTCAGGCCTGGCCGCCGCCGCCCACCTCGTCGCATACGGCATCGAGCCGCTGGTCCTGGAAGCGGGGCCGACCGCCGGGGCGGCCGTGTGCGAGTGGTCGCACGTGCGGCTCTTCTCGACACGAAGGCGGTGTGGATCCTGCGCCGGGGGATCTCCGGCTCCACCTTCGGCGGCGGCGAAGCCGACCAGCTCCCCGCCCGCGGCGCGCTCGGCCCCGCGGCGAAGGCCGCCGTCGGCGACGGCCACGCCCACGCGGTCACCGGATTCCGCACCGAGACCATCGAGCGGGACGGCGAGGCCGCCTGGTCCTGGCCACCGAGGACGGCCGCCGCCTCGACGCGCGTCGGCCGCATCCTCGACCGTCGCGGCCCCCGCGCCGTCATGACCACGGCTCCATACTCGGCGCAGCCAGCCTGCTGATCGTGGCCGCGGCCCCGATCATGCCCGTCTTCACCGCCGGCTGGGCGCTGGCCGGACTTGCGACGGCCACGACCTTCTACCAGCCCGCCTTCGCCGCCCTCACCCCGCTGGTGGGCCCCCGACCACGTACGCGCCCTGACGATCGTCACGCTCGCCGACGGTCTCGCCTCCACCGTCTTCGCTCCGACCACCGCGGCTCTGGCCGACCACCTGAGCTGGCGGGCCACCTACACCGTGCTCGCCCTGGTCCTGGCCGTCATCACCATCCCCGCCCACGTACTCGTCCTCAAAGGCCCCTGGCCCCCAGCGCCTCCACCACAGGCCACGCCTCCAGCGACGCGACGGCCGTCCTCCGCAGCCGGCCGTTCTGGATGCTGGCTGGCGCCCTGACCCTCTCCGCGGTCGCAGTCTCCGCAGTCGTCGTCGCCCTCGTCCCGCTCTTCCTCGAACGGGGCTTCACCCACGCCCAAGCCGCCTGGGCCCTCGGCCTCGGCGGCGCAGGACAGACCCTCGGCCGCACCCTGTACGCCGCGCTCGCCCTCCGCACCGCAACCACCACCCGCGTGCAATTTCACGTTCGCGCAAATAGGGCCCGGTCTCTTTCGGATCTGTCGTCAGCGCAGTTCGCCGGGGGTGGCGCGAACGGTGCACGGGGTGGCGAAGTGTGGCGTTACGCGGAAGCAAAGAGCGCTCCTGCTTTGAGTATGCGGAAAGTTACCTTCCGTTAGATCTTCGTGTTCCAAGCCCTGCACGGAGTGAGCGGCCAGTGAACCGCACCCCGCGCAGCACCGACGAGGCCCTGCGCCGTACCCGCGTCTTCGAGGGCGAGTACACCACCGCCGACCTTCAGGCCGCCCGGCACACCCTCGCCGCGCACCTGCACGAGCTGCGCTGGGTACAGTTCCTCAGCACCGTCCCCCACCCCGGACCCGAGGCCCGGTCGCAGCCGGCCGCCCTGCACGAACAAGCCGCGCACGACTTGCGCCTGCGGTGCCGCGGCACCGTCCACCACCAGGACGCCGCCGCCCACGTCACCGCCACCAGCCGCGACCTCGACGGCGCCCTCACCTTCGCCACCCTGCTCTAGCTCGCCGACCAGGACGAAGGCGCCCGCTTCTGGTGGCACTACGCCGCCAGCGCCGGCAACATCGCCGCCGCCCTGTGCCTCTACCTCCTGCACCTGCGCCACGGCGAGATGCGCGACGCCGCCCACTGGGCCGGCCAGCTCCACCGCCTCAACACCCTTGGCTGGAGCACCTACACCCCAGTCGCCCACCACGCCGACACCTCGGCCACCTGTGCGGCTGGCCCGGGCACCTACTACACGCTGCCCGCCGTCGTCCCTGCCCTGTGCGAAGAGGCCCTCAAAGAGACCGTCGACGATCTGCCCGTCCCTTGCGACGGCGACATCGGGCCCGTTCCCCAACCCATGCCTGCTCTTGCCGCCCACTGGGAAGACCTGGTCACCTCATGAGCAGTCAACCCGGGCGAGCGGAACACCCCCGCGTCGGCGGGGAGGTCGGGGGCCGGGCAGGACCGGCTACGTGCTCCACCGAAGCACCCCCGCGTCGGCGGGGAGGACTATTCGGCCGCCACCATCATGTCCGTCGCGATCGAAGCACCCCCGCGTCGGCGGGGAGGACTGGCCCCACTCAGCGACGGTCTCGGCGTAGTCCGAAGCACCCCCGCGTCGGCGGGGAGGACTCGTCGACCGCATCGTCGAAGGCATGACCCTCCGAAGCACCCCCGCGTCGGCGGGGAGGACCCTTCCTGAGCTGCGACTTAATGACGGCTTTGCTGTCCTTTTGCTCGGGTGGGTGTGGTCATGCGGATGAGGGTAGCGGCTGTGGCGTTGGCGGGATGAGCCGGTCGCGTCGGTGGCGGTGGGCTGGGTGGTGTTGTCGGTGGCTCGTGTTTTGATCCTCGCTGCTGGCGGATTCTTCGTGCGCGGGGGTGGGGCGTGGTGTTGATGGTGGATGAGACGGCGTGGGGGAAGTCGCGGGGGTTGGATCCGGGGAGGCCGCCGTATCCGTTGGTGCGGCATCTGCTGGATGCGGCGGCGATGGCCTCGCATTTGTGGGATGCGTATCTGTCGGTGAATCAGCGGCGGGCTGTCGCTGATGGTCTGGGGTGTTCGGCAGGCTGGTGGTGTGGTGGCGTTGTGTGCCGGGCTGCATGACATCGGGAAGATTTCGGGTTTTCAGTTCTGTTCGCCCCACGGCAGGGAGCATCTCAGCGAGGCGTTCCTGGCGGACTTGGGGAAGATCGGTATTGAGCGGGTCGGTCATGACGTTGCCGGGATGCAGGCTGCTTCGGCTGTGTTGGACGCTTTGGGGTTCGCGGATGCCGGCGAGGTTTCCGCGGTGCGGCGTATCGCGGAGATCATCGGTGGGCATCACGGGCGTTTTTATCGTAACGACTATCTGCGTAACGGGCAGTGGGCGGTGCAGGAGTTGCTGGGCGGGCGGACGTGGGCGGCGCAGCGGGAGATGCACGCCCGGGCGGTGCACCGGGTGGTGGGGGAGCCGGTGGTTCTGGCCGAGTTCGGCGCGGCCGCGGCCGCGCTGGTCACCGGTGTGGTGATTCTCGCGGCCTGGCTGGTCAGCCAGGCCGACTACATCCGGGGCCGGCAGCTCTCGCTTCCGGGTTCGCTGGAGGGCACTTCACGCGCTCGCTCGCGGATGCGTCTGAGGTTCCCCCGTCATGCGGGAGGTGCTGATCAGCTGGTCAGCAGGGGTTGATGGGTGTTCAGATTCGTTGGTTCGGCCGTCGCCTGCTCGGCGTAGTGCTTATCCTCGAACTCGATCGGGCTGAGGAAGCCGAGCCGTTCCTGGATGCGGCGGGAGTTTAGAAGCCGTCGATGTATTCGAAGAGCGCGAGGTTGGCCTCGGCCCTGGTGGTGAAGGTGCGGCCGCGGATGCATTCGGTTTTGATGAGCATCCAGAGGTTCTCCGCGAGGGTGTTGTCGTACGAGTCCCCGACGGAACCCATGGATGCTTGAACCCCCGCTCGCAGCAGCCGAGTTGTGAGCTTGATGGACGTGTACTGACCAGGTTCAACCAGTGGATGCAACACCGGCTTATTTCATCGATAGTAGATGGTCGTTGAGGGCTTCAGCGGGCGTCTTCCAACCGAGGCTCTTGCGGGGTCGGCTGTTGAGCGTGGCAGCGACCGCCTCGATATCCTCAGCCGCCCATCGAGAAAGGTCAGTTCCCTTCGGGAAGTATTGGCGCAACAGGCCGTTCGTGTTCTCGTTGGTGCCGCGCTGCCAGGGGCTGTGCGGATCGGCGAAGTAGACAGGGACGCCAGTCTCGATCGTGAACTGGGCGTGTGCCGACAGCTCCTTGCCGCGGTCCCAGGTGAGCGATCGCCATAGTTGTCCGGGGAGGGTGGCGACCGTGGCCGCCAGCGCGTTCTTCATCGTCACCGCCCCGTAGCCGGCCAGCGGCGGCCCGTTCTTGGTCCGGGCAACCGTCTCTCCGAGTCGGCCGTTGCACGAGGGCGTGAGGAACTCGCGGGCGGAACGGAGATGTTGGGGCGGGTGCGCAGGCCCGGCGGCGGGCGTAAGTCCGCCGCCGGCGACCCCGGGCTGGTGGCGGCACTCGAGTCGTTGATCGAGCCGCGCGAGGTGGGCGATCCAGTGTCCCCTATGCGCTGGATCACTGCCTCGTTGCGGGACTTGTCCCGGGAACTGACCGATGCCGGCCATCCGGTCAGCGCGCCAGTGGTCGGCAACCTACTGCACGCGATGGGCTTCAGCTTGCAGGGCATGGCCAAGACCCGGTCCGGCAGCCAAGTGCCTGGCCGCGACGCTCAGTTCCGGCACATCAACTCCGCCGCCGAACGCTTCCTGGCTGCGGGCCTGCCGGTGATGAGCGTCGATACGAAGCAGAAGGAACCGATCGGCGACTTCGCCCGGCCCGGCCGCACCTACCGCCCCAAAGGCCAGCCCATCACCGCCCCGGACCACGGCTTCATCGACCCCGACACCCCGGTCGCCATCCCGTACGGCATCTACGACCTGGGGCGCGACAGCGGCTGGGTGAACGTGGGCCCGACCGCAACACCGCCGCCTTCGCGGTGGAGTCCCTGTGCCGCTGGTGGAAGACTCAAGGGCACCTCGACTAGCTGTACTGACCCGTGAGGTTGGGGACGCGGCTGGCGGGTGGTTGCCCTTTCAGTGCGGTGTGTCCGCGGTGGTGATTGTAGGTGTGCAGCCAATGCGGGAACGCTTCACGACGCTCGGTTTCGGAGCGGTAGGGACGTGCGTAGGCCCACTCCTCCAGCAGGGTGCGGTTGAAGCGTTCGACCTTGCCGTTGGTCTGGGGCCGGTAGGGCCGGGTGCGCTTGTGGGCGATCCCGGCCGCTGCCAGCGCATCGCGCCAGTCGCGTGAGCGGTAGCAGGAGCCGTTGTCGGTCAGTACCCGCTCGACGGTGATGCCGGCCTGGGTGAAGAAGGCGTGGGCCCGCTGCCAGAAGCCGGTGGCGGTCTCCTTCTTCTCGTCGGTGTGGATCTCGCTGTAGGCGAGACGGGAGTGGTCGTCGACGGCGGTGTGCAGGTAGCTGTAGCCCAGGTTGGGGCGGCCGTGACGGGTGCGGGGCCGTGCGGGGTCGCGGTGTGCGGAACTGTTCCGGCTGCCCTGGGCTCTGCCGTGGGCCCTGTGCCCGCCGCCGTCGGGGATGTTGCCCAGCTTCTTGATGTCGACGTGGACCAGTTCGCCGGGCCGGTCGCGTTCGTAGCGGCGGACGACGCGGCCGGTGGCCCGGTCCAGATGCGTCAGGCGGGCCAGACGGTAGCGGGTGAGGACCCGGTGCACGGTGGACGGCACCAGGCGCAGGAAGTGCGCGATGCGGGCCGGTCCCCACCGGCGCAACAGGCGGACCTTGATGATCCGTCGCTCGGTGCGGGTCGGAGTGCGGCCAGGACTGTGACGCGGGCGACTGGAGCGGTCGGCCATGCCGGCCTCGCCGAGCTGCCGGTAGCGGTCGGCCCACCGCTGGGCCGTGCTGGGCGAGACCTGGAAGCGTTCGGCGGCCCGCCGCAGCGGCCAGCCGTCGTCGACGACGCAGCGGGCCAGGCGCAGGCGGCCAGTCTCGGTCAGAGGTGCATTACGGTGGGGCACGAGGGCCTTTCTGTCGGTGTAGACGTCGCAATCCACACCGAACCGGAAGGCCCTCACCCGTTCAAGATCCCTCAGCCGAGACCTGGCTCACCCGTCCACAACCTCCCGAGACAGAACAACTAGCCCGGCGTAGACCGCTTACTGGTCACCGCCGACGCCGGAGGGGCCAACTCGGCCGACTCCCGCCTGTTCAAGATGGACCTGGCCGACTTCGCCGACGAATGCGGCCTGAGCATCACCGTCATGCACTTCCCGCCAGGTACTCAATGCCGTTGCTTGAATTAGTGAACTATCGCCGGGTGCAGCGTGATGACCTTGGGGGCGACGCGCCGTGTCGGCTGCCGGTCGCGGGTGTTGAT
>NZ_JBEXXQ010000106.1:0-10903 GCF_040630525.1 Streptomyces sp. NPDC005799
TTGTGGTTGGTGTTCTTGACGTGCCGTGCCTCGCGGCGGGAGCGCTCCTTGAGCCGGCGCTTGGCGGACTTGGTGTGCTTCTTCTGGAGCTTGGCCCGCAGGGCAGGCTGTCTGCGCGGACTTCGAAACCGTCCTGGTGGAGTTCAACGGCGAGCGTGATCACGTCCACCTGCTCGTGCACTACCCGCCCAAGGTCGCCATCTCGCGGTTGGTCGGCTCCCTCAAGGGGGTGTCCGCCCGCAGGCTCCGCCAGGAATTCCCCGGCCACATCCTCAAGTACCTGTGGGGCGACCACTTCTGGTCCCCGTCCTACTTCGCCGCATCCTGCGGCGGCGCACCGCTAGAGATCATCAAGGAGTACATCGAGAACCAGAAGCGACCCGACTGAGGGCAACAGTGCACACCCGTGCGCCCCTGCAAGTCACCCCTATCTCGAGAAGCGATTCCTCCCGGCCGCAAACGGCCGGGGTTCCTCGCTAGATCCCGCTGAAGATCGCCACCTGGATCACCGGCTTCTACAACACCCGTCCAGTTCACTCCGGCGAGCCGTGATCCGCTCCAGCTCTCGCATCGCCCTCCCCGCGCCTTCCCGGTGCACCGGCCCGGTCACGGATCGTAAGAGTGGCACTGCGGTCGGCGCAGCAGAACCCAAGGACGGCCCCGAACGGAATGTCAGACGATCTTCACCGTGGACACCCGCCGACGGCCAGCCTGAGCGTCCCGCCCGCCCCTCACACAAGACGCGCGACCTGCAACTTCACGATGCACACCACTCAATTCGGCTTCAACGACTACAGCGTCGATGTTGCAGCGCAGCACACTGTGACTCTCACCCCGGGATGGGACGTACACCGCCTCGCCCTGAACTTCGAGGTGACCGCCCGCGGCAACTACACGGTGGACGCGCCGTTCCTTGTTTCCGGCAACCTGTGGATACACGAGATGCCCCACCCCCGCCAGCCAGCGCAGTGCCGACCGTTCATCGCGGCCCCAGAGCCCGTAGTCGAGCACCACGCTGGTCCCCAGCCGCCAGCGCTGCAGGGCGACCGAGATGAGCCGCCCTTCGAGCACCCAGCGCTTGCCGTCGGCCATCGAATCGCCGAAGAGCGGGATCATCCAGTGATCTGGGGTCAGCCGCAGCGCCCGGTGCGTTGCGGCGAGCACTTTGGCGCGGGCTCGCCAGTCTGCGGCGAAGTGCACCTCGCCGCAGATTTTCGAGGGGCCGGGTCCATGGCGACGGGTCCTTATCCGCGTCGCCTGTTCTGCTTCGGCGGTTCTGTGTCGGGAAGGCTGTGTGACGGCAGGGCTTCGCGGACGGCGTCGATGGTGGCGGCGATCAGGCGGGACTGCTGCGGGGACACCAGGTAGGGGTGGCCCCGGCCCTCGACGGCCGCGTCCATCGCGTCGACCATTAGCCGGTAGGAGTCGAGCGCCGGGTAGGAGCGGGCCTGCCAGTCACTGTCACTGCCGGTGAAGAGACGGACGGAGGTGGCGCCGGCGCAGAAGGCTGGGGACGACAGGCTCAGGGTGCCCGACGTGCCGGTGACGACGAGCTCTTCCGCCATCCTTCCGATGAGGGCACAGTGGATTTGCGCTGTGCCCCGGCAGGGGAATTCCAGCAGGAAGTCGGAGGCGGAGTCGGCGGAGGCGGGGTGCCACTGTTCCTGCTTCGCCCACACCACTTGTGGCGTGTTCCATCCGAAGGCCGCGAGGGCGGCGGAGACGGCGTAGTAGCCGACGTCATACAGGGCGCCGCCGCCGAGGTTGGGGTTCAGGCGGTAGTTGTCCGCCGTGGGCTCCAGCCCGTCGAAGCGGGCGGTGACAGTCTGGACGGCGCCGATAGAGCCGCCGTCGATCATGGTCTCCAGGTCGCGGGTGCGCGGGTGCCAGCGGTTCCAGGCGGCTTCGATGAGGAGTCGGCCGGCTTCCCGGGCCGTACGGGTCATGGCGTCGACTTCAGCCGCGGACAGCCCGAGCGGTTTCTCGCACAGGACGTGCTTTCCGGCGCGCAGGGCGCGCCGGGTCCACTCAATGTGGGCGCTGTTGTGCAGGGCGATATAGACGATGTCGACGTCCGGGTCACGGAGCAGGTCGTCGTACGACGGATACGCCCGCTCGGGACGGAGAGCTTGGGCGCGGACATGGCTGCTGGAGGCCACCGCGTGCAGGACCGCGCCCTTGGCGGCGCGCACGGCCGGGGCGAGGGACGAGCGGGCGATCGAACCCGCGCCGAGGAAACCCCAGTTTGCCATGGTCAGCTCTCCTCGTCCGCTGTCGCCGGCGCATGTTGTGCCGCTGGGACCGTCTGCGTGGTCGGCGGATTCCACGGAGGCGCGGAGTCCTTCCGCGCCGCCCGGTCTCCGTACGCCGCTGGACCCGGCTGCACGGCCGCCGCAGGGGCGCTCTTCACCGCTGCGAGGTCGAGTACGAGCGTGCTCCATCCGAAGGAGCGCGCACCGTGCCCGGCGGTGTCATCGGGGCCGTAGCACTCCCGGGTGCCGGAGGCGGCGACGAGCGCGCGGGTGCGCTGGGCGAGGTCGCTGGCTTGGGTGTGGTAGCCGCACTTTCGAAGTCCCCAGTACAGGTACCAGTTGAGGTTGACCCAGCTCGATCCCCGGAAGATGGCCCTTGTACTGAAGTCGGGGTCGTACGAGGGCTCACTGGCGGCGACGCTGGGCACCGGGTAGGGCTGCCAGAACTCCTTCTCGTTCAGGAGGTGTTCCTCGATGACGCGTTCGGCAAGGTGCCGGGGGACGGAGTCGAGGAGGATGGGGAAGAGTGAACTGGCGGTGAGCACCTCGGCGCGGGTGCCGGATACGAGGTCGAGGTCGTAGAAGACGCCGACGGTGTCATCCCAGCAGTGACGCACGAGCGCAGCACCGACGGCCGCGGACTCCTCCGCGAGTCGCGCAGCCGTCTGCTCAGGCATCCGCGCAGCCCTGGCCAGCCGGGCCAGGCAGGCCAGACCATCGGCATAGATGGTATTGACCAGGACGTCGTTCCAGACGAATCGCTGGTGTCCGCTCAGAGGTGTCTCGGGGGCGCGGTCCGCCGAGGAATAGGAGGCGATGAGGCTACGCATGGCGGCGTGCCAGGCGTCGTGGACGGCGTGGTCGGGGAGGCCGTCGATGCCGAGCGCGGCGTCGTACTTTGGGCTGCAGTCGAGGCCCGACTCGTCTGGCTGGTAGATCTCCAGCAGACCGGTGGAGGGACTGGTGCGGTGCCTCCTGAGCCAGGCGAAAAACCCCAGCAGAGGGGGCAGTATCCGGCTCAGCCACAGCTCGTCTCCGGTCACCTGGTACACGCGTTCGGCGGCGCGGGCGACGACGGGCGGGGCGATGGTGACGGACCGCCAGCCCTGCCACAAGTCAATCCGGTAGTCGGCGGTGGCTGTGGCGCGCAGGTCGTCCTGCCACAGGACCATGTGCGGCAGGAATCCGGTGGGCGTGGTGGCGCTCAACAGGCAGCGAATCTCGTCGCGAGCTCGACGGGTGTCCACATGGGTGAGCGCGATGGCGTGGTAGCTGCTGTCCCAGGCCCATTGGAACGGGTAGGTGTCCGGGGAGGGGCAGGTGTAGTCGTAGGGCCGCTGGGCGGCTCGTGAGTAACCGCTCCGGTGGTTTCTGCGTAAGGTTTCGCGGGCGATGTCCGTGCTGGCGCCGGTGATCATCGTTATCTGGTTCCTTGGGGTTCGGGTGACACCGTGCGGTGTCCGAGGGCGAGGAGTAGCGCTGCGAGCGGGATGAGCAGCCCTGCCGCGCCGAAGGCGGCCCGCACACCGATCAGGTCGGACAGTGAGCCGAGCAGCAGGGGTGCGAGCATGATGGCCGCACCGACGAGGAGCTGGACGCTGGCGGTGGCCCGGCCGGATTGTCCCCGTGCGCCGCTGACTGCTAGGGAGAGGGTGAGCGGGAAGAGGTTGGCCATACCGAAGCCACTGAGGAACAGTCCCGCGAGGGCCACCCACGTGACACTGGTGGTCCATAGCGCGAGGAATCCCACGGCGCTGACAGCCAGGGCAGCGACCACGAGCTGCGGTGTCGACCGAAGGGCACCGGTCCCGGTCAGACGGCTTCCGGCGAGGCGGCCGAGCAACTCGCCGCTGTAGAACAGGCTCATGGCTGTGGCGGCCTGACCAGTAGTCAGACCGACGACGGTGGTGAGCTGCGGTGATCCGTAGAAGACGAAGCAGAACTCGGCGCCGACGACGACGCCGGCCAGCGCGGCGAGGATCCAGAACGCGGTGGGAAGCCGGAGGGCCGCGCCTGGGCCGGCGGTGCCGGGTACCGGGCCGTCGGTGCCGGGCCGCAGTGGTTCGCGGCGGAAGACTGCGTACATCACGACGGCCATGGCGAGCGGCAGGATCAGGCTCCAGTTCCAGGCGGCGCCCGCAGCTTGGAGGCCGCCAATGACGAGTGGCGCGGCGAGCGCGCTGGCGCTGGCGCTGGCGTTGGCTTCGACCAGTGCGCGGTCCCGGAGGGGACCGTAGCGCCCATGATGCTCGGAGAGCAGGGCGAGCACGGTCGTCTGAAGCAGGGAGCCGCCGATGCCTGCCACGGCCGCAGCCATGAGCGTGACAGCGACAAAGGCTCCCGTGGCCAGCAGCAGCCCGCCGGCGACGAGGCTGGCGGCCGACACCCAGAAGAGCGTGCGGTATCCGAGGCGCCGCCGGATCCGTTCGAAGAGGAGGTTGGTGAGCACTGCGCCCGCCGCGAAGGCGGTGGAGTGCAGGCTCATCACCGCGTAGCCGAAACGCAGGTCCTGCCGGAGCAGCGGCAGCAGCGGGCCGAGGGCGTACAGCACGTACGCGTAGGTGGCCAGTCCCCCGTACGCCATGCCGGTCAGCCGGTCTCGGACGAAGTTGGACTGCCGTACCGATTCTTCGCTCAGGCCTGCTGCGGTCACAGGATGGTACCTGCGGGTTCCGCAAGGGCCTCGGCGGCGTCCGTCGCGCCGGCCTCGCGTTCCATGTAGTCCAGCAGCACCTTGGGGGCGAGCATGGAGGTCTTCATCGAGGCATCGCCGCCGTAGCCGGTGAACGCCTGCTGAACCCCCTTTTCGTCGTCGAGGGTGACACGGGAGGTGACGAGGGGGCGGGGATCCACCAGTCCGGTTTCGATGAGGCGCAGGGCGATGCCAGTGATGTTCGCCGACCGGGTCATCGGAAAGGCTCTGACGTCGAAGGGCGTCGACATCAGCTTGAGGCCCTTGGCAAGGATCATCCAGGTGTTGATGCGCTGGGGGACGGCGGTGGCGCCGTAGACGACGTACGCGCCTTCCGGCCGCAGCAGGCCCATGGCTTGCTCGCGGATGTCCTTGCCGGTTCCCGGTGCGGGCGCGCCGATGTGGGGCAGGGCGTCGAAGACGTAGTCGGCATACTGGTCGTGGTGGTCCCGGACCAGGGCGTCCAGTTCGGAGCCCTGGGTGTCAGTGTTGAAGGCGAGCGACGCGCCGTGGCGCAGGGCGGTGGCCAGCCGGGCGTCGTTGTGGTCCAGGGCGATGACGGAGCCGGCGCCAAGGTAGCGTTCTAGGACCTGCACGGCCAGCAGCGCGCTGGGGCCGCAGCCGAGGACAACGCAGGTGTCGCCCGGCCGGGGCGGGTTGAGCAGCAGGGAGCGCAGGACCGAAGTGAGGGGCTCGATCACCGAGGCGAGGTCCGAGGGGACGGTGGGCGGCAGCACGACGGCGGCAGCCTGATCGGCGTCGTAGAAGTTCCGTGGGGTGTACCAGGAAGTCTCCCGGCTGATACTCCCAGGGAAAATCGGACGTAATGCCCGGTACTCCGCCATGCCGCCGAAGTCGGTCTGCCCCCAGTAGGTGACCCGGTCGCCGACGCTCACCGAGTCGCGGAGATTGCGGCCCACCTCGACGACCCGGCCGACGTATTCGTGGCCCGGGATGATGGGCCAGGTTTCGGGAACGAGGTGCCCTCGGAAATAGGAGACGTCGGTGGAGCATATGGAGACTGCTTCGGTGTGGAGCAGGATCTCGTCGGGGCCGAATACGGGATCGGGGACGCTGGCTCGCTCCAACTCTCCGGGCGCGTTCATAAGGTAGGCGTACATAGCACTCCTTGAGGTGTCCACATGTGACTGGTGACGAGCAAGCTCCATTGCCGTCGTCACGCTTCTGGTTTTCTTCGCGCTCCGGCGAGAGCGGAGAATTTGCGCAACTATCCTGCGACCCAGCCATGACCACGACGCCCACCCGTGCTGGCGCATGCTCAGGAACCGGAGGAATCCCTGGGCGAGAATTCCGGCGAGTCCACCTGGAAGGAAACGTCAAGCGCGTACCGGTCGCCGACGTACCGGGACTCGGCCCATTCCAGGGGACGGCCGTCCTGGTCTAGGATCAGCCGCGTCTCGACGAGCAGGGCAGAACCCGGCGCGACGCCTAGGCGTCTGGCCTCGGTCTCGTCGGCGACGTCCGCTCTGATGGAGGAGTGCCCGCGAGTGGGGACCCGGCCCAGGGAGACGATCGCCTCATGCATGGAGGCCACGCTGAAATCGACGCGCACGAGGTCGGCCATCTCGCCTGGAAAGACCGCCCGCTCCAGTACGGTCGGAACGTTGTCGGCCAACCGCACACGGACGATTTCCACCGCCTGCGCCGACTTCTTCAGAAGAAGCCTGTTAATCTCCTTATCCGTGGCCAAGCGAATGGTCGCGGAAATCAACTGGGACGATGCTTTCCGGCCTTTTCGGCGCATTTCCTCACTGAAATTCACGAGGCTCTCCGCGCGGCGGTGGGTCGGTGGTTCGGCCACGAATGTACCCCGCCCGGAAACGCGGTAGACCAGGCCTTCGGTGACGAGTTTCTGCACGGCTGCTCGCGCGGTCATGCGACTTACCCCAAATTCGGCACACAGTTCTGTCTCCGACGGAAGCGGATCATGAGGTTGCTGCTCGACGATTCGCCTTCGAAGCGCCTGCTCGATTTGGTAGTACCGGGGTGCGAAATCCGCTCCCACTGGGGCCTCCATGAAGAGAATATGCCAACTAGCTGTATAGTCAACTAGTTTTTTCATAACAAAAAGTAGGCGCTATGACGAAAAAATCAGGCAAACGGACTCCGCGCGTGCCGCGTGAGCTGCGTCACAGCCCGTGATTGGGTGAGTACCCCATGTGGCTGAAGTTGGCAGACCGTGAGCCAGCTAGCCCTATAGACGTATAGACGGGTCCTTCGCTAGCGTAGATGACGCCGAACCCCCACCAGGGGGTTCACGCACCCGAACTGCCATGGACCTACCTTGTCGCTTGGAACGGGACGGGTTCACGCCAAGAGAGCGATCAATTTCGCACACTCACCATAGGGACGGTCCCGTGGATCCCACCAGCGTGGAAGTGCAGCACATTGCCAAAATGATCGACCACTCGTTGCTGCGCCCGGAGTTGACTGTCGACGACATGCTCGCGGGCTGTGCCCTCGCCGCTCACTACAATGTGGCGTCTGCGTGCGTGAAGCCGTCCCACGTGTCCCGGGCGGTCAAGGAACTTTCGGGCACCGGCGTCCTGGTGGGCACCGTTGTCGGATTCCCGCACGGCGCCTCCACCACCTCGGCCAAGGTCGCCGAGGCGGCCGAGGCACTGGAGAACGGCGCAGCGGAACTCGACATGGTGCTCAACATCGGCTACCTACGCGGTGGGGACGACACCGCCGTGGCCGACGACATCCACGACGTCGTGCGGACCGCAGGCGGCAAGGCCTTGGTCAAGATTATCTTCGAGAACACCTATCTGACGGACGACGAGAAAATCCGAGCCTGTCGCCTGAGCGCCTCGGCAGGCGCCGCCTATGTGAAGACCTCCACCGGGTTCGCGTCCGGCGGAGCAACCCTGGAGGACGTGCGCCTAATGCGGGCTCATGTCCCGGCCCACATGAAGGTGAAGGCGGCGGGCGGTGTGCGCACGCTCGGCCGGCTGCTGGAGATGGTGGAGGCGGGGGCCGAGCGGTTTGGTGCTACTGCCACCGCCACCATCCTCGACGCGGCACAGCGTTCCGCAACCTGACCTGCCCGATGTCCTGCGGTCTGACCGCCCGCCGTGCGTCCCTCAAACTCCCGTGACTGCCCGGCCGAATACCTGACACCTCGGCCCGGGCGGTCACGGGCCCCGACGTCCCCGGATTGCCTGTACCTCGGGTGGGGCGCAGCGGCGCGCCCGCCCTCGTCGGACAACCGTTTACCGGGTAAGCACTCGCCTCACAGGAGGGCTGTGGCTGGAGCAGCCAGTTACAGCCCTTCCGACGTCGGACAGCTCTCCATGCCCGCGCACCGCAGTGACCGCACGCATGGCCTGAGCTGCGCCGTCCCCTGGCCTGCTATCGGGCGGCGAAGGCCAGGGGACGTCTGCCATGGCCCCGGCCCAACAGCGGGAGCAAGCCGGGGACCTCCAGACGACGGTGCACGCGTCCTGCCTGGTTCAACGCTCCTGGGGCGGGTCAGGTCACTGAGGCGTCAGCCGGCGACGTCACCGTCCTGCTCGACGTCAGCACTGGGCACCGCGCGGTGCGGCGGACCCAGATCTCCATGCAGGGCGGCGTGGAAGGCCGCGGCGAGTTCGCGGGCCCGCCTCTCCTTCGGCACGCCGTGCAGCATGAAGTACACCGGGCCCGCGAAGGCGTCCGTCCCGGCCTCCTGCGCTTTGACTAGACAGACGATGGCGGCCCGCAGGGCGACATTCACAGTGTCGTCGACGACGTGGTCCGGGCTGGCGGTCAGCGCATCCGCTGACACCGTCCACCGCTCACCCTCGCGCTCGATGGCCACGAACACGACACGCTGCCCCTTGGTCGCTCGATAGGCGGCCTCGAACCGGTCGGTGACGTCCGGGATCATTGAGCGTCCCGGAGTGCGGGCGCGGGGTCAGATCAGCGCGGACGGGTCGGGTTCTGAGATCGGGCGCGGGCCCCGGCACCCGGCTGTGCGGCTGGACTCACGCCCCTGTTGAAGGGGTTCGACCACATCGGCGACGTCGGCTCCGGCGACGTGTGATCACGGATCGGCCCTGCGCAGCGACGCTGACTGCGCAGGGTTGGCCGCCCGGGTCTGTGCCGTGGACAGGCCTTCGATTCCCCTACCGTCCTCCCTACCAGAGCCCCTACCGTCATATGCGGTAGGCTGCGCAGGGTTTTCCCTGGCCAGACCCCTTGTTCAGAGCCGACCACGGGTCCCGACGACCCTCTGTCTCTCTCCTCTCTTGCCTACCCGCTTGTGTCAGTGATGGGTGGTAGTGATGGCGGGGCGGGGTGTTGAGATCCATCGGGTGAGGCTGCGCGGCCGGTTGCGGGCCCCCTCCCCGCTGTTGCGCACACCGGGGAGGGGGCGCGCAAGGATGTGGGAGGGCGTGGCGGCGGTGGGTGGGGCGAAGGTCTATCCGTAACGGCATCTCCAATCCGACCGTGTACCGCTACCTGCACGAAGGGCTCACCGCGCTGTCCGACCACGCCCCGGACCTGGCCACCGCGCTGGAGCTGGCCGTCGCGGCCAGCTACACCCACCTCAACCTCGACGGCACTGTGGTGCGCACTGACCGCGTCGCCGCACCCGGCCCCAACGGCGCGGATCTGTGGTGGTCCGGCAAACACCAACACCACGGCGGCAACGTGCAGGTCATCGCCGCCCCGGACGACTGGCCGCTGTAGGTCTCGCCAGTGTGGCCGGGACGAGAGCACGACACCACCTGTGCCCGGGCCCACGGCCTCGTCGGTGCACTGAACCGGCTCGCCGCCACCGTGGACATCCCGACCCTGACCGACCTCGGCTACGAGAACGCCGGAGAGGGCCTGCGCCACCCGGTCAAGAAGCCCAGGGGCGGCGAACTCACCGAGCCCGACAAGGCGTTCATCGCCCTGATCCGCGGCGTGCACGACGTCGCCGAACGCGCCGACGCCCTGCTGAAGGTCACCTTCAAGGCCCTGCGCAGAGTCAGCCTCGGCCCTGCGGCCATCACCCGCAACGCCCGGGCCGCCCTCGTCCTGCTCCAGCTCGAACACGGCCGCACCGCCTGAGCACGAAGATCACGAAGAGTCGCGAGATGTTACCAAGAAAGGTTCACTCCCAACGCCACACCGGACCCCAAGGACACCCACCGCCCCAACCCACCTGACCAAGCCCTACCAGGACCGAGGGACTGAACCGCTCAAGGAGTTCTGTCCCTGAGTCTCGCCCCCAGTCCCTGCTGTTTTCCCAGCTCAGGAGCTTAGCCAGCATTGCTGTAGGGACTGCAGGGACTGAGTTTCCCGATTATGGAGTAGTTTCTATGTGGTTCCATGCGCGCAGGCGTGTCCAGCCCCGCATACCAAGTGCGGACCATAATGAGGGATTTCAGTCCCTATAGTCCCTCTCCGTCCGGTGAGACGCTCTGAGCTGGACAAATGACATACAGAGACTCCCTCTGCCCAGACCCTCGACTACCCCCATCTTCAGTCCCTGACTCGTTGTAGCCCTTGCCACCTCCATCTCGTGGAGGCAGGCGCTTCAGTCCCGGGAGTCGAGTCCCTGCCTCTTGCCGCCTCCCTCAGGAGCAGGGCTGGCATATCCCTTGGACGGCCAAGCGACATGTAACTTCCTTCCTGCAGCTCTTCACAAAACGAAACATACTCACCGGGTCGGTGGCGTCCCGCCGAGTGGTGTAGCCGATCAAGCTGGTGGAATCCGCAGGTCGCGGCCCGAATTGCCTCGCCAGATGCCATGTTGGGGATCGCCGAGCTGGGACCAGCGGTGATCGCACGACGGACCGGGGCGGCACGTGCCAGACGCCTCCGAAGCGGAAGCGACGAACCGTGATCGGCTACACCACGACAGGGCAACACCGTTGCCTTTAGCCCAAGTTGGTGTTGTCAAGCCCACCTTCCTTGATCATCTCGAAGTGGAGGGCGTACGGCTGGGCTGTCCTTGGGTGCT
>NZ_JBEXXQ010000107.1:0-10578 GCF_040630525.1 Streptomyces sp. NPDC005799
GGGCCACCGGCCTGCCCACCCGAGAAATCTCTGCCCTGAACGAGCCGAAAGGGTCCGTCAGCAAGCTGACGGACCCTCATGCAAGATCGAGGCTAATGCTGTCCAGCCCTGCTAGGGTCCGTCTTCAAACCGATCTTGGCCAGATCAGGAACGATGCGAGGGTGACCGCTGCTTCATAGGAAGTGGCGGTCTTCTCATATCTGGTGGCGATTCCTCGGAAGCCCTTGAGCCGGTTGAAGCTAGCGCTCAAGGAGCAAGCCGTAATGCCTGCACAGATGACTCTGAGGACGGGAATGTGCCGGTCATCGGGGTAAGTGGCCTGTTCAGGGCCGCTGAGACGGTGCGGTGGTTGCGTGAGCGGCGGTCCAGTGACGATGAGGGTGGTGGGGCGTCATGGACGAACCTGTTGCCGGCGAGCCCCCCAGTTGCCGTCGTGGGAGAGTCTCCCGGAGTTGAACCGGCAGTTGGCAGTGGGGGTGCTGGGTGGTCTCGCGCTCGGATGGTGACGGCGACTCCGGACGACGGGGACGAAGGTGATCTCCGTGGCGGTGGCGGCTCCGTGGGAGCGGGCTGAGGGCAAGATCCAGCGGAAGCACCGTGATCGGCTTGCCGTGGTCTATGTCCGCCAGTCGACGCCGCAGCAGGTCACGATCACGCAGAGTCGACCCGGTTGCAGTACGGGCTGGTCCAGCGGGCTCTGGACCTAGGCTGGTTGGCGGACCGGGTCGTGGTCATCGACGATGACCTGGGGCATTTCCGCCTCCGGTGTCCAGGTCCGGGCCGGTTTCCAGCGCCTGGTCTCCGAGGTCGGACTCGATCACGTCGGGATGGCCCTGGGGATCGAGATGTCCCGACTGTCGCGTTCAGGTCGCGAGTGGCATCGGTTGCTGGGTGCGCCACGAAGTACTACAGATTCGTGTGGAGATGGAAGGGCTCCACCGCCGGGCCGTCGCAGCGGTCGGGTGAAGCTGGAGGCAGCCTGAGCCGGGGATCGCCGGGGAGGGTGGGAAGCAGCCTCGACAACGTCGGGACGGGTCGGCACTGCCAGACGGTCCGGGTCCGGCTAGCAAGGTCAGAAGGCGGAACGTGAGTGAACCAGTGGTTGAAGCTCCGTAACGGTGCCTCCGGCTCCAACCTGGTGGATATGGGCCGGATTGCAGTACGTGACCCGATTCGATTAGGCGGGTCAACTCCGAAGCCGGATCGAGCAGACGGTGAGGAGGCCACGTTGAAAGCCTGCGGCGTAGGCGTGGCGATGCTGCCGGGGTATAGCTGGCCGCCGACCTGGCCGAACGATGCGTAGTGAACGTGGGAACCATCCGCGGTCGCCCTCCCGCCGAACCTCCAGTGCGGTGGTGGGCAGGCTCGTTGCCGGCTGATGGCCGTGGATGGGGCGGAGGCCCCGTAGTAGTCCGAGCGCGCGAGAGGCGCGTACACGGCGAAGGGGCCAGCAAGTCAGCAGCAAGGACGCTGGAATGCCGGGAGGACGTTGGTGAATACCGACGAGCTGGAGTGGGCCTTGATGAAGGCCGAGCGCCGGGTACTGGAGATCCAGACCAAGCTGCACCATTGGGCCGTAGATGATCCTCATCGGCGGTTCGACGACCTGATGAACCTCGTGGCCGACCCCGCGTTCCTGCTCATGGCGTGGGACCGGGTTCGGAGCAACAAGGGTGCGAAGACCGCCGGGGTGGACGGCCATACGGCCTCGTCCATCGCGCTGCGGCCGGGCGTCGAGGTATTCCTCGACGAGCTGCGGTCCTCGTTGAAGGACCGCAGCTTCCGGCCGCTGCCGTCGCGGGAGCGGCTGATCCCGAAGCCGGGCACGGCCAAGCGCCGTCGCCTGGGGGTGAGTTCGATCCGTGACCGGGTGGTGCAGGCGTCCTTGAAGCTGGTGCTCGAGCCGATTTTCGAGGCGGATTTCCTCCCGCGTTCCTACGGGTTCCGCCCCAACCATCGGGTCCATGACGCGGTGTCCGAGGTGCGGCACTTCACGTCTCACTCCTATGAGTGGATCGTTGAGGGTGACATTCGGGCCTGTTTTGACGAGATCTCGCATCCGGAGTTGCTAGACCGGGTGCGTGGTCGGATCGGCGACAGACGCGTCCTGACGCTGGTGAAGGCGTTCTTGAAGGCGGGCATCCTCACGGAGGCTGGCGCGCTGGAAGACACCGACACCGGTACTCCCCAGGGTTCAATTCTTTCGCCGTTGCTCAGCAACGTCGCCCTCTCCGTCCTGGACGAGCACTTCGCCCAGGCGCCGGGAGGCCCGGCGTCCAAGTCCTGGGAGCGCGCCAAACGCCGCCGCCTCGATCTTCCAAATCACCGGCTGGTCCGGTTCGCGGACGACTGGGCGCTGATGGTGGCGGGCACCAGGAAGGACGCCGAGATCCTGCGCGAGGAGGCCGCTCAGGTGCTCGCCCGGATGGGCCTGCACCTGTCGGAGGAGAAGACCCTGATCACCCATATCGACGAGGGCCTGGACTTCTTGGGCTGGCGCATCCAGCGTCACCGCAAGCGGGGCACGGACCGGCAGTACGTCTATACCTACCCGTCCAGGAAGGCGCTCCGCGCCGTCATGGCGAAGGTCAAGACGATCTGCCGACAGGTCGATACGAACCATCCGCTGGACATCCTCCTGCTCCGGATCAATCCGGTGCTGCGGGGATGGACCGCGTTCTTCCGCCCTGGGGTGTCGAGCGTGACCTTCCAGTTCCTGGACGCCTATGTCTGGCGCCGGGTCATCGGATGGATCCGTCGCAAGCATCGCAGGATCTCCCGGAAGGAACTCCGCCGCCGCTACTGCGACGGTGGATGGTGGCCCAGAGGCCAGGAGCGGGAGCTGTTCCACACCGGGCTGGTACGCACGACTCGGTACCGATACCGGGGATCGGTGATCCCCTCACCCTGGCCGCTGGCAGCGGCATGAGGACAACATCACGCCCCTGACCGGGACTTGCGGAGAGCCCGTTGCGGCGACGAGTTGCACGGCGGGTTCGGGAGGCGGTCCGGGGAAACGGGCTGCTCTCAAGGCCAGTACCGCGCCCCGGGCCGACCTTACAACTGTGTGTGTTGTCGGGGACGCTGCTGGCCGACCCGGACGGTGTCTATGACCCCGCAGAGCACAAAGACCGGCTCCTGCTGGGGCTGAAGAGGACGATGGCCGAGGCCTTATGCCGATCTCGGCATAATGCTTCTTATGCGGACCCAGTCGTTATGCCGCTCCATGGGGATGCTGCCCTGGTGGAGGGCCCGGGCACCGTTGCATTGATCGGCATAATCGTGGGGTTTTAAGGAGATATTCGCAGGTTCCGGATCGTCCTGCTGGTTCCTTTCGTCGTACGGCCCTGGCTGGGGGCCTGAACGAGAGGAGGCGATCATGACGACGGTTCCGTGTTGGGCTCGAGTGAGCGGTCCGCTGGCTCCGTACGCAGAGGGCTTGCGAGTTGATCTCGAGCGGCTGGGGTACACGCCGCTGACGGCGGCCGGGCACGTGCGGTTGGTGGCCCACTTGAGCCGCTGGATGCTTGAGCAACACCTGGCGCCCTCGGAGTTGACGAAGGCCACGGTGGACGCCTACTTCGCCGAGCGTCGTGCGCTCGGCTACGTCAACTCCGTCACCGGCCGGTCCCTGCGACCGCTGCTGGACTACCTGCGGAACTTGGGGGTGACCCCGACAGCGGCACCGGCGGCGCCGAGGGCACCGGTGGAGGTGCTGTTGGCCCGCTACCGGGACTACCTGAGCGTCGAGCGGGGCCTGGCGACTACGACCGTCGAGCTGAATGTACGCCTGGTTCGACCATTCTTGCTCGGCCTGGCGGAGACCGAGGGCCGCCTTGACCTGGGTGGGTTGGACGCGGGTGAGGTGACCACGTTCGTACTGGAGCAGTCCCGCACGCGACCGGGTTCAGCGGGCCGGATAGTGACCGCGCTGCGGTCCCTGCTCGGTTTCCTCCATATCGGCGGCCTGATCGAGAAGCCGCTGTCCACGGCGGTGCTGGCGGTGCCCGGCTGGACGCAGACCGGCCTGCCCAAGGGGCTGCCGGACGAGCAGGTCGCAGCGCTGCTGGCCTCCTGCGATCGAGGTTCGGCGACCGGGTGCCGGGATTTCGCGATCCTCACCTTGCTCGTCCGCCTCGGCCTGCGGGCCGGAGAGGTCGCCGCACTGGCCTTGTCCGACATCCACTGGCGGCACGGTGAGATCACCGTGCGGGGCAAGGGCAACCGTTGTGACCGCTTACCGCTGCCGGCCGATGTCGGAGAAGTCATCGTCGACTACCTGCGCGACGGGCGTCCGGAGCGCGCGCAGGACCGCACCGTCTTCGTCCGCGCGCAGGCTCCCTACCGGGCGCTGACCTCCAACGGCGTCACCACCGTGGTGGTCATCGCGGGCCGGCGGGCCGGACTGGGCCTGATCGGCGCCCATCGGCTGCGGCACTCCGCGGCGACCGCGATGCTGGGCGCGGGCGGATCACTGACCGAGATCGGGCAGGTGCTCCGTCATCAGCGCCTGCTGACCACCGCGATCTACGCGAAGGTCGACCACCGGACGCTGCGGCAACTGGCCCGACCCTGGCCCGGTGACGCGGCATGAGCACTCTGCGGTCTCTACGCCTGGAACTGGACCACTACTTGAGCCTGCGCCGCATGCTGGGGTTCAAGCTCCACAACGTCGGACGGCTGCTGGGCCAGTTCGTCGACTACCTCGATGAGCACGGCGTTCATACGCCCACCACCGAGTCCGCGCTGGCCTGGGCGGCGCTGCCCGCTGAAACTTCGAGCAACTGGCGGGCGATCCGTCTGTCTGCGGTGCGTGGCTTCGCCGCGTATCTGCACAGCATCGACCCCAGCGTCGAGGTTCCCCCGGCCGGGCTGATCCGCCATGGGCCGGACCGCGCCACCCCCTATCTGTATTCGGAGGCGGAGATCCTCGGGCTGCTGCGGGAGGCCGACGGACTGCGTCCGCGACTGCGAGCGGCCACCTACCAGACGTTGATCGGCCTGCTTGCGGTCAGCGGCCTTCGCGTCGGCGAGGCGATCGCATTGGACAGCGCCGACCTCGACCTCGACAACGAGCTGCTGGTGGTACGGCACACCAAGTTCGACAAGTCCCGTCTGGTGCCGCTGCATCCGAGCACGATCAAGGCCCTGCGACGCTACGTGGACCTTCGTGACCGGACGCGTCCGCATCCGGCATGCCCGGCTCTGCTGGTGTCTTCCACCGGGGCCCGGTTGCTGCACTCGAACATCGGGCTCGTCTTCACCCAACTGGCCAGCCAGGCCGGCATCACTCGCCGCTCGGCGTCCTGCCGGCCGCGCATCCACGACCTTCGGCACGGTTTCGCGGTGTCCACCGTGCTGGACTGGTACCGCGAGGACGTGGACGTGGCGGCCATGATGCCCCGGCTGTCGACGTATCTGGGGCATACCGATCCGAAACATACCTACTGGTATCTATCGGCCGCCCCGGAGCTGATGGCTCTGGCCGGACAACGCCTGGACTCTCACCTGGCAGGTCACCCATGAACACCCTCGCGCCGCTCCTGCAGTCGTTCTTCACCGACCGTCTCGTTCGGCAGCGCCACGCCAGCGACCACACGATCGCCGCCTACCGCGACGCGATCAAGCTGCTGCTGGTCTTCGCCGCCGACCAGACCGGGAAGCCACCCTCCCGTCTGGATGTCGCCGACCTGGACGCACCGTTGATCGGTGCGTTCCTCCACCACCTGGAGGCCGACCGCGGCAACGGCGTCCGGACCCGCAACGCCCGCCTGGCCGCGATCCATTCGCTGTTTCGCCATGCGGCTCTGCAGCGTCCCGAGGACGCCGCGGTCATCGCGCGGGTGCTGGCGATCCCACCCAAGCGCTTCGACCGCACTCTGGTCACCTACCTGACCTACGAGGAGATCAACGCGTTACTCGAAGCCTGCGATCAGGCAACCTGGACCGGCCGACGCGACCATGCACTACTGATGCTGGCCTGCCAGACCGGGCTCCGCGCCAGCGAGCTGACCGGATTGACCGTGGGCGACGTGCATTTGGGCGTCGGCCCGCACGTCAGCTGCCTGGGCAAGGGCCGCAAGCAGCGCATCACCCCGCTGACTGTGAGCACCGTCGCCACGTTGAAGAACTGGATGAACGAACGTGGCGGCCTTCCCTCCGACCCGCTGTTCCCCGCACGCCGAGGCGAGGCCCTGAGCCGCGACGGGCTGGAGCGACGCATCACCAAGCACGCGGCCACCGCCACACGCTCCTGCCCGACTCTGCTCGGCAAGAAGGTCTCACCCCACGTCATGCGTCATTCCGCCGCGATGCGGCTGCTGCACGCCGGCGTCGACACCGCCGTGATCGCCTTGTGGTTGGGGCACGAAAACGTCGCGACTACGCAGATTTACATCCATGCTGACCTCGCGCTCAAGGAGCAGGCGTTGGCCAGGACCGCCCCGCAGGACGCCATCCCGGGCCGCTACCGACCCGCCGACACCACCCTGGCGTTCCTCGACGGTCTGTAGATTATGCCGCTCACCTACGGCCGGGCTCCGTCACCACGACGGCTCCCGGCCGCCACCTCGGCATAACGGCAGGGTCCGCATAAGAGGCCTTATGCCGATCTCGGCATAATGCTTCACTGATCGTCCCCTTCAAGCCCAGCAGCAGCCGGTCGTTGTGATCGCTGGGGTCGTAGACGCCGTCCGGGTCCCCGAGCAAAGCCCCTGCCAGGGCGCACAGTTCAAGGAGCTGGTGCCACTCACGGCCACTGCGCGCCAGCCGGGACATCTCGATCCCCAGCACGATCCCCACATGGTCCAACCCGACCTCGGACACCAGCCGCTGGAAGCCGGGCCGCGCATCGATCCCGGACGCGGAGTGCCCCAGATCCTCGTCGATCACCAGCACCCGAGCAGGCGGCCATCCCAGCGCGACCGCCCGCTCGACCAGGGCGTACTGCAGCCGCGTGGACTCCTGATGGTCCCTGACCTGTCCGGCCGTCGACTGGCGCACATAGACGGTCGCAAGCCGGTCACGGTGCCAGGGCTGGACCTTGCTCTCCAGCCGTTCCCACGGCAGCCCGACCGCTGTCATCCTCCCCACCCCCGTCCGCGCTCCCAGGCAGTACCGCCGTCGCCATCCGCTCCACCAGCAGACCCAGTAAGCGCTGCACCACCACCCGGTTCACCTCCGGGAACGACTCCCACCTCGGCGCACCCGCTCCCGCGGGCCCGGACTGGGGGGCACGGCCGCATCTCCTCCAGCCATCGCGACCCACCCCCCTCACCCGCCTCGACCCGCCCCTCAAGCAAACGGCGGACCGTTCCGACCAGCGCCAACAGGGCATCAACCCCTATGACAGGGGCATTCCCTGCGCTGGTCTCGGCTATGTCAGCACTGCGGCTTGCTCCTTGAGCGCGGCTGGCGCGACATGAAGCAGATCATCGACCTGCGGCCCGTCTACCACCGGCTCGAGGAACGCATCCGCGCCCACGTCATCCTCTGCTGGCTCGCCCTCCTGCTCATCCGCATCGTCGAGACCCAGGCCGGCACGACCTGGGCCCAGGCCCGCCGCGAGCTCCAACGCCTCCACGCCGGGACCTTCACCGGTCCCACCGGCACGTTCCAGCAGGTCACCGGCCTCACCAAGCCCCAGACGGACCTGCTCGCCAAACTCGGCATCCCCCACCCCAAGCAGGTCCTCGACCTTCAGCCCACACCCCGCTGACCAGCAGGAATACCGCCGCCTAGAGAAACGCACTCCAGGCGGCCAAACCCATGTCCACGCAGGTCAGACCCCGGATTCGGTACTCCAGGCCGTCGAATTACGTCGAGCCCGGGCCTTGGGGCGCCACTCTCGTCCGGCCATCGGCAGGCGGCCGATCTGCTCGCGCTTCTTGGTGTCCACGCTGATCACCGGCTCGCCGGCCGCCTGGTGCTGCTTGACCTGCTTGTTGAGATACCGGAACTGCGCGTCGCGGTCCGGGTGCTGGCTGCCTTCGAGGGTCTTGGCGTTGCCCTGAAGGCTGAAGCCGGCCTGCTTGAGCAGCCGGCCCACCGTCGGCGCGGAGACCGGATGGCCCTGTCGGCCCAGTTCCTCGGCCAGGTGCCGCAGCGACTTCGTCGTCCAGCGCAGCGGGGATTCCGGGTCGCCGCGCTCGTCCGTTCGGCCAGGGCCATCAGCGCCTCCACCAGGCCCGGAGCGACCATTTCGGCTGGCCTGCGGCCTCCCCCCGCGGTGCGAGTCCGCCCATCGGGCAGCGGCCCGGCTCCGGACTCCAGCTCCGCGACGCCTCGGCGCACGGTGGTCTCGCTCATCCCGGCCGCCCGGGCGGCGGCTCGCACTCCGCCGTGACCGAGCAGCCTCGCCTCGGCCGCCACCGCTAAGCGCCGTTGCCGCTCGTTCAGATGAGGCAGCAACACCGAGAAACAGCAGTCGAGTTGGGACAGCATCGCTTCCGTGATCGCCATACCAGACCAACGAGCCGATGCCCCCGAAGCAACACGTTGATTCCTTACGGCTTCATTTCCTGCGCAATGTCTTCGGCGTGATCCCCAAGGACGCGGCCGAGATGGTCGCCGCGACGCTGCTGTGTCGTGCTGGGTGTACAGCGCGTCCATCGTGACCACCGTCCCGTCCAGGTCGAGGACCTCCAGCAGGTCCCGCGCCGCGGGTATCTCGTTACTCTTCTCGCTCACGGCGACCTGGCCGAGGACCGCGCCCGACCCGTGCGCGAGCGCGGCGACCAGGTGCGGGGCCGAGGCGTCACCGACGCGAGCACCCCTCACAGTCTTGCCGTCGATCGCGATCACCCGTCGGCCCGCGACGAGTGTGGTCCGCGTTGCGGCCCACGCCCCCAGCACGACGTCGAGACGGTCCGCGTCCAGCCTCGCGAACAGGCGTCGCATCGTCGACTCGTCCACCGCTCCCCGCTCCCCGCTCCAGACCCAGCCGTGCCATGGCCACCGTCCCCGCGTCCCGCGCCCATTCACCGATCGCCGTGAAGCCACGTGCTCCGGCCATGACCGCGCACACAGCGACCGCGATCAGAGCTCCTGCCGGATGGCGGATTCCGCGCCGCCGACGCGGATCAGGTATCCGGCCGAGCAGGTCGACGAGGAGCTCATGATCCGGGACGGGCGCGCGAACAGGTACGGAGATACGCGACGATGACATGGCGCGGGCGTTGTTCCCTGGGCGGACGGACGGATGGCGTAGGAACCTCCATCCAACCCGACCGGAAGACGCCTGCGCACCTCAACCACCTGCAAAACACCACGTCACAGGGCTACCAGACGACTTTGCCGGAGCCCTGGGACACGACCCAACTACCTGGCCTTTCTCGGCCTCGCCGCCCTCCTTGTGCTGCTACAAGCGACTCATCCGTCTCACCACATAGGACACCGTCTAACTTCGAATGCTCGGCTTACCGAGTGGCTCGGGCTCGTGGAAACGGCGGAGAACCTCGGCGAAGCCACAACAGAATGCGTCAAGGTCTTCTCTTGGGATATTTTCGGGTAGCGCGGCCGACTTTCTAACGATCTCGTTGATGAGATAGTTTCGCCCCAGAGTGATGACGGGGTTACGGTTTGGAAGCAGTGCATTCCTGACGATTTCCTTGATGTGCTCCTCGGTTCCAAATCGATTCGCCACAAAGGACTCGAAGCGTACCAAATAACCTGGAAGCTTACCAAGGAACAGAGATGTCACCTCGTCGGCGATGGTGGAACCGGCACGTACCTTCGTGGCTACATTAAAACCGTCCGCATCCTCAATCATGTCATCCAACATATAGGTGCTCTGAATGTCCTTTCTGGCCAGCCGCTCCAGGCAGTACTCGTACCCCGACGGCTGCTTGTGACTGTCCCGCCGCCACTCGGCATAGAACGTGATGAGATCGCCACCCCAGCCGGCGACATCACCCCCATTTGTAACCGTACCGGAGGGCTTGCCCGTGACTAAGACGCCGTTGGTTGACGCACCAAAATGTGAAACCTTGACGGGGATCCCGTAGTAAGGGTCGGCAAAATATTCAATTACGCGCAGCCCAGACTCATTCACATATTTAATGAAACCGTGATCCACTGCACCGATCAGAAGGCCCCACTTCCAGCCACTATATTCCTTATGGCGTAAAAACTCAGCGACTAGTCGATCCGGTGATCGACGGCTTTTGTAATCCTTCGCCAAGTCATACAACTTGGTGATGTAGGATACGAATTCTTTTACCGATGGTATGTTTTGTTCAGTTGTCGCGATGTGATAGATGTCCATGGCTGCGAGACCTCCCGCAGTGGCGCCCGTCGCGGCAAGGAATGCTCTGCGCGAGAGAATCCTTTTTCTCGTGCACATATCAGTCATATTCATTCTTATGGTTCGGCTTCCAATGGAGGAATTTGTGATGCTACTTGCAGAGGTGGCGCCGAATTAGAGCCAAATGCCCTCTCTGGCCTAGACACCCCGGTTCTGATGTCGTCTAAGATCTTTCGACACCAGGGCGCGTGCGTTCTCACGCGGCGGGATGAGTAACTCGTGCGTGGACGTGCTCTGATGGCCTGGTTGTCCGTACTTGGATGCGACGAACGCGA
>NZ_JBEXXQ010000108.1:0-10320 GCF_040630525.1 Streptomyces sp. NPDC005799
GTGCCTCTTTGGTCGGAGCACAGGATCGGACGGAGGCCGTGTTCACGTCCGCGGAATCCCCGTACGAGCGATCACGTTCGGGGCATCGTTCGAGGTCAGACCATAAAGAACAAGCTTACAACTGCCGTGTCAGTTTCAGTGCCATGCCTCCGACAGGCGTACAAAGGTGTGGCCCGACGCCAGCAGGCGGGGGACGGCGGATGCGATGCCGCGGGCCGTGCCGCCCTCCGGGTGGTTCATGTGGCAGATGACGACGGAGCCGGGCGGGGCCGAGCCGACCGTCGTGCTGACCTGCTCGGGGCTGAAGGTGGCGCCCGCGTCGCCGTTGACGGAGAAGCCGGCGAACCGTTCGCCGAGCGCGGTGACAATGCCGGCCGCCACGTCGTCGCAGTACGCGGTGCCGGAGCGGAAGAAACGCGGTGGGCTGCCCAGCAGCCGGGTCAGTTTCGCCCGGTTGCCGGCGACCTCGTCGTAGACCTCGGCGGCGCTGCGGGTGCCGGGGATGCCGTACGCGGAGCGGCCGGTCACGGAGAGGGGGAGATGACGGGTGCCGTGGTTGGCGATCTCGAAGAGCGGCTCGGCGGCGAGGCGGCGGAAGACGGCCGGGTTGGCGTCGATCCAGCGGGAGTTGAGGAACAGCGTCGCCGGTATCTCGCGCCTGCGCAGGAAGTCGATCAGGGCACGGTCGTAGCCGCTGCCGCCCCGGCCGCCGCAGGCGTCGAAGGTCAGCGCGACGGCCTTCTGGCCGGCGGGGAGCCGATGCAGTACGCCCGGTGCGTCGAAGCCCCAGGTGCGGGGCACGGCGTGACCGTAACGCGCGACGATCTCGGCCCGGGTAACGGCGGGAAGGCGAGCCGGCCTGACCGTCACGGTGGGCGAGGGGGCCGCAGAGGGATCGGGGGCGGCCTCCCCCGATCCGGTGGACCTCTCCTGCGCCCCGCAGGCGGTCAACGCTCCCCCGGCCAAGGCCGCCAGCACCAGCCGCCGAGTCGTACTCATCCACTCCCCCACCTGCCCGGACGTACCTCGGCCATACTAGCGCTCCCGATGATCAACGATAGACATACAAGAATGCTGGCAAATATCCTGTGCCGCGCCTAGAGGCACATGACCCGCCGTAGTCGTCTTCGTCGAAGGTGACGTCGCGGACCCAGTGCAGGCGGTTCTCGATCTCCCAGTGCGACTGCACCCATGTGGCCAGGAGTGTCGGCGGCGCGGTGCGGGCGTCCGCGCTGGTGATCAGGTAGACGATCTCGACGGTTCGTCGGCCCTTGCGAGTGACGGTGCGCCGCAGTTGGGCGACCTGCGTGGCGGCGGTGAACTCGGAGCCCAGGCTGCGGGCCGTCTTCGACAAGCTGCGCGACAAGTTCGGCACCGTCCTCGTCATCGTGGACCAGCCCGCCTCCATCGGCGCCCTCCCGCTCACGGTCGCCCGGGACGCCGGCTGCCAAGTGGCCTACCTGCCCGGACTGGCCATGCGCCGGATCGCCGACCTCTACCCCGGCGAGGCCAAGACCGACGCCAAGGACGCCGCGGTGATCGCGGACGCGGCCCGCACCATGCCGCACACCCTGCGCTCCCTGGAGCTCACCGACGAGATCACCGCCGAACTCACGGTCCTCGTCGGCTTCGACCAGGACCTCGCCGCCGAGGCCACCCGCACCTCCAACCGCATACGCGGCCTGCTCACCCAGTTCCACCCGTCGCTGGAGCGCGTCCTGGGCCCCCGCCTCGACCACCAGGCCGTCACCTGGCTGCTGGAGCGCTACGGCTCTCCGACTGCACTGCGCAAAGCCGGCCGCCGCAGGCTCGTCGAGCTCATCCGGCCCAAGGCCCCACGCATGGCCCAGCGGCTGATCGACGATGTCTTCGACGCCCTGGACGAGCAGACCGTCGTGGTCCCGGGAACCGGCACCCTCGACATCGTCGTGCCCTCCCTGGCCCGCTCTCTCGCCGCTGTCCACGAACAGCGCCGGGCCTTGGAAGCCCAGATCAACGCCCTGCTGGAGGCCCACCCTCTTTCCCCGGTCCTGACGTCGATGCCCGGCGTCGGCGTCAGGACCGCCGCCGTCTTGCTGGTCACCGTCGGCGACGGCACCAGCTTCCCCACCGCCGCCCACCTCGCCTCCTACGCCGGACTCGCCCCGACCACGAAGTCGTCCGGCACCTCGATCCACGGCGAACACGCACCCCGAGGCGGCAACCGCCAGCTCAAACGCGCCATGTTCCTCTCCGCCTTCGCCTGCATGAACGCCGATCCCGCCTCCCGCACCTACTACGACAAGCAACGCGCCCGCGGCAAAACCCACACCCAGGCCCTCCTCCGCCTCGCCCGCCAACGCATCAGCGTCCTGTTCGCCATGCTCCGAGACGGCACCTTCTACGAATCCCGCATGCCCGCGGACGTCGAGCTCGCCGCATGACCCCAGCAAAACCGAATCACCCCAAACCCGACAGGGGCGCCTTGACGAAGGACATAGAGGCACCCCCGCGAACTCGGTGCGCGGTTGTCGAGGGCTTCGGCCAGGTCAGCTGGCGGGGACTGCATGAACGCCTCGTGCGCTTGCTCGAGAACCGTCCGCCATGAGGTGACGTCCGGGCGGCGGCGCAGCAGACCCAAACACCAGCAGGCGGCCGCCACACTGTGGGAATCAGCGCAGCGAGCACTATGTGCTGTGCCGCTCCCCCGCGTCGCCTGTCACCGTCGTCCGGCAATCGGGACACATGATCAAGCCGTGCCCGTCGGGGGCCACGAGGGTTCCCCAGTCGTTGCAGCGCCGACACTGGTGGCTACGGTCGATGTCGGGCTCGTGCGGTCCGTGGTGATACGGCAGAAGTATGGTGGCCATCAATAAAGCACAGCATAAAGAACATATCTGCTTATTCCGTGGGCCCGCCATCAGAACGGGGGCTCGGCAGACGGGCCCTCACCCTCGCCCCCATCGACGGGCGCAGCCGGCCGGACGGGACTGGCCGTGGCCCACGGATCGTCCGGCGCGGTCTCCCGCGGCGGGACCGGGCGCGTGGTACGGGTGATCGTGACGGTCGCGAACGTCATGGACGCCCCCACATCGTCGACGTCCAGCACCATGCGGGACCGCTTCTCCCCCTCGGGTGTCTCCCACCGGTCGGTGCGCAGCCGGCCCGCCACCACCACCCTGGCCCCCTTCGACACCGACCCCGCCAGATTCTCCGCCAGCTGCCGCCACGCACTGCAGTCCATGAATGTCGGCTCCCCGTCCCGCCAGGCATTCGTATCCCGGTCGAATGTCCGCGGAGTCGACGCCACCGTGAACCGCGCCACGGGCACACCCGCGGCCGTGAAACGCAACTCCGGGTCATCCACAAGATTCCCGATCACTGTCAACGGAAGCTCATTACGCATACTCCTGGCGCACACGAAGGCCGGCGGAACGCTCCCGGCCGGGACGGGTGAGGTCGTCGTCCAGGGCAAGGACCTCGGAGCGTGGATCGCCGCGCAGCGCGCCGGCTGGAGCACGTTGGTGCCGGCGCAGCAGTGGCTGCTGCAGAGCGTCGGTGTCGACCCGGACGAGGGCGTGCCGGTCCGTCCGGTGGTGCGGTCACAAGCCGACCGGTGGGAGACCAACCTCGCCGCCGCCCGTCAGTACCACGCCCGCGAGGGCCATCTCCGCCCGTCACGCATGCACGTTGAGGTCGTGAACGGTGAGGAGATCAGGCTGGGGTCATTCCTCGATAACGCCCGGCGAAGGGTCGGCAGGTTGGGCGTGGAACGTCGGGCAGCGCTGGCTGCCCTTGGTCTGGAGTGGGCGGCCCAGGAGGGCAGGTCGTGATGTGGGCTGCGCAGGACGTGGCGCGGGATACGGTCCGGCGCCAGGGCGCCGGACTGGATCGGGTGCAGGTCGCGGACAAGATTACGGAGGCCGCACGGCGGGAGCGGGAGACGCAGAGCCAACTGCGCGCGCCCGCGCCCGTGTCAGAGCTGAAGGGACTGCAGGAGGACCCGCAGCGGCTCGCTGAGGTGTGGGCGGCCCGGCATACGGAGTGGCGGCGCGTGGCCGCACTGATGAAGCAGGAAGGGTGGCCGGTCTACACGCCGGAACAAGACGTCCAGGGCAGTACGTGGGCACGCGAGCGGGAGGCACAGCGGGAGGGCGCGATCGCCCGGCGTACAGCGTGGGAACAGCAGCAACGGGACGCACGCGACGAACTGCGCACGCAGGTATGGCTGTCAGCAGACGTCAGCCGTCGGCTGAGGGAGATCTGCGCCCGGACCGGGCTGCTGCCCGAGCAGGTACTCGCGCAGCTCGCTGACCAGGCCCGGCTGAGCGAGGACGGCACCCTTACCGCGGGACCGTTCACCCTGCGGTGACCAGGACGCCCGATCTCCTGCGGTGTGCCAGTGCGATCGCACCTGCGATCGCAAAACCTGCCTCACGCATCTATGGGTGCGTTAGGGTGGGGTCACAGACTTAGTTGTCAATTAAGTCGACAACTAAAAGCGGGCGGGGCCCGGCCGCTCCAACGGCAGAGCCCCGCACCGTGTCCGGTGCCGTCCCTAGCTCAGCGGATTTGAGCTAGGGGCGGTGTCAGTTTTGGTGCCAGCACCACGTGCGGACCATCTGACCCACCCAGAACACGGTCGCCGCCGTCGGAGCCATCCAGAGTCGGATGCTTCTTGGCACCCTCTTCCAGTGCGCCGGCTTTGGCCTCGCGTGCTTCCCCATTCGAGTCCCCCTCGGGATCGTGGACCGACGCCTGAATGCATCGGACCCCCGGCCGGATGACCCGACAGCGCGGTCCCCCGAAGGCCCTTCACTGGGAAGCGAGCCCAAACTTACACGGCGTCAGCGACGCCCACGGGCCCTTTAGGGATGCCGAGTTGGCGCTGTCATCAGCGCAGCGTTACCCGGCCGGGCGGCCGGGCCAGTCCCATCTGCCGTAGAGCGACACGAAGATGGTTGGCACTGAACCATGTTCCGGATTCCGGCGATTCGGCCGGGTTGGGTAACGGAGAGTCACACACCCACGCGGAAGTGATACAGATCACACAATGTGACGGAAAGTTCTTTGCACTCAGGGTCTCCTGCCGGGCCTAAAGGGAGAACCTGAATGTGAAACGAGAAGGAGACCGCCCGTCATGTCCGTAGATGTCGCTGAGCAGCGGCTCGAGAACCTGTCGCGTGCGCGATCCGGGCTTCTGGCACTGGCTGATGCTGGAGCAGCAACTCGGTCTCGACTTGAGGCTCTGGCTATGCCGAAGTCTGTGCTCAGAGGGCTTCCCGTAGTGCCCCAGTCCACGCTGGCATCCGTCAAGGCCAGCCTGACCGAACCCTTCGGCTTCGCCGCCAAGACCACGGCCTCGGACAGCCTCTTCACCGCGGCCAAGGCCGTCCAGCACGACTGCCTCCGCGACATCAAAACCGGCTTTCTTCGTGATGTCCCCTCACTGCAGGGCAAGCTGGACAACTTGTGGAGCCCGGTCAAGACCGTCCATGGCGCGATGGCCGGCTGGGTACGTGCGTCGGACCTGATGCCGCCTCTCCTGCGTCTGCAGGACCTGGTGGTTCGTTCGACGCCGGAGTGGCTGCGGCATGCGGTGGTTCGGGTGGCCCTGCGAGCTCGGCACGCGATGGCAGAGGGCTGCGAATGGTGGGAAGCCGTCGTGGACGAGTTCACGGGCTTGGTGGGACTGGGGCGTCCTCATGAGTGGCGGGAGCCGGTTTCCACCGCTCTGGCGGGACCCTGGGCGGAGCTCCTGGTGGACGGCCGCCTCTCGCCGCAGGAGGCAGTGGATCTCCTCCGAGTTGAAGCACGGAAGATCCATGAGCACGGGCAGCCGCTATGGGAGCGGAAGGCGCGATATCAGCGCGTCGTGCTGTTGGATACCCCGGTAGGGCAGAGCGGTTCGACTCTGCGGGACCTGCAGCCGGATCAGAGGGCTGATGACCCAGCGGACGTCGTGCTGCTAGGGCAGTTCACGAATTCTCACGTGCTGGCCGTGCTGGAACAGCTGGACGACTCGGAGCGGAAGATCGCTCTGTTGTGGGCATCCGAGCCCGGCACGACATGGACTGAAGCGGCAGCACTCGCGAAGGCATCCAACCCGGAAGCTTACGGCGAGCGCGTACGGCGCAAGCTGTATCGCCTGGGCAAGCAGCGCGCGGAGCGAGCGATCAGCGCTGCGATCACACGCCAGTGTCTGCTGCCGGGTCCCTCTGCCTGACCGGCACGGCTACGACCCACGAGCATGTCGAACACTGCGGAAACGGCACAGCATCAGCCTGGTCGGATTCGGATCTGCTCAGCCTGGGCGATGGGCTTGCCCATGGGGCCGCCTCCACCGGCCATGTCCGATGGAGGTCGGGTGGCCAGGGCCGAGGCGGTGCAGGAGCCCGTACCCCTGGGTGCGCCCCGTGTGGGCAACGCTCCCGCCTAGAACTCCCGAAGCGGGGACAGATTCTGCAGCACGCGGCCAGCGGATAAAGCGCCTGCTCATCGCCGGACTTGCGTCGCTAACACCCGGCTCCAGCACAGTGACCGCGAAGAAATCCGGCACGCCCACTGTCCTGCCCCGCCCCGGCGCACCAAGGAGTGAAAACACCCCTTGCCGTGCCCCTCACGCCTTGTCTCCTGGAGTCCTGATCATGACCGCACTTCCCATCTCCGGGAGCCTCGGCAGCCTCGCCGCTGCCGGCCTGGCAACGCTCGGCGATGCCCCGCCGTGGATCGCGGTCCTGATCATGCTCCCCGCGGTGGCCGGTCTCACCACCGCTGTGCTCTCCGGCATTTCCCGCTTCCGCACGGAGTCGATGCGACGACGCCAGGAGGAACGACTGCTGCTGGAACTCACGGATCCCGTACTGGGCTTGGCCCATCTGGAACGCGTCCAGCAACCCCCACTACCCCCCGAGCAGACTCCCGCCGCCCCAACTCCGGCAACCTCACCACACACGCCCACGCCCGGAACGCCACCATGATCACCCCGCAACGCGCAGCACCGGCCAGCTGGCGCATGCCGGCATCCAACACCGGGCATGTCAGTGGACTTCGTCGGCCCGCCACCGGTCAAGCACGCTGAACGTGCCGCCTATTCGCTCGCGTGCGTGGCGCTGGGCCCCCTACCGTTGCCCAGGTGACCGACATGTGGACCCCTCTTTCGACCCGCCAGGCACCTGGTGACGTCCTGCGGCACGACGTGCCCCCGGCCCTCGCCGCCGCCTTGCGCCCATGGATCGAAGGAGCGGCCCGGGAATCCAGCCGACTGGCCAACCGTGTCCTGCTGCGCTGCGATCTGTTCCGAGACGAGCAGCACGGCCCCGAAGCCGAAGTCGACGATGCCGAGTTCCTCGCCTGGTACACACCCGACGACCAGCTGCTCGACGTCGTCGACGCCATCCTCAACCTGCTGCCGGGCGCCGGCGCCTACATGCACATCCCGGCAGGACAGAAGCCGGGGATGCTGGAGGCCATGGCCGGCGGGCTCGCGAACATCACCTTCCTCAAGCACCGAGATCCGCTGCAGGAGTTGCTTGACGACGGCCGCTCCGCGTACACCCTCAGCCCGAATGGCCGTGCTCTGGTCCAGCGCGTCGATCCCACCGTGACCGCCCTGCTCGACACGGCTGCCCGCACTGCAGACCAACCAGAGCGCGGGTCCGCCAGTGCCCACCTGCGGCACGCCCACACCGCGGCGTACGCCCTGCGCCCGGATCCCGGCCGCGCCTACAGCGAGGCGATCAAGGCCGTCGAGTGCGCCGCGCACGCCACTCTGGAGCCGAACAACAGCAAGGCCACACTGGGCACGATGCTCCGCCAACTGCGCCAGCATCCGGGTCAGTGGCACGTCGCCCTTGCCGGGAAGTCCGGTGCCGAGGGGGAAGACACCGTCGAGGCGATGATGTCCCTGCTCTGGACCGGCCAGACGAGCCGCCACGGAGGCCAGCAGCCGACACGCGAAGAGACCCTCCCCGAGGCTCGCATGGCCGTCGACCTCGCGACGTCCCTGGTCCGCTGGTTCGCCGACGGCACCGTGCGTCGCCACTGAACCACTTGCGCCGGATGAGTTGGGCCTACGCTGGTGAGCGTGACCTCGCAGGGTCTGCCGGCGTTGCACAGAACACGCAGTTGATGCCCGTCCCCCGCGGTCTTCTGCGACCCTCGGAGGGCCCGCTGCACCGACCGCGGGCCCTCCGCCGTACTGCGACCGCCGGTCAACCGCTCCGGGGATGGGAGATCTGCGGCTGTCGTGTGTGAGCGGGGCAGGCAGGGGTCATGCGTCGGCGAAGGCAAGCGGTGTCAGCCTCCGGGCCGTCTCGATCGTCCGCTTGCGATCTTGGGAAGCTGAGAGCAGTTCCACGTAATGCTGATGGTCTCCTTGTTCGAGCATCGTGCGGGCCGTGTCGATGTCCGTTTCACTGCGTTCATTGGTCAGTGCCTCGAGCAGCCATGTCGCATCCGTGTGGCTGAGCTTCAGCACGATGGGGGAGATGAACCAGGCCGGTGCGGACCGGGCCACTGCGGTCAGGAGTTGGTAGGCGTCCGCATCCTGCTGGCACGCGCGCAGTGCGGTCACGGTGGCGACCAGTGCGCCGGGTGCGCGGTTCGCCGCGATCGTATTCAGCAGGGCGTAGGCGTGGGCGGCGCCGCCTGGGGAGCGCAGCTCGGCTAGAAGAGCGCAGAGGTGGGAGGGGGTTGCCTGGGTGCCTGCGACGTCGAGTAGCTCGTAGACCAGGTCCCGGTCCAGCTCACCGTCGCCGGAGCGCAGCAGGACTCCCATCACTCCAACGAAATCATCCGCCGAGGCGTTGAGAGCGAAGGAGACGAACGGAGATCCGTGCTCCTTCATCTCCCGTACTTGCGTCAGGATCAGCTGTGTCAAGGTCTCGGCGTCGAGTTCGGCATCTGGCTGCACGGCTGCAACGGTCTGGGCTACGGCCGGTGAGTTGTCCGATGGATCGTCCTGGTGCAGCTCGCAGGCGAGCTGGTCCAGACGGCGGGCGCCGTCGTCCAGGTGCCGGGAGGCTTTGGCCAGCGCGTCATCGATGTCGTTTGCTGCTGCCGCGAAGGCAGTGTCTTCGGATTCCGAGCGGCTGGGAACCGTCGGGAGTGGGGAGTTGTCCGGTTGTCCGGTGGTCTGTCGCAGCCGTTGGAGTTCGTCGTTGAGCGCGCGGATCTGCTCGGCTGCCTCTTCGGCCAGCCGGTCGGCCTTGGCGCGCTCCTCCCGGGCGCGGTCAAGTTCGGCTTCCGCCGTGCGCCGCTGTTGTTCACTGCGCGCCAGTTCCTGATGTACCGCCCCGATTCGGTCGGGACGGTGGTCGCGTTCCTTGAGCCTGTCGCATTCGGCCGTCAACGTGGTGATGTCGCGCTGCAGTTTGTCGACCATAGCCAACAGCACGATGACCATCTGATGGCTTCTGGCACGCTCCCAGTCCAGCTCCATGGCGCGTTCCCACGCCCGCATCAGCTTGTCCTGCAGGGTCAGCGAGTGCCGCTGCACGGCGACCAGCTCGTTCGCCAACGCGGCCGGGTCCGGCTTCGTCCCGGAGGGCTTGGCCGGCGCCCTGTGGTCTTTGCGTGGGACGAGGGCGCGGGCTTCGGCGAGCATCCGCTCTCTGAGCGCGGCGTCCTCTCCTGAGCAGAGATCGGCGATCGCCTGGACGAACTCATCATCCAAACGCACCCCGGCAAGCCGGTCGCCGATGGTGGTACGGCCAGGGACACGGCCACTGCTGAAGTGCTCCGGCGTCAGCTGCTCCACAACGTCGTCCAGCCGCAGCCGCGCTGTGTCCAGCCAGCCGCGCAACAGACCCGCCAGGGCATCGGCCTGCGGAGTGGGGCCCTTGAGATCACCCCACGGCCTGGTACGCCGCCCTAACTCACCCAACCCGCTTCTCCATCGTCTCCTGCGCTGTCCGGCCCTGTCCGGCCCATCGGCCGGACAACTGGAACGGCCCTTCCAGCGCGATGCAGGGTGTGGAACACCGCCAGACACAAGCCCCACCACCAGGGGCGCACCGCCGTGTTCGCACGCACGTTTGGGGAGACCCTACCGATGCCCGATCTCCTCCAGCAGGCCGTTCACCAGATCCTCCACGGACTCGTGACCGAACTGCCCGCACAACTGGCCACAGCAGCCATCACGGCTCTCACCGCCAGTGCGCTGCGCGCCCGACGCCGCCGGCTGACGGCACGTACCAAGCCCACACCATCCGGCCACCAGGAGCAGGAAACGAGCGCCCCGTTGGGTGGCGTCCCGCCGAGTGGTGTAGCCGATCAAGCTGGTGGAATCCGCAGGTCGCGGCCCGAATTGCCTCGCCAGATGCCATGTTGGGGATCGCC
>NZ_JBEXXQ010000109.1:0-10310 GCF_040630525.1 Streptomyces sp. NPDC005799
GTCTCCTGCCACCGCGACGCCGCCGGGCCAACCCCCGCGTCATCAAGCGCAAAGTCGCCAACTGGCCACTCAAACGTGCAGCCCACCAGGCTGCAGATCACCCACCTGCCCAAGCCATCACTATCGTCAATGCCACCAAACCCAAACGAGTCAAGCGGACAAAATCTACCTAAGTTACCGGTATTGAGGCTAATCTCGCGGGACAGATGTCTCTACCTCGGGCCCGGTGGAGCGGACATGCTGACGCAGCGGCGCCCCTGCTGGCTACGCGAGCCTGCACTCCCACTGGATAAGCATTTCTTGTGGGTTTAGAATAACAGCACCGACATGCTGCGCTTTCGCTCTGTCGGCGCTTTCCGAAAGTGAGGCGGTGATCATAAGCCGCAAGGATTTTAGGGAGGTCTGAATCTCGCGAGGGGCGTTATTCCGGAGCTTGATCGCTCCACTCGGCGACCCACCGTCTCAGCAGCACCACGAAAGTCCCCTGCCGAACGGTATGAACGTCCGAAGGGAAAGGGTACGCTCAATATGTTCACCTACCGACTGAAACCAACAAAGAGCATCATCATCGGTGCCGCGTTAACAGTCGCCGCAGGGATCCTCGGTGTCGCCACCCCCGCGAACGCGGCAGTCGGCACCTGGCACCTGGCTGCCACTATCCCGCCTCAAAAACCAGCCAAGTCCATTTCAGTACGTTTCGCCAACCACGATAACATAGTTACGTACGTGTGCTTCGAACCTGCACGTTCAGACCTCTTCGACGCAGCTTTCACCGGGACGCTCGGCGTTCGTGTGCTAATCCTGAGCTACAGCTCATCGGATTGTACAGGCAATGAGCTGTCAAGGGTCGACACTAGGGTACCCAGTAACGACCATGAGTACATTTACGTGACGCTCAGCTGAGCACCCCGGAGTATTAACCTCGATTCGTCAGTGGTCGTGAGCGCATGACGGTGTTGCTGGTTCACTCCGTTTGTCCCGCGTGATCGCGGGCGGGGGCTTCGCGTGTCGCTGCGGCTGCGCCGGGGTTCCACGGCTCCCGGGGGTGGTGCGGGTGTCCTCCTTCCTTGTCTGAAGGGTGTGGTGGGCCGGTTGTCAGGTCAGGACTGGGAGGGTGTTCAGCCGTTGCCAGCAGGTGGTGAACGCCTGGGCCCAGGGCCAGGTCGCCTCGATCCGCAGCCGGCGGCGGCGGGCGTGGTCGGCGAGGCGGGCGGGCAGGTGGTGGAGGCGGAAGCGCATGGTGTCCGGCTCGGCGTCGGTCAGGTCGTCGATGTCGTGCAGGGCCAGGCCTTCACGGCGGCGGGGCTGTCGGTGCTCGTGTCCTCGGCGAGGCACGTACGGTGCTGGGCGACGCACTTCTCGACGGCTTCGCACAGGTTCTTCCAGAGGTGGTACCTGTCCGCGACCTGCGTGGCGTCGGGGCAGACGGTGCGGACGGCTTCGGCGTAGGCGCTGGCCCGGTCTCTGCACACGATCTCGGCCCCGGGGTGGGCGCGCAGCCAGGCGGTGAGCGTCCCCGAGGTGCGGTCGGGCAATACGTCCACACGCTCGCCGGTCTCCATGTCCACGATGATCGTGCCGTACACGTGGCCCTTCTTGAACGCGAAATCATGCACTCCCATCACTCGCGGGGCGACTGAGGACTGTTTGGCCGGGAGCCTGCGCACCATCCTGATCAGCGAGTTCGCGCTGACGGGGACCGACAGGTGCGCGGCCAGCCGAGCCGCCGGACGTCCCGCGAGCGCCATTGCTATCCGCTCCAACGTCCGACGGAGTGCGGGAGTGCGGCGCGCGAACCGCTCGGTCAGCCCGTCTATCTGCTCGACGAACGTACGGCGTTCGCACGGCGCCGCCTGGCACACAAACCGCCGCACCGCCAGGTCGATCACGACCTTCCGCCCAGCCACCGCCAGGTCGGCCAGCCGTCGCCGATACCCGCCATGGACACGGCCGGACCGCGTGCCGCACCTGGGGCAGGCAGCCTCCCGGGTCGCCGTACGCGCCGTGAGCGCCACCCCGCTGTCGTCGACCAGGACCCGTTCCACCATCACCGACGCCAGATGGGGGAAGGCCACCGAGAGCACGCTGCAATCACACGAACAGGCATTCTTCCAGCAGCTCGTGACGCTACGTCATCGCCCCATGTGATGTGAGGTCTCACGAGATCGTTTACGTCGTGTACTCGGGACATGCTTGACGGTCTTCGCCGGTTAGTGATCAGCTCCCCTCCACTGATCTTGAGGTGGAGGCACGGGTGGAGATAGACCGGGTGTGGTTGGCCGAGCAAAGGTTCCAGGCGGTGCGGGAGGTGCTGGCCGGTTCGCCGATCACGGAGGTCGCGGTCCGGTACGGGGTTTCCCGTCAGGCGGTGCACGGCTGGCGTCGCAGGTATGAGGCAGGTGGCCGTGGCGGGCTCGACGACGTGTCCCGGCGCCCGCATAGCAGTCCGCATCGGCTTGCGGCCGAAGTCGAGGCCCTGGTCTGCGAGTTGCGCCGGGCTCACCCGCGCTGGGGTGCTCGGCGGATCTCCTATGAAATCGAGGTCCGGGGCGTGACGCCGGTGCCGTCCAAGGCCACCGTCCACCGCGTGCTCACCCGCAACAGTCTGATCGTCCCGCAGGAACAGCGGCACACCCGCAAGTACAAGCGATGGCAGCGTGCGGCGCCGATGCACCTGTGGCAACTGGACCTGGTCGGCGGGATCTACCTCGCCGACGGCCGCGAGTGCAAGATGCTGACCGGCATCGATGACCACTCCCGGTTCCTGGTCGTATCAGCGGTGCTCGCCGTCCCCTCCGGACGCGCGGTCTGCGAGGCGTTCACTGCCGCTATGCGCACCCACGGGATCCCCTCCGAAGTGCTGACCGACAACGGCAAGCAGTTCACCGGGCGCTTCACCAAGCCGCGCCCCGCCGAGGTGCTCTTCGAACGCGTTTGCCGCGAGAACGGCATCACCGGCCGACTGACCAAGCCGCGCTCGCCCACCACGACCGGCAAGATCGAACGCTTTCATCGCACCCTGCGCCGCGAACTCCTTGACGACAGCGGGCCGTTCGCTGATCTGCTGGCCGCCCAGGCCGCCATCGACGCCTGGGTTCATGCCTACAACTACAAGCGCCCTCACCAGGCCCTGGCCATGGCGACCCCCTCAAGCCTGTTCCGGCCCAAGCCGTCTCGGACCACGGCCTCCGGCCCTTCGCTCAGCTCACCCGCGGTCCCGCAAGTGGCCGCGGCCACTCCGGCCGAGCCGGTCCCGAGCACCCGCCCCATATTCACCCCGGCGAACGTGATCGCCCCATCCAGCGACAGGGCAGTGGAGTTCGACACCGTGATCGCCGCAAGTGGGCTGCTGAGCCTGCTGCCGCGAGTCCAACGCATCGGGCTGGGGACTGCCCTGGCCGGCCAACTCGCGCACGTCTGGGCCGACGAGCACAGCGTCCATATCCTCATCGGCGGACAGCATGTCCGCACCGTCGCGTCCAACTTGAACGCGGAGAACCTGGACGAACTACGGATGCGCGGTGCCAATCCGGCGGGACCGCCACCAACCGTCGCCATCGCGGCCCGCAACACACGCCTCCCCGTCGGCGCGGTCATCGAGGTGATCCGCGCTGTCGACGGCGCTGGCTTCTGCCGAGTGAGCGGGCACCCCGTCAACGTCGGGACGCCACTGGCCGGGCACCAGGTCACCCTGCGCCTGGACGGACACCTCCTCCACGTCGTCGCCGACGGCGTACTCGCCAAGACGCTGCCCTCTCCGATCACACCCGACCAACGCACTCGGATACGCGGCGCCCGAGTCGCCACCGACCCCCTACCCGCCCCGACCGCCGGCGTGATCAGCGTGACCCGCCGAGTCCCCACCGACGGAGTCGTCATGGTCACCCGCCAGCGCCTACGCATCGGGCGAACCCACGCTGGCAAAACCGTCGAGATCTTCGTCGAGGACACCCACTTCCGCGTCCTGCTCCACGGAGAAGAGCTCTGCCTGCACCCCCGCGACAGCAACCAGCCGGTCACCCGCTTCAAGGCATACGCACCACGATCCAGCGGCGCAGAAGCGTCAACGAAGTGCTGAGCACATCACGTCAATGATCTCGTGAGACCTCACATCACACCCCACAAGAAGTGGATCAGAGCCCTCTGACGGCCGCCGTCACGGCCCCTGGGAGCGGACGAGCAGTACCATGAGCCGGCCTTTCTGCAGGCGCGCCGGAGGCATCAGCAAGCCCAGCGGCGTTCGCTGCCTGATGGGGTGTGGGGTGGTCCTGTGGACGGGGATCTGGCGACGGTGGCCGGGGCTGCCTTATGTGTTGTTCTTCCTGGAGTGGGAGGCGAGGTACCGGCTGGAGTGGACGCAGCATGCGAAGGCGTGGGGTACGAAGCAGAGCCTGATCCGGGAGGTGGCCCGTGCTCGCCAGGAGGAGGCGCTCAAGGCGAAGCTCACCGACCTGGTCGAGATCGTCGTCCACCGGGCGTATCGCTGCAAGGATCGCGAATACGTGCTGGTTGCCCGGGCTGTCGACAGCGCTGATCTACGGGCCAGGCTCGATCGGGCAGCTAATTCGGACAGTCCGTGGGCCCGGTGCCACGCCGGGTATGTGCTCTGGCTCCTTGATCGCCCTGACCGGAAAACTCGAGGGTTCGACGGGTATGGCGGTGTAGCCCCTGGGGCTGTGTCGGCGGGGTTGAGGGGCGGTGCGGTGGGTCGTCAGGCGCCTGCCGGGGTGAGGGTGACGTCGTGGCCGAGGGCCGTGAGCTGGCGGACGAGGTCGCGGGTCTTGCGGGCCGGATCGAGGTTCTTGGTGTGCCAGTCGGGGCCGAGGTCGCGGTAGCGGGCGGTGGGGTCGTTCATGAGGTGCCAGACCATGACCAGGATGGAGCGGGCGACGGCGACCAGGGCCTTGAGGTGACCTCGGCGTTTGACGATGCGGCGGTAGCGGGCGCCGAGGAAGGTGTCGGTGCGGGCGGCGGAGACGGCTGCTTCGCCGAGGGCTCCGCGCAGCCAGGGGTTGCCTTTGCCGGCGGGTTCTGAGGTGTTCTTCGGGCCGGACTGGAAGGTGCGTGGGGACAGTCGGGCCCAGGAGGCGAGGTGGTCAGCGGTGGGGAACACGCTCATGTCGGTGCCGATCTCGGCGAGGATGACCTGGGCGGTGGCGGGTCCGACGCTGGGGATTTCGTCCAGGCGCTCGACGTCGGTCAGCGGCATGAGCATGCCCTGTCCGGGCTGGTCGTCGTCTGGGGCGTCGGGGGTTGTGGACAGTTCGGTGAGGCGGGTGGTGATGCGGGCGGTGAGTTTGTTGATCTGCAGGGTGAGGTAGTCGACGGTGTCCAGCAGCATCCGCAGCATGAACGCGTGGTGTTCCTCGAAACCGCCCGCCAGTGCCTCTTGAAGGGCTTGGGGGCTGGCCTTGATGGTGCCGTGTGCCAGGTCGGCCAGTGCTCTGGGGCTGCGTTCGCCCGCGATCAGCGCTTCGAGCATCGCGCGGCCGGAGACGCCGAAGATGTCGGAGATCACTGAGGACAGTTTGATCTGCGCGTCCTCCAGGAGCTTCTCTGCGCGCTGCTTGTGCCGGGTGTACTCGTGGGTGAGGACCGCGCGGGAGCGGGTCAGGTCCCGCAGTTCGCGCACCGGCTTCGGAGGCACGAACGAGGCCCTGAGCATGCCGCGTTCGGCGAGCTTGGCCGGCCACACCGAATCGAGCTTGTCGGTCTTGGGGCGGCTGGGGACGTTCTTCACGTCCCGTGCGTTGACCAGCCAGCATCCAAGCCCCCGCGCCTCCAGGAGAAAGAAGAACGGTTTCCAGTAGGTCGAGGTCGCCTCCATCACCACCCGGGTGACGCCCTGGCATATCAGGTGGTCCGCGAGGTCCAGGATGGTGCCGCTGGTCGCGGCCACGTGCCACACCCGCTGCATCCGCCGGCCGGGCTTGTCCTCGTGCGGCACCCGGGTGCACACCATTCCGGACGCCTTGGCGATGTCGATCGCCGCGACCCGCTCCACCAGCTCCGGACCCTGCTCGCTCTCCTCGGCATCCCTCTCCGCCACGGGCGGGTGCCCCTTTCCCTCGTTCCGTTCGTACAGGCGGCGCCCGCCCCAAAGGGGCAGCGGGGAAACGAAATCTGACCGGCGTGCTCTACGGCTACAAGGCAAGGCCCCGCGGCGGCCCCTGCACCAGACTGACCTGTGGGCTTGGAGTCCCAACGAGCTACCGGAGTCGGCGAACGGGCGCCGCGATCATGTTTTCACGCCGGCAAGGCGCACCCGAAGGGAACAGGAGGACTGACCTGCCGAACACCCGTCGTGTCTGGCAGACCTGGGTGGCAGGCGAGGCTGCAGCGTTGCTGTGACCGGGGAACGATGCAGGGAAGGTTCCCGTGATCATGGAGTGCTCTACGCCCGTGACCTGTCTGGAAGACCGTGCCTGCCGATGCATCGTCCATGATTCCACCTGCCCTTGACCGGCCCTCTCGGTCACCGCCCTGATGGCGTGGTGGAAGAAGTCGTGGTGCTGGTAGGGGACGCCGAGCACGTGGCAGATATCCCTGGACGGGATCGGCAGGGCGAACTCCGAAACGAACGCCGGCGCGCCCGCGGCGATGGCGTCCTTGACGTGCTGCGTGGCCTCGGGGCACTTGGTCTCGCTCAGGTCGACCTTGACGGCTACCGTTCCTCTGGCAGGTTCCTCAGCGACACGAGGGAAGTTCCATCGTGATTGGGGCAGGTCAACGGTCCTGATGTGACGAGTCGTTGGGGTGCCCGGACAGCTCATCACGGTGATCGTTGTGGGGTGGCTTGGTGCGCGAGAACGGGAGCGCGTCCCGTAGGAACGAGCGTCGGCCGCAACCTCTTGCGAGGTTGCGGCCGATTGTGCCTTCTCCTGTCGGAGTTCCTACTTCACCGCGGGGCCCACCTGGACCGAGATCAGCGAGCCGTCCCTGGCCTCTTTGACGATTTTGATCTGAGTGTTGGTGTCAGTGATCTTGACGCCACCGGTGGGGTTCGTCTCGTCGTAGTACGTGTGGGTGTGGTCGTCGAAGACCGGGACACCCTTCCTCGACTCGATCCTGACGTCACCGTACTTGTCCAACAGCGTGAAGGCATCGGTGCGGCCCAGGCTGAACGGCGAGTCGTAGGTCTGGATGGCGTTTTCCATCAAGTCGCCATTCGCCCACCTCAGTGCCTCGGGGTGGGCGTCTACAGGCAGCAGGCGGCCGACACCGGGATGCTGGCTGGTGTTGTTGTCCTGCTGCGAGGTGTCCCACTTCCAGACCAGCAGGCCGTTCTGGTACGGGAAACGCTCCATCCAGTTCCTACGCGGGGAGTAGATCGCGCCCTTGAGCCCTTTGTCGTACGACACGTACTGGCGGTTCTCGGCGATGTAGTACTGCGCATACTCCTTGGTGACGGAGCCACCGATCCGGGAGAAACCCTTGGCCGTCCATGCCGCGTCGGCGGACTCGGCATCGTCCGTGAAGAGGGCCGAGCCGTCGGCGGTGACGCTGACCATGTCGGCCAGGAACCCCTTCTGCTCCGTAGCGGCGTCGGTGGCGTAGCGGAAGCGCAGGTCGATCTTCTTGCCCGCGTAAGCGTCGAGCGGGTAGACGAGCTTCTTGAACCCGTCGGTCGTTCCGTCGAGCGCCGGCTTGCCGGTGCCGTCACGGCTGATGGCCTCGCCGCTCGCCGTACCGTCGACCGCCGTCCAGTTGGCGCCGCCGTCGGTCGATACCTCGGTGTAGAGGTAGTCGTAGCCCTTCTCGATGTCCCACCAGCCGTCGAGTGTCAGCTTCGCGGAGGATTTGCCCGTGAGGTCCACGGAACGGGTCAGCGTCTGCGACAGGTTGTTACCGCTACCGCTCCACCACTGGGTCGAGCCCTGCGGGGGCTCCGCGATCTCGGTCGTGACCTTCTTCTTGGGCAGCTCGACCACCAGGGCCTGCTTGTTCTTGGTGTTGTACTCCGCGACCCCCAGCTTGTGCTTCGACTGTGTCGCGGCCTTCGCCGTGTCGTAGTTGAGCCAGCCGAGCTGCAGCTTGTCCCAGGCGGTCATGTCGCCGGGCAGATCGCCGATCTCGGTCTTGCTCCGGCCAAGCCACGCGCCGCTCGACATCAGGGTCCAGAAGCCGGTGGAGTTCTCGTCCTTCGCGGTGGTGTCGTATTGGTCCGGGAGGCCGAGGTCGTGGCCGTACTCGTGGGCGAAGACACCGAGGCCACCGTTCTCCGGCTGCATGGTGTAGTCGCCGACCCAGATGCCGGTGTCCCCGATCTGCGCGCCACCCTGCTTGTTGTCCGCCGGGCCGGTGGTACCGGAGTCGGTGCCGAACGCGTACCAGCGGTGCGACCAGATGGCGTCCGTGCCTTGCGCGCCACCGCCTGCATCCTCGCCCTCACCGGCGTGCACTATCTGGAAGTGGTCGATGTAGCCGTCGGGCTCGTTGAAGTTGCCGTCGTTGTCGTAGTCGTAGCGGTCCGACCGGTCGTACTGGGCGACGTGCGCCTTGATCTGGGCGTCAGTCTTCCCGGCCGCCTTCTGCTGGGCGACCCATGCGTTCAGGCCGTCGCTGACCACGTTCCACACGCTGTCGCAGATGGTCTGACCGCAGGCATTGTTGCCGTAACGGGCCTCGTTGTAGGGGACCTTGACCCAGTCGCTCACCTCGCCCTGGATCGAGTAGCGGCCCGAGGACTGCTTCTCGTAGTACTTCTTCAGCGACTCGGTCTTCTTGCCGGTGCCGAAGTAGAGGTTCTGGTAGTGCCGCCGGTTGTAGTCCGCCCGCCATGCCGTGGAGTTGTTCTTCGTCCGGTCCGGCTTGGCTAACTGGTTGTGCAGCGGGCCGGGGGTGCCGCCGTAGCGGCTGTCGGTCTGGTCGCCGAACTCCACGAGGATCGTGAAGATCTTGTCGGTCTTCTCACGGCCGAGTTCGACGTACTTGCTCGTGCCCTTCTTGCTCTTCAGCTTCACGACCTGCGAGCCGTCACGCCTCTCGACCGTGGCGTCGCCGGATATGACCTGCTTCAGGCCCTCCTCACGCTGAGCCTCCTGCGTCTTGCTCAGCGGGCCTCCAAGGTCATGGTCAGGCGCGTGCTCGGCGTGGTACGTGGGGTGGTGGCGGTCAACGGACGCTGTCGGCGCACCCTCGTCCGCCTGTGCTATCGCGAAGCCCGGCAACGCGGCTGCCACGGCAAGGGCGACACCAGTCGCTGCCGCCCTGAGGGTCCAGTATCTGCTGGTCACTTGTGGGGGGTCCTTCCGTTACGCGATCGGTCGCAAGTAAGAGACAGTCCTGGTCATGGACGTCCGCAACGCACGACGCGCGTGTGATGTGAGTGGTCATATGGACTGGAGATTTAAGTGAGATGAAAGTGCAAGTTGCCTCCCTGGACCGAACATGGGCGATCGCCCCGCACGATGCGCTCACCGCCCCGCTCGGAGGGGAGCGCCAGCCGAATGACCGGCAGGCCGAAGCACTCTCGTTACCAGCCAAGCCGGTTCGCGACGTGCGGAGTGATGTAGGTGGTCAGCGAGGACCGGCTGCGGGCGCTCGGCGGTCAAGTGCACCGCCCTGCGAGGGCGACGACGGTGGGGCGGGCAGCGCAGCACACGGGAGAGGCTGACCAGGACGACCGGATGTCCGTCCGGCAGGCCGCTTTGCCGGTCGATCTCCATGCCCGTTCCAGATGATCCGCGCTGCGCCGCAGCCAGCCGCTGAACTGGGGCACCATGTTGAGGTCGGTGTGCCCGGTGGCGGCGCCCTCCGGCGAGTCGGCGGGCTTCGGCCAGTGCGAGTATCTGCTCGGAGTGGGCGATCGTCACTTCGGGGCGCTGGGCCAGGGGCTGTCCATTCCACGGCAAGTCTGAAGCAGCGGGGACTGGAAACGGAACGTCAGTCACCGCGCCAGCCCCCGACCCCACTCAGCCCCAGTTCACCAATTCAGCGCGTAGAACGGGGTGCCGTTTGAATGTGTCGCATTCGTATCGTTGAAGTCCACGACTTTGGGCGCTTTACCATCGCGGCTCCGGTCAGGCAGGGTGAGACGACGCGCGCTACGCTTATTCACGATCAGCCTTACCTTTTGCTTCCTCAGAAGGAAAATGCGGAGCCAGCAAATGGTCGCACAGGGGTGAGAGGGAACACGGCGACTTTACGCGGTGCGACCCCGGGTTCGAAGAGTCAAATGTCACATGTCTTGGGCCCCTCAATACCGGTGACTTCAGCCTCGATCCACCGAGCAATGGCCGGTCCAGGGCTTGGACATGAAGACGCGGATGCCCTCTGAGCTGGGATGATGGGACTTCCTACGGTTCCAC
>NZ_JBEXXQ010000110.1:0-9860 GCF_040630525.1 Streptomyces sp. NPDC005799
CTCCTCAACCGGCGGCTTCACCTGCCCAGCCCGTGGCACCAGCACCCTCCCAGCCACAAGCTACAAGCAACTCACCCCAAAGTCAGCGGCATTGGATCTAGACGGTCCTACCGCTCCATGCGACGGCGCTCCCGCTGCCGTCGAAGGCCCTGTAGACGCCAGCCCGTGGCGGCGACACCCACGGCTGTCCTCTATTCCAGCCCAATGGCCGCACATCTCGCCCCGTAGGGCGCGGTGCAGATCTGCCTGATGGTGTAGACGCCGTCGGCGATCACTGTCTGCCTGATGGTCTTCTGCGTGAGGGCGATCACTGGTACGAGCCTCGTGGGGATGCCCTTTTGCGTCGGACTGTCGACTCTGTCCGGCGTCAGCCCGTCGAACTCGATGCTGCGGCCCCGTACCTTGTCTACCGCCAACTCTGCTGCGTCGGTGGCCTCATCGACGAAGGGTTTGTACACGGACATGTACTGCTGTCCTGCGACGATGCGCTGCACTGCGTCCAAGTTCGCGTCCTGTCCGGTCACCGGCGGTATGGCGGTGGCTCCCGCCTTCTTCAGCGCATCGATGGCAGCGTCGGCCAAGCCGTCGTTGGCCGCATAGACAGCGGCGATGTTCCTGAGCCCGATGGACCGAATCGCATCGTTCATGTCTCTTTCGGCGACCACGGGCGACCACTTTGTGACGTTGTACTGCTGGACGATGTGGACTTTGTCGGTGAGTTCGCCGAGTGCACCTTTCTTGAACTGAGCCGAGTTCGGATCAGCGGGGTCTCCGTTCAGCATGACCACGTTGCTCCCCGACGCGCGATCGCCCAGTGCCTCGTCGATTGCGCGTCCCTGTTCCTCGCCGACGAGTTCGTTGTCGTGCGAGACGAACGCGTCGATCGGGCCCTGCGCAAGACGGTCGTATGCGATGACAGGTATGCCCGCGTCTTGCGCTTCTTGCACGTCCGGCGCGATGTGTTCGGCGTCCAGGGCATCAACGAGGATGACGTCCACTTTCTCTGAAACCATGCGCCGGAACTGCTGACTCTGTCTGGACACACTTGCTTCGGCGTTGGCGTAGTCAACCTTGCCCTTCCCATGTGTGAGGGCGGCGACTTCCCTCTTAACAGTTGGATAGTCGAATTTTTCGAAGCGTGCAGTGTCCCGGTCGGGCAGGAGAAGTCCCACTGTAATGTTTTCACGATACAAGGATGCTGAGCTCGTCCTGGTGTCGCCTCCGCCGGCGGCGCACGCGGTGAATAAGAGCACGGACGACGAAGCGGCCAGGGCTATGGCCGGTTTCCGGTATCCGGTCCTGCGTATACGTGGAGTGTTCATTTCACTGGCCCTCCGGAGCCGTGTTGGACGTGCCCTGACAGGTGATGAACCCACTTGCGTGACCTGCGAAAACGCTAACTACCCGACCTCGGGGAAATGCCCCCGATTTTGGACAGGGCGCCAGTGACCCACTAGCCACATGAGGGATGCGGTTACAGGGCTGCTGACCTGCTGTTAGGCGGGTGGCACGTGCTTGGCACGCCCCTCGTCGCCCGGCCGGGGGGTCCCTGCCCAAGCCGGGCGACGGGTGAGGGCACCGCATACTGGCGCCCTCACCGGTGATTCGGAGACGTCGCCCACCTGGATGGGTCCGGATGCGGGGGGATCTCGGCACGCGATAGCGCGGGCTGCGGTGCCGGGCCTGCTGGACCTCGAGTCAGATCCTGTTGCAGGGTTAGCCTCGATTCGTCAGTGGTCGTGAGCGCATGACGGTGTTGCTGGTTCACTCCGTTTGTCCCGCGTGATCGCGGGCGGGGGCTTCGCGTGTCGCTGCGGCTGCGCCGGGGTTCCACGGCTCCCGGAGGTGGTGCGGGTGTCCTCCTTCCTTGTCTGAAGGGTCTGGTGGGCCGGTCGTCAGGTCAGGACTGGGAGGGTGTTCAGCCGTTGCCAGCAGGTGGTGAACGCCTGGGCCCAGGGCCAGGTCGCCTCGATCCGCAGCCGGCGGCGGCGGGCGTGGTCGGCGAGGCGGAAGCGCATGGTGTCCGGCTCGGCGTCGGTCAGGTCGTCGATGTCGTGCAGGGCCGACAGCCGCAGCCACGCGTCGAGATCGGCGGCGATGTTCGCGGCGAGCACCCAGCCGCGGAGGCTAGGGTTCTGGCCCATCACCACGGCACGAAAAGAAGCGGCCCAAACCCCTCTCGGGAAATTCGGACCGCCAACCGTGGAAACGCCGTAGACCGGCGCGATGGTCCTTTGCGGGACCCAGGTCGTTACACCTGGTCACCAACACCTAGTGGAAATCTCGACCTCCACGATCTGCGTTTGCTTAGCCTTGTCGTTTTGATAGTTCTGCTTGACGATCTCAACATGCTTGTACCTGATCTGGCCGGACGCACATTGTTTTTGCGCCAGCTCCTCTGCACCCGCCCGAGCGTCGGCTATCAAATTCTCAGCGGGAAAAGGGCGACCGTTTATATAATGAGAAGTTTGCTGCACCTCTCCTACCACGCGTGCCTTGCTCGGCAGCCCGCCTTCGGCGACCGCAGTCCCACTCGTCGAAAGAATTACGCCGCCAACAATGAAAGCCGCCGCTAGAGCATTTACAGACAAAAAATTTTTCATAATTGACAACCGTTCTACGCCTGACTGAATATTTGACGCCAGGGAACACCTGAAAGGTATCCCTAGTCAATATTTAGCAGTTGTGGGCGTTGCATTGATAGAGGCAAATGGCCTTATCCTCGATCTTTCTTGCACGGTCTGCCGACGGAGTCGGCAGACCGTTTCGTGTTCCGTGGCTGCTGGTGGGCAGGCCGGTAGCCCGACTGACGTGTCGGGTGGGCGCCGGGTTCCACTGCTCCGGGACGATGGTGCTGCTCACGGGGACGGGAAAGCTACTGGTCAGACTGGGTTGGGCAGGTGGTCGAGCCGTTCGAGGGCGTCGGTGACGACATGGGTCCAGGGCCAGTGTCGGGCGAGGCGGAGGATCTGGCGGCGTCCGGCGGTGACGAGCTGGCCGGCCGGGCTGAACAGGCGCAGCCGCAGGCGGCGGGGCTCCCAGAGCCGGGCCTGGCCACGTGGTGGTGTCGTGAGCTGCGGCATGATTGCTCTTCCTGGGTGATGATCTGTCTCAGCGGCTGGTTCCTGACGGGTTATGGGATCTGGCCGCGCCGTTGCTGCCGTCGTTCACGCCGCGCCGCCAGGGCGGCGGGACGGCGCCGCTGGATAAGCGGGCCGTGTTCACCGCCGTGGTGTATGTGCTGAGCAGTGGGTACGCATGGCGGCATCTGCCGCCTACGTTCGGTGTCTCGCCGGCCACCGCGCACCGCCGTTTCTCCGCCTGGACGAAGGGGGGCTGTAGCGTCGGCTGCACCGGGCGGTGCTGGACGAGCTCGGCGCGCGTGGGGAGTTGGACTGGACGTCAGTGATCGTCGACGCGACCTCGGTGCGGGTGAAGGGGGGCGCTGACCGGGCCGAACCCGGTGGACCGCGGCAAATTCGGCAGCAAGTTGCATGTCCTGTCGAGGCCCAGGGCATCCCCGTGGTGGTCCGCGTCTCCGGGGCCAACACCCACGACAGCCTGGCCCTCAAACCCCTCGTAAAGCGCATACCAGCCGTACGCTCCCGTCGCGGACCGCATCGCCGCCGTCCCGGAAAACTCCGAGCCGACAAGGCATACCACTCCGCCGGCACGCTGTCCTGGCTGCGCCAACGCGGCATCATCCCCCGCATCGCCCGCCCGGGCATCGAGTCCTCCGAACGCCTCGGACGGCACCGCTGGAAGATCGAAAGGTCCATCTCCTGGCTGCTTGGCTACCGCCGCCTCACCGCCAGGCACGAACACAAAGGCAGCCACTTCCTCGCCTTCCTTGGCCTCGCCGCAGCACTGACCTGCTACAGGAAACTCGCCAAACTCACCACGTGAGACAACGTCTTAATCAATCACAGAACGTCATAATCCGTTACTGGCAAAGGCTCAGTGAAATCCCAATTCACCGGCGTATGTCAGCCGATGTGAACGTGAAAAGGTAGTTCGGTGTTGAGGCGGCGTCCGGACCAACGAACACCCAACCGCGACTAGGACTGCCACAACGGTCGTCGCTGTAGACGGAAAGCTGGCCCCTGAAGTCGCCCTTGCCACGGGTCGATACGAACTTACCGGGAACCACTTTCGAACACCACCGGGCATCGGCACCGACGCTTTGCACGCCAGCGGGAGCCTTAACCAGAAGTCGGCCCTCTGCGGTTCCCGCCGACGCGTCACTCGCGCCGACGATCACCGCAAGTGAGCATGCCAGCACAGCCGCTGCTGCACCAGTTACTGCTTTCTTCATCACGAACCCCACCCGCCATTCTTCACTGTAGTTGAATTGCACATTCAATTTGACTCTTAAGAGATCATGCCGCAGCGGGATCCACAAAACCAGAGTCAGATGCCCCATGGCCTTACCGTGTTTTTTCTTCCGGCCTCGAACAGGGCTTGATCAAGTTCCGGAGTCGTGCGGTTGGTCCAGGGAATGACGGGTTGGGGTGCAGAGCAGAGCAGGCACAGGCTCGTGATCATTGGGGTGTCTAAGCCTCGATCCGCCGGCAATGGCCGGTCCAGGGCTTGGACATGAAGACGCGGATGCCCTCTGAGCTGGGACGATGGGACTTCCTACGGTTGTCGCGGCCGCTTCCGGCTTCACCCCCAACCCGGGGCTCAGCCTGCCTCCAGCTTCAACCAGTCACTGCGATGACCAGCGGCGGGTTCTCCCTCCCGCTCGAGTCCTCAGCGCCTCGTGGCGCACAGCCGGTGTCGTCGAGGACGAGGATGCCGTAGGGTTCGCCGAGCCGTTCGGCTACGTAGTACTGGAGGTCGTCGCGGAGCTCGTCGGCGTCCCAGCGGGCGCCGTTGAGGAGCCTGGAGCTTCCCCGCCCTGGGCTACGCACGGGTCTGGGACAAGCTCGTCGCGGGCCTTCCGCCTCACCTGCGCACCCGCCCGTCGAAACGCGCGCTGGGCGAGGTGCGCCGCCGCGCCGCTCCCGTTCAGGATGCTGTTCGAGGTGATGTCCGGATCGCTGGCGCCGCCGGAAACGCCCGGAGTGTGTTACCGGCGCTGGCGCACGGTGGCCTTCGACGGCTGCAGTTCGATCAAAGCCCCCGACCGTCCGCGTCTGCGGACGGTGTTGGGCAAGTCACGCAATCAGCAGGGTGATGCCAGCTACCCGGCGCTCCGGCTGACCGCGCTGTGCGAGACCGGGACCCGTGGCCTGCTCGCAGCGGTCTTCGGTTCCTGCTCGGTGGGTGAACTGGCCTCTGCTACCGCCCTGTTAGGCCATCTCAACCCCAAGATGCTGTTGCTGGCCGACCGAGGCTTCGATGCCGATACCTTCCTGAGCTCAGTGAGCGATACCGGCGCCCAATACCTCGTTCGCCTCCGATCGAGTCGCCGCCCCCTGATCGAGACCGTTCTGTCCGACGGCTCCTACCTGACACACCTGAGCGGACGCCCGGTGCGCATCATCGTCGCCACGGTGACCGCGATCTGCGCCGACGGCAAGAAGGTGAGCGACTCCTATCAACTGGCCACCACCTTGCTCGATCCCGTCAACGACCCTGCCGGCGTACTGGTCCGCCTCTACCACGAGCGCTGGGAGGTCGAGTCCGCCTTCTACGCCCTACGCCACACGCTGCAGGACGGCCGGGTCCTGCGTTCGTGTGATCCGGCCGGACTTGAGCAGGAGCTGTGGTCCAGTCTCATCGTCTACCAGCTCCTGCGCCGGGCGATGACGGACGCCGCACTGGGGCGCCCCGGTACAGACCCCGACCGCATGAGCTTCACCGTCGCCCTGGAAAGCGCCCGCAACCAGGTGACCACCGCCTCCGGCATCGACGGCTGCGAGATCAATCCCACCGCTCCCGGCACCATCGGCGGTGCCGTGCCCACCGCTCAGATGCCCCCGCGACGCACCCGCCTCAGCATCCGCAAGGTCAAGTGCTCAACGTCCCGTTACGCGGGCAAAGCCGACGACGACAGGGCAATGACCAGCACAAACGTCGTCCGTCTGGCCATCGATATCCACGACGGCCACATCGCCTTCCCGAGCGCACCCACCTACACCCCCGCCCAGGACGAACAACTCACGGCCTCCCGCTCCCGGCGCAAAGAACAGCTCATCCAGCTCCTGCAGACCGTTCCCCGCCCCCTCCTGGACAGCCCGCGAGATCGCTCATTCCCTCGGCCTCCCCAAGCACAGCGTCATCGCAGGTCAGCTCTGCCAGTGGGCGCTGTCCGGAGTACTGGAACGGACCGCTCCCGGCGCCTACATCCTGCCCCAGGCGTGGGCCGATCCAGCCCACCCAGGACGCGCCGGACACACGGCGAGAGAACGCACGATCGCCCTCCTTCAGGCACATCCTGGACGATCATGGAAGGCCCGCGAAATCCTGCACGCCTTGGACTTCCCACCCTCCCGACACCGCAGTCTGGTCAGCGAACTCTGTCGCTGGGTCCACCAAGGCGTCATCGAACGCAGCGGACCCGGCGACTACACCCACACCCAACATGCCCAAGAATCGCCCGATTTGACCAGCGCTGATTCCGCTTAACTGCGGGGCATTGGCCCAGGGCCCAGGCGTTCACCACCTGCTGGCAACGGCTCACCGCCCTCGCGACTGTCACCTGACGGCCCGGGCACTGCCCCGACAAGGACCAGGAAGGAGAAGACCGGCAGCACTCCGGGCCCGTGGAGCCCGGCGCACCCGCAGCGTCACGCGACGGCCCACCTCGAACGGCGTGAGGACATTACGGGCGAACTGCCGAGCCGGTCAGCGACCAAATCCCGCTGACGAATCGAGGGTAAGCGTTATTCGGCCATGACAAGGTCCAGGTCAGCCTTCTTGAGTACTGTGGCCAGCGGCTCGTACATGGCCACTCCCTGGCACTGGCCAGCACTGGTTAGCGGCGAGCCGCTGATCATGCCGACTCCGAGAACCCCATTGCGGAACGAGGTAATGACGGGAGCGCCACTGTCCCCGGGGGCGCTGCACAGGTCGGCTTGAACCAGGCCACTGACACGAACGCCGCTGATTTCGTCTACAAACCCTGTATTGAACTCGTCGATCTGTCCGCAGCTGTATCCCGAAATGGCGCCGCGCATGCACACCGTCACTCCGACGGTGGCAGGTGTGTATCCACCCCGGACCGGTTGCGCACTTGTGGTGTACACCCATGGCTGCGGCCGCCACACGTCAGGGTTGCTCAGAGCAATGGTGGCGTAATCATCCGGCCCCCATACGCGGTGACTGATGGCTCCGATTATAGAATTTCCCCGATACCACTTGCTGTTGACTTCGCCGCAGTGGCCCGCCGTGAGCAGGTAAGTGAAGGCTCCAGGATACGTGTGAGCGGGCCGGGCTACGAACCCGCTGGTGCACCGCGGACCACCAGGAAAGTCTGCGTTGATGACAAGACCGCCGTACAGATCGGTTGTCCCCGCAGCTGCGGCTGCAGCCGCAGAGGCAGGACCGGCCAGCGACCTCGTCCTGGCAGCGGAACGCTTGCTGATCACGGCATCACCGTATCTGCGGAGCGAAGTGAGCGGCTGGCCGCCGGGCACCTCGACCACGACGGCGTCAGCCCGGGGGTCAATCCCCCACGAGCTGCCCGCCGGCATTCCTGCTCCGCTCAGTTTGCTGACGATGTGCTGCAGTTGCGCAGAGCTGTGCCGCACGATCCGGGCGCGCGCCCCGGCGGCCTGGACGGTGCGGGCGCCCCCGGGGTCCAGGACATTGACCACCAAGCCACCGTCGGCGGGGTCGATCCACGCCCCTGCCTGCCTGTCTTTCAACTGCCCGACCAGCCTGCCACCCAGCGCATCCAGGGCAGGCTGGGCCGCGAACCGCCGCCGCGCTTCGGTATCCGACAAGCCCAAACTCTCACGCAAGCTGGCCACTGCAGCCTGGGTCACCGCACGGCTCTGCTCACTCACCATGCTGGCCGCGTTCGGCTGCCTGTCATGCCTGACCGTTGACTGTGTATGTCCGCCGACCGCCACAGCCCCACCTGCAGAAAGACCCGCCAGGACAGCGGTGAGTGCGGCACCCAGCACCCAACGCTTCCCACGTATGTATACCTGCACTCTTTTGCACCTCTCCCAAGCGATAATCTAAAGAAGAGCCTGTCCGAAGAGGAAAGTCTCAAATAGAGGCATCTGCCCCTATTCGCTGTGGGATTGCGGACACGATTACCGCAAGTCCGTCGAGTGCGCTACCCCAAACACACTGGCGTTGGCCATCACGATAGACACCCCAGCGCCAACCCCGGCAGGCAAGCAAATCCTCCGCCCCATTGAAAGAGGTTCACTGAAGTCGCAGGACGTATGACTCTAGACGTCTACTCGACCGATAGGGAAGGTTGTCCACGCTTGCAAAGATCACCAGAGAGGAAAAGAGCATGCGGTGGCCAGCTCGTTGGTTGAGTGCTGCGGCGGGAACGCTGAGCACGGTAGCATTCATTGGGACGGTCGGGGTTAGCCCCGCAGTCGCCGCCACTACTCATCACCTGATGGTCCAACTCCCACCCGTCAATAAATGCATAAATATCTACGACAGGAGTGCGCGCCAGGAAAGTGGTGATATCAATCTGGTGTATAGCTCCGATGGTTGGAGCGGGACTGGCTACACCGTACAGGAAGGCGACACGTATGACATTAGGTCTTGCGATAATCGGTTTGCCGACATCATTACCGTACCCAATGGCGTGAAAACCAATAATTATTGGTGGAGTGCGTACCGTTAGCCTCGATCTTTCGCGAGGGTTCGCCGACGGAGTCGGTGGCCCCTTTCGCTTTCCGAAGCTGATGGTGGGCAGGCCGGCGGTCCGGTTGTCGCGTCGGGTGGGCGCCGGGTTCCACTGCCCGGTGGGTGCTGTTGTCGTCGGGGCGGTTGGCAGGTTGCTGGTCAGCCGGGGGTGGGCAGGATCGGGAGTCGTTCGAGGGTGGCGGTGATCTCTCCGGTCCAGGGCCAGTGCCGGGCGAGGCGGAGAATCCTGCGTCGGCCGGTGGTGACGAGTTGGGCGGCCGCGGAGAACAGGCGGTGGGGTTCCCAGAGTCGGGCCTTGCCGGTGAGGGCGAGCATGGGCATCCACGCCAGCAGGTCGAGGGCGATCCGGACGATCTCGAGCCAGACCTTAGTTCTGGGCTGTGGTGTGGAGGGGCAGGTTGCGCATGCCGGTGGACCGGGCGGCGCGGATCCGGTCCTCGGCCCGGGCCCGCAGCCGGTGACGGAACTTGAGGGCGGCGATCGGCCGGTGGGGGGTGTTGGTCGCGAAGCACGTGATCCGCATGCCGTCCGCGTCCGTGATCCTCAACTGGGCGCCAGGATAGGGCCGTTCCTTGCGGACGATCAGTCGCATGCCCTTGGGCAGCCGTCCAGGAGCTTGCCGGTGAGCTCGGCGACCCAGGCCCCGTCACGGACCTCACCGCCGGTCTCGACGGCCGGGGGCCAGGCTGAGGCGGGGACCTTCAGTACGTGTTCGTGGATCGCTTCGGTGACCGTCATGCCGGCCGAGTACGAGAGCCAGCGCCCGCGCTGGGCGAGCCAGGACACGAAGTCGTGGGTGCCGCCGGCGGAGTCCGTACGGATGAGGGTCTGCCGCCCTCGCCGGTAGTGCTTGGGCAGTTGGGCCAGGGCCAGTTGGGCGGTGGTGATGTGGTCGGCTGCGGTGTTGGAGCCCGCGTTTCCCGGCCTGAGGAGGGCGGCCAGGGGCTCACCGGTTCCGCCCGGGCCGTGGTCAAGGATCTGGGCATCCACAAGGAGGCCCTGCGCGGCTGGGTCCGCCAGGCCGAGGCGGACAGCGGAGAACGCGACGACCGGCTGACCAGCGCCGAGCTTGC
>NZ_JBEXXQ010000111.1:0-9496 GCF_040630525.1 Streptomyces sp. NPDC005799
GGCCGCCCAGTCGACTTCGACGCCGGCCGCGAGCGTGCGCCTGGCCTGCTCCAGGGCGATCGCGGTCTTGGTGCGGAAGACGAAGTCCCTTCCCAGTCCGGCCTGTTCGCACCGGCCGGGGTCCTTGGCCCAGTGTCCCTGGACGTACAGGTCGCCGTCGATCAGGCAGTGGCCGAGCGAGCTGGCGTAGGTGCGGTACACGGCGACCACGGCATTGCTGACCTGCCCGGTCGTGCCGGTGTACTGGCGTCCGACCCCGGCGGTGGTGGTGCCCTTCTTCTCCTGGCCGGTCTCGTCGAAGACCAGCACCGCGCCGGGCGCGGCCAGGTGGCGTACGGCGAAGTCCCGCACCGCGTCGCGGGCGCCGTCCTCGTCCCAGGCGGCCTGGTAGAGCAGGCGCTGCATCCCGAACGCCCGTGCCTTCCCGGCGTGCTCGGCCATGGTCCAGCAGTTCTTGCGTGGCAGGTCGGCCAGAAGACCGCGCAGGTACGCGCAGGCGTGTGCCCGAGGCTCGCGGCGGACGAACAGCGCAGCCAGCTCGGCGGAGAGCTCGTCGAACTTCTCCTGGAACAGCGAGGGATCTATGCTGACGACAGAGGCCGCCTGAGGATCTCGTTGGTCACAACACCATGATCAACAGGTGGCCTCGCCCATGCCCTGGCGCCCTCGCCTCGCCCGTCGCCCGTCAGATCACGAAGTGCGACTGGAGTACCGGCCACCGTCATCGACATCGCATCCCGACGGGTGGTCGGCTGGGCCACCGCCAACCACCTGCGCACCGAACTGGTCGCCGACGCCTTGCGAGCCGCCTGCCACCAGCGCCGCCCCGCAGGTTCCGTGATCTTCCACTCCGACCGCGGCTGCCAATGCACCAGCCGTCAACTCGCCCTGGTCGCAGACCAGCTGGGTGTCCGGCTATCCGTTGGCCGCACCGGCCAGTGCTGGGACAACGCGCTAGCCGAGTCGTTCTTCGCCACCTTGAAGAACGAGCTGATCGGCACCCAGCCCTGGCCGAGCAGGTCCGCCGCCCACACCGCGATCTTTGAGTGGAACGAAAGCTGGTACAACTTGCACCGACTCCACAGCAGCCTCCACTACCGCAGCCCCGCCGACTACGAGGCCGCACTCGCAGCCTGACCACCACACCGATGGTGTCCGTCAAAGCGGAACAAGCTCAACCTGCGGGCGGATCAAAGGGAGTTCGCCGCGTCGGTGAACGAGCACTTGACGTTGATTCGTATGAATATTCCGCCGGGGAGATCCGTATCAGTGGTGGGACTTGTGGGGATCGTGCGGTAGGAGTGGCAGATCCCCGTCTCGGCGTCCCAAGACCCACACGATGCTTGCGGCTTCACCGCAAGCACTGCCACCTGGCTGGCCGTTCACGAGCCATGCCCCCACGTTAGGTCAGTAAGTTGAGCCACCGACGTGTCACCAAGAAGACTGGCATCCTCGCTGCGTCCGCGGTAGCCGCAGTCTCCGCAGCCGCGATCATCCTGCCCACCGCCAGCGCAAGTCCGAATGCGATTTCGGCGGCCAGGCCGGCCGTGTCCGCCTCCGCCCTGAAGGCGAAGACATCAGCTGCCCTGTCCCAGGAGATCACCGCCCAGGGCGCCTTCGTCGCCGACGACGCCAACGGAAAAGCACTGTGGACCAAAGCCGCGGACACCCCCCGTCCCCAAGCCAGCACAACGAAGATCATGACGGCTGTCGTGGTGTTAGAGACCCCTGGCCTGGATCTCGACCGCCAGGTCAGCGTCAAACAGGAATACCGTGACCATGTCACCGACAACGATGCCAGCACGGCGGATCTGAAGACCGGCGACACCCTGACCGTCCTCCAGCTGCTGCACGCTATGCTGCTGCCCTCGGGCTGCGATGCCGCGTTCGCGCTCGCTGACACGTTCGGCACCGGCGACACCATCGACGCTCGCACGAAGTCGTTCATTACCGCGATGAACGCCAAAGCCGCCTCGCTGGGCATGACGAAGACTACATACGCCACCTTCGACGGCCTCTCCCCGGACGACAAGACCACACCGCGCGACCTGACCAAGCTCGCCCGGCACGCCATGGCCAACACCACCATCACCGACATCGTCAAGAAGCAGAGCACCGAACAGAGCGCAACCAACGGCCGCACCTACACCTGGATCAACACCAACCAGCTTCTCGGCTCCTATCCCGGAGCCATCGGCATCAAGACCGGCACCAGCACCCCGGCAGGCCCCTGCCTGGTCTTCGCCGCTACACGTGAGGGCCGCACGGTCATCGGAGTCTTGCTCAACGACCCCAACCGTTTCGTCAGCGCAGCCAACCTGCTGGACATGGCCTTCCAGTCCGACGCAGCGAGCACCATGAAGCTGCGTCAACTGCCCGAGGGGGCCCAGAGCGACTGACCGCCCTGGGATCCAGGTCCGTACGGTCTTGCTCGCTCACATGACGAGCCCATACAGATCTCGGTGCGTTGTGGCTAACCGGATATCGTTCGAGGTGCGTGGCGCGGTGATCATCTGGACAGAGGTGCGGGTGCGGCCGCGGGCATGAAAGAACGGGCCCCTTGGTAGTGACGTGGTTACGACACCAGCACGACCAAGGAAGCCCGTTGCCCGGTCAGTTGAGCAGCATCTCTGTGCCTGCGTCCACTGCGGTCACCCTGGGTGTGACGCTACGTGCACCGGTTCGGTTCGATCGCTCCAGGGCTGCGGGCAGGCTGCTATCCCAGTGAGATCGTTTCATCCTGAAGTCGCAGGTCGCGGTACTGGTGTGAGTCCGTGACGGAGTGCTCGTGCTGGCCGTCGTCGTGATCGTCAGCGGGAGATCGTCCGTCAGCGTTGGACTTCGGAGTTCGCCAGGACGAGCAGTGCCCGCAGCAGGATGGTGGCGTGACGGGTGTTCATGCGGACCTTGGATCGTCGTCGGGGTGGTCGTCCAGGCCGACGAAGCCGAGGTCGGTCAGGGCCCCGAGGCCAGCCTCGCGCAGATGTGCGGTGATCTTGTCATGGCGGGCGGCGGTGATCTCGCTGGCCCGTCCTGGGCGAGCCGAGGAGATCCAGATCAGGTTGCCCTTTCGTCGGTGAGGGCGAGGAAGAGCAGGCCGTGGGCCTTATGTTTCCCGCTGTAGTTCTTGCGGTTGGCTGTCCCGGTGCGGCGCCGGGTGCGGACCAAGGTGCCGTCCAGCAGGACCACCACCCCGCCCCGCCTGGCGATCTTCTTCAGAGCACGGTCCAGGCGCGGGGCCCGGGCGGACAGCAGACCGATCACCTCCAGGACCCAACGGCGCACGGTGGCGGCCGATACGTTGTTGCCGCCAGCCATGTCGGCCAGGCGCTGGTCGTGGCGCAGGACGGCGAGCACGACGATCGCCTGGGTGCCGGGAGCGGCCTTGCGCCAGCGGGTGCCCAGCTGCTTGCGCCTGCGGCGTATCAGGCCGGCGACGAGATCGACGGTCCGCTTCGACACGGGAAGCCGGACCTGGTAGACAACACCGGGAGAGCCCTCGGCGGGCGGCTGCCTCTTCACACAGGCGCCAACTCCCGCCGGGGGCCCTCGTGTTACGGCCCGAACCGGCCGAACCGCCGCCGGTGGTCAGCGCGGCAGATAGCGTCCGGAGCCCGTCCGGGTCAGCCAGCCCCGGTCCGGCAGCTTGCGCAACTGGCCGCGGACCGGCTCGACCTTGCCCGGGGTGTTCTCCCGGCCCAGCGCAAGCGCGACGTCCTTGGCCTTCACGGGCCCTGGCGCAGTCGTCACGATCTCCATGATCCGCCGGTACTCCGGCGTGAGCGCCTCTGTCCCCATGCCCTCTTCGCGGTCCGGGATCAGCCGCATCCCGGCCGCCCCGGGTGTCGCCACCACCCGCTCCGGATCCGGCCCGGGCTCCACGGTCGGCGACGACTGCCGTCCGCCGTCCGTCGCCTCGGCCCCCTGCCCGAACACCACCTCGGCGGCTTCCAGCCGGGCCAGCTCGGCGTCGGTTTCCGCCAGTTCCCTGCGCAGCACTTCGGCCCGCTCGGCCAGCTGCATCCGCCGCTCGATCGTCCATGTCAGCACGTCCACCCTGTGCCTCCCTCCTGCCGCGGAGGCTACGAGGCACCCCGGCAAACCGGCCAGGAACCCGGGAAGCCCCCCGTGGCAGACGATCCCCTGCTACCGATCAGCCCTCGGAGCAGCACGAGCACACCACTCTCCACCCACACCAGCGGCCCGGCCTGCGAATTCAGGATGAAAATGAATCAATGCTCCGAATACCTCGATTCCGACGAGTTGCGCATCCGTCTCGAAGTGGTGCTGGAGGAGAACGCAGAGCTGCGCGAGGAGATCGCCCGGCTGAGAGCCGACAACACCCGGCTGTGCAGCCTCCTGAGCCGAGACACCCAAACCGTACCTGTCGGCATGCCGCCTGTTCCCGAGCCCGTCCCGGCACCGCCACCAGCCAGGCCCGGCGGACTGCCCTATGCGGACGCCTCCTCCAGCGCCGAGGCGAAGATCGTCCTGTTCAGGGTCCTGTTCGCAGGCCGCGAGGACGTGTACGCCAAGCGGTGGGTCAGCGCCAAGTCCGGCAGGACCGGCTGGAGCCCGGCCGAGGACAACCCGTTCGACACAAGGCCGATGAGGACCGGGTCTTCTGGCCGCTGACCGACGAGGCCATCTACCGCCATCTCGATCCGGCCCTGCAAGGGCGCAGCGAGCTGCATATCGGGCTGTATCCGCTGCTGGCCGACGACACCTGCCGCCTGTTGGCGTGCGACTTCGACGGCAAGGACGGCAGCGACTGGCGAGCCGACGCCACCGCCTACATCGCAGCCTGCCAGGAGACGGGCGTCCCCGCCCTGCTCGAGATCTCACGCTCTGGAAAAGGGCGCACGCCTGGACATTCTTCGCCGCTCCCGTCGCTGCGGCCACCGCCCGAGGCGGTGCAGGAGTTCGAGGGCCAGAGACACGGCGAGCGGACGCTCGGCGAGCCGGTAGCCGAGCAGGGATTCGGCGCGAGCGACGCGCTGCAGCACGGTGTTGCGGTGAGTGTGCAGCCGCCCGGCCGCCCACGGTTCGGTATCGCTCTCGGCATCGTCGATCAGACATCACCCATGCACGACATCAGCATGGGACGCATCCCGCTGGACCAGAGTGTGGTCCAGCACGCACCCCCGACGTCCTCGACAACCGCCACGATGCTTCTGACGAATCTTGAAGCCTCCCTCGGGCTGGAGCGGCCGTGCATGCCCACGACCGAGCGCACCATCTCGCGGTGTTGGCCGTACTGATCGCAGGCATGCAGTGGCCTGTCTACAGCTTGCCCGTCCTGAAATCCGCGCTGCTCTTGAGGACCGCGGATTCCATGGTCCAGTTCTCCGGCTGGACCCTCTCCCAGAGGCTTCCCTTGCCGAGTTCCCTTCCCAGCTGGTCTTCGCGACGGAACCACTCCTCCGCGCTCCTGATCCTGTTGGGGTGGATTTCGTCGAGCAGTGCGTAGTCCCTAGTGATGATTCTGTGCTTCCATATATTCCAGAAGCCCGTGAAGTTGTCCCGGAAGCTCATGGTGCTCTTGTCGTTGGGATCAGCGTTGTATCCGGCAGGGTGGTCAGCGATCCCCCTCAGATCCGGACTGTTCCAATAGGTGTCCAGATCGGTGTCGATGTACTGCGCCGGATGCCCGGTCACCTTCTCGAAAGCCGCAGCCATATCGGTGTAGGTCATGTGCTCGATGGCGACTTCGAGGTCCATGCCGTTGGCCCGCTCCGGATTGTCGAAGAGCCAACGGACATAGAATCCGCAGTCATCGAGAGCGACGTGCGGAACGGCTCCCGCGCCGAGCGGCACTCGCCACGTGACGACCCCGTCCTCGACGCTGGGCGTCATGGGCGTGAGCGGCGAGATCACCATTTCGATGTAGGGGCCTGACGTGAAGACCGCAGCTCCCATCCGGTCGCTGTTCTTTTCGTTCTGGAACAACACCCATTCGGCCATGCGACCCTTGCCGTCGTAGTGGCCGGTGCGGAACCTGGAATCGTAGCCGGACTTCTTGAGAGCGTAGTCGAGGTTTCCGTAGACGAAGAACTTGATTCCTTCTTCGATCGCTATCTCGTAACTGCGAAAGGCCCAGTACGTCTCGGTCTTCTCGCCGGTGTTGAACCCGTCGATATTGATGAATGCCCCGTCAGAGCCGCGAAATCCTTCGCGCAGTACGTCCTCGTCGGCGAACGAGCCTTCGAGGATGGAGACGTTGCCGAGCGCGAGGAGTTCCTGGGCCCGGGTGGAGGTGGCATCCCGAGTGAGGACCCGGACGGAGTACTTCTTGTCGGCGACGAGAGCACGAACAATGGGGATCCCCTGGGCCCCTGTGCCGCCTATGACGAAGATGGTGGATGTGACGTGAGAAGACATGGTTCCTGACTCCGAGGTTGAGTGCGAATGCAGCCAGAGCCCGCTGGCCGGCGCGTGTAGAAGCTGGTCTCTGTATGCCTTAACGACCCTGGAAACCGATCAGTTTCCATCAAATTACACCGATCGGTTTCAAGGCTGCAAGTGCCCGAGCGCCCGGATCTTGACAGTGGGCCAGCGCGAAGGCACGGTCTCCCACCAAGCGATACACCGGCGGCCCCGCACGGCCCCTGGCCATAGAGCGACTACCGCACAGCTCTCCGACCAGAGAGGCTCGTGCAACAAGGTCGCACCAGGCAGGACCGCCCGTCGTAGCTCCCGTCCGGTCCGGCCACAGCGATGCCGTTGGAAAAGGCTGCGCGGGGAAGTAGCAGCGGAGCGCACCAGGGCGCCGACGTCGCCGGAGGACCCCGGCGTATGGGCTTTTCGGCGAGGATCGGCAGGATGATGGAGGGCCGGCACAGCGAGCCAACCAGGTTGGCCATAGGCATTCGGCTTGATCGCCGCCACATGGGGAGGGCGGCTAGTGCTGCCGCGGCGACCGGCTGACGAACCGCCCGCCGGGAGGAGCGCGGGTTGTGCCGCATCCAGTGACCCGAGGGTGACAGAACGTTCCGTCGGGGTAGTCGTACGGGTTCACCGAGACGACGCGCCGTACCCGCTCCGGCAGATCGGCCGCGGCGGTCAGGGCGAGCACGCCCCCCAGGGACTCCCCCACCAACGTCACGTCGTGCAGGTCGAGTTCGGTCAGGAGCCGCTCGACGCCCGCGCGCAGCGCCGGCTCCTCGTAGGACGCCCCGGGCACGATCTCGGAGTAGCCCATCCCGGGCAGGTCCAGGGCGTACACGGTGTACTGATGCGACAGCATCGGGATGAGGAAGCGGAAGTGCTCGGCCTGCGTCCGCAGAGTGTGCAGCAGGACGACGGGGGCGCCGGTACCCGCCTTGAGGTAGCGCAGGGTTCCCTCGCGGCTGCGGCCTCCTGCGCGCGGGGGGATGGTGTGGCTGGTGGTCCCCGGAATGTGGATCGTGGGGCGGGGGTCTTGGGTGGGCATGTCGCCGTCCTTCTGTGCGTGAACTGCCGATGCGTGCGGATAGGTGATGTGGGTGCAGTGGCGCAGCGAGAGCCGTGACGCGGGTGGCGCGCGATGTCGGCTCTTGCTGTGGTCCGCGGCCTACTTGGCCAGCTGGGGGTACAGTCCGGCCAGGTCGCCAGCCAGGCCCGCCTTGACCTGCCGCGATATGTCGTCGGCGAGGACCTCGTACGCGCCCGCCTCGATGCCGTCGAGGGCGAGCGCAGCCACGTCACGGGGGTCGCACTTGGGTGCGTCGACGCCTGCCGTCAGGTCCGTGTCGACGTAGCCGACGTGCAGTCCGGTCACCGCGATGCCGCGCGGCTCGAGTTCCAGGCGCAGGGAGTTGGTCTGCGACCACAGGGCGGCCTTTGAGGCGCTGTAGGAGCCGCCGAGCGCGATCCAGGACAGGGCGGAGTGCACGTTGAGGAGGTGGCCGCCGCCGTTGCGCTCGATGACCGGCACGAACGCCCGGGCGAGAAGCAGCGGGCCGTAGAAGTTGGTCTCGAACTCCCGGCGTACGTCGTCCACCGGCGATCCGAGGAACGACGCACCCACCGAGGCACCCGCGTTGTTGATCAGCACCGTGACGTCCCCCGCCTGCGCGGCGGCCGCCGCCACGGAAACCGGGTCGGTGACCTCCAGCGCCACCGGGACCGCGTCCGGATGCGTCACGGTGCGCGGGTCGCGGGCCGTGGCGTATACCTTGCCGGCTCCGCGTGCGTACAGCTCCTCCACCAGGGCCTTGCGATGCCGCGGCTGCCGCCGGTGACGAAGACGTTGGCGCCCTTCAGAGCGGTCATGACTACCTCCACAGAATGAGAAACCGATCGGTTTCCCACCGTAAACCGATCGGTTTTCGAGTGCAAGCCCAAGGAGGAGCTCAACTCTCTGGTCCCGTCACCGGCCGAACGCGGCCAGATCCGCGATCAGAGGTCAGCGTTCGGACGCCGCCAGACCGAAGAACTCGCCGGTGAGGCGTGCGCAGCTGGGCGCGGGGCCCTCTCCCGTCGTCTCGGGACGGTGCCCCTTCGAGGCCGCGTCCCTTGAGCCGATGAGGAGGCTGCGCCGCGTCCCCTTGGATGCTTGAGGGGAAGTGCCGAGAGATGAGAGCCACACCGGTGCTGGGTGGCGGACTTCACCCGCGTGAAGACCTGGTCCGCGACCGTCTACGTCGCGTGCGTCGTGGACACCTTCTCCCGCCGGATCGTCGGCTGGTCCGCAGCCACCGCGAAGGAGACCGTCTTCGTCCTGGACGCCCTGGAGATGGCCATCTGGCAACGCGATCGCGACCAACAGCCCGTTCAGCCAGGAGAGTTGATCCATCACTCGGACGCCGGGTCGCAATACACAGGGTCTGTACGGTCTTCGGTGTAACTCCCGATCATGGAAGAGCACCTGATGAGCGACGTGACTGTCTCTGTCGAGGCGGTTGAAGAGGTCCGGCCGGCCGAGTTGCCGGCGGACGTGTTGGACGAGCAGTTGATCGGGCAGTTGGTCGACCGGGCCCGCGCAAGCGGCCTGCAGCTGACGGGTGAGGGCGGGCTGCTGCAGCAGCTGACCAAGCGCGTGCTGGAGTCCGCCCTGGAAGGCGAGATCACGGACCATCTCGGCTACGAGAAGCACGACCCGGCCGGTGCCGGCAGCGGCAACAGCCGTAACGGGGCCCGGTCCAAGACCGTGCTGACCGACGTCGGCCCGGTTCAGATCACGGTGCCGCGTGACCGAGAGGGCAGCTTCGAGCCGCAGATCGTCAAGAAGCGGCAGCGGCGCCTGACCGGCGTCGACGAGATGGTTCTGTCGCTGTCCGCGCGTGGTCTGACGCATGGTGACATCTCCGCCCACCTGGCGGAGGTCTACGGCGCGAGCGTGTCCAAGCAGACCATCTCGACCATCACCGACAAGGTCATGGACGGGATGGCCGAGTGGCAGAACCGGCCGCTGGACCCGGGGCGGTTTCCAGTGATGGTTGCGAATCATCTGGATTGCAGTGCTATGCCCCAGTCTCGCATAGCCTCGTCCGGGGTGCGGTCGCCGAGGACCATT
>NZ_JBEXXQ010000112.1:0-9372 GCF_040630525.1 Streptomyces sp. NPDC005799
TCCAGCGCGGCCCGCACCGTCTCCCCGGCCAGCTCCAGCCGGTTCAAGTCCCGCACTGCCGCGAGTACATGTGTCGAGTCGGTACGCTGCTTGCCGCCGGCCTTGACCAGGCCCTTCTCCTTCAACGCGGCCAGCAGCAAGTCCAAGACGCGCTCCTCCAGGCCGTGCTCGACCACCCGGGTGCGGAACTCCGAGAGAACCGAGGCATCAAAGCCGACGTCCTCCAGTTCCAGACCCAGGCAGTACTTCCACGACAGGTCGAACCGGACCCGCTGAACGGCGGCACGGTCGGTCAGGTTCTCCGCCATCTGGAGCACGGTCACCATCGCGAGGCGCCCCGGCGACCATCCTCGCCGGCCCCGGCGGCCGAACGCCGCGGCGAACTCCGCATCCGCGAACAACGCACCGAGTTCGTCCCGTACCCGCATCGCCAGCGGCAACTCCCCACGCGCCGCCGCGGCCCGTGCGACTCGCGCCGTGAGCGCGGGGACTTCGGGCCATTCCTCCGGCCGCAACGACATGACTCCCACCCCAGAGGCCGGGAACGACAAGGCCGACCACCACAGTGCCAACAGCATCCCCACACCCCAGGACACGACATTTGGCCAGCAGGATCCACGGTGTGGGGAAAGGGTCTTAAAGATCTGACTGAACGCATGCGCTCCACGGGCTGACCCCCACGGGGTGGGGAGGCCGGCCGGTCAGTCCTGCGTACCTGCGTCGCCATTTTGGCTGACCCCCACGGGGTGGGGAGGTGGCCTCCGGGGTGGGAGATCGCCTGGCAACGCAGGGAGTGACCCCCGCTTACGGGTGGGGAGGGGGACGGGGTGGTGCCCGGATGGACTCCCACGGGTGGGTGGGCGGTGGCTCACTGTAGCGGAGGCGGGGTCGGGGGCGGGGCAGGATGTCGTGTAACAGGCCTTTCGTGGCGGGAAGTTGGAGGGGGCGCGGGTTATGGGGGTGGTGGAGGATGCCCGGTGGGGTGGGGTGGATCTGACGCCGTGGGGGAAGTTCGACCGGGGTGCGGGGGCGGTGTATCCGCTGTTGTTTCATCTGCTGGATGTGGCGGCGGCTGCGGGGGTGGTGTGGGACCGGTTCGTTGCGCGGGGGCAGCGGCGGGTGGTCGCTGAGGGGCTGGGGGTGTCGGTGGCGGAGGCCCGCGGGTGGGTGATGTTCGTGGCGGGTCTGCATGATCTGGGGAAGCTGTCGGCGTTTCAGGAGGGGGAGGCGCAGGCGTGGGCGCGGGTGAGTGAGGATTTGCGGGGGGATACGGGGGGCTGGCGGCGGATGCCGCATGAGCGGGCGTCGATGCATGGGGTGCTGGGGCTGCTGGCGGAGGCCGGCTATGGGGTGGATGCCTCGGATGGTGCGGGGGTGCGGGTGGCGCCCACCGGCATCTGCTGGCGGCCGCCCAGTGCACGCTCTACCGGATCGGGATCCACCGCCACCTCGGAGACGTCGACACCGCACTCGCCCACGCAGCCCGCCTCGACCTGCGGGCCCTGCCGACAGGCGATCGCCGCGCCCGGGCCGCCACCGACACCGCCCGCCCCCTGCTCGATGCCGGCGACAGCGCCGGAGCCTTCGACCAACTACGCCGGTCGAGGCCACCTCGCCAGGCGAGGCGAGTCGTCCCTCGGTGCGCGCACTGACCGCCAAGGTCGCCGCCGCCCGCCCCAACCTTGCGGGCTTGAACGCCCTCATCGACCGCACCGCACCCGAGCCCAACACCGGCTGGGTAGAGCGGTTGCGGCCCCGTACCGTACAGGTCCTCTGCCCGCCGAGGCCGGCGCCTGGACCGCGGGGAACCCCCGCGACTACTCCGGCCGTTCGTTTCCCAGGTAGCGCACGGCCGGGAAGCGCTCGGACAGGCGCATGATCACCTTGGCGTGCCCGTGCTCGGCGAGCTCGCGCTGGGCCTCCTTCATGTTGAGGATCTTGTCCATGGTGTAGGTCTCGGTGCAGGGGCCGAGGTCGATCTGGTGGTCGCCGAGGGTGAAGAGCATGGACTCGTATCCGGCGGTGAGACGGAACATGCCGCCGCGGATGTCAGCTAGTTGGTCGAGGCCCTCGGCGCTGATCACCTCCACGGACACGGTCTCGCCCCGCAGGACGATCTCCTCTCCGTCGAGTAGTGCGTGGATCTCCTTGACCTCGCGTACGTCCTGCTGGGTGAAGTCGTCGGGGACGGGGAAGTACTGGCCGGTCCTGCTCTGCAGCCGGGCCAGGTCGTCGTACGCGTTAGCCCAGAACCGGGCTTCGCCCGCCTCCCAGCCGGCCGGGGTCATGCCGGTGGTGATCGGGGCGCGCAGCCCGTCGCTGGAGTCCCCGGCGAAGACGAGCGCCATGAAGCGGCCAGGGCGGCTCTCGGCGATCAGTTGCAGCACCGGCACCAGGGCCGCCGGCATCGCGGTCTCGGGCGGCACGAAGGAGAACTTGAGCTGGCCGGACAGATCGTGCCGACTGAAGCGCACCTGCACCCGCATCAGGCCGGTCATGTCGCTTCCGTACAGGGTCCCGCCGTCCGTGCCCAGGACACGGTGCGTGAAGGCCACAGCCAGGGAGGCGACCGGGATACCGGAGGGCTGCTGGACGATGACCCGCCCGCGCAGCGGCGGCGTCACCTCCTGGCGGGGCGAGGTGATGCGCACGCTGGCGAGCGTGAGCTGATCCAGTCCGAGCCCTGCGGGCCCGGCCAGACGCGTCTCGGCGAGGTTGTCCGCCGTCAGTTCCACCTCGCCGCCGAAGCGCATGGTCTCCTCGAACTGGCGCCGCCGCTGCACCTCCTGTTCATCGCCGGCGGGGAAGCGGACGCGGCCGGTGAAGCGGATCGCCGTCTGCCCGTCGGGGGTGGGCCCCTTGGGCGTCAGGTGTACGACCGTCTGCCCGTCCGCGCCCAGCGTCGTGTGCAGCGCGTAGTGCGGGGAGATCTCCTGGGCCCGCGCATGCAGCGCGCTCGCCCGCTCGAGATAGTCGGGCAGCCCGCCCAGCAGCACGTCCCGCTCGGCGCGCGCCTCGGCGACCCGATCCAGGATGTAGTCGCTGGACTCCTGCAGCGCGTAGCGCACCAGATCGGGATGGGCGGCGAACTTTTCGTCCAGCCAGCTGCGCCCGCGCCAGTGCCGTACGAACGGGAACTGTTCGCGCAGCCCCTCGAACCACAGCAGTTCGGCGGGGTTGTGGTCGATCGGCACCAGGAGGTCCCAGTGGTCGGGCTGGTGGCGGGCCGCCGACACCAGCGAGCCCACCACCTGCCGCCGCCGGACCGCGGTCATGCGGCCGGTGAACGACTTCGCCTCGTAGACGACGAGTTCATCGTCCTCCGTGTCCTCGAACAGGTCCCGGCCGCCGTCCCCGCCGCTGCCGTCGACCGCCCGCGCTCTCTCGCGCAGACGCAGCACCAGCATCGTCACCAGTGCCTCGGACACCTTCGGGCTCTCGGCCGCCAGTCTGTCCCACGGAACTTTCACCACTCACCCACCCTACGAACGCCCACTGACACCAGAACCCCATCCGGCTGTCGCACCGCTCCTGCGTGTTGCCCGCTCGGGTCCCGGCAGACAATCCGCCGGGACCCGAGCGGGGATGGGTCAGGCCGGTGCCGCGGACCGGTCGCCGGAGCCGTCCGCGCTCGGGCGGGGAGGACCGATAAGGGTGGCCGGGTGCGAGGTGACCTGGGCGAGCCACTGCGCCGGGGTGACTACGGGCCATGTCCGCGGGCCCATTCGGCCGCGCAGCCCGATCAGGTCGGCGGCCCGGCCCTCGGCGGCCTCGATCGCCTTCGCCGGGCTGAACGGGTCGGCCTCCACGACGAACACCCCCGCGTAGACCCGGGCCCGCTCGGGATGACGGAAGTGATCCTCAAGCCGGGCTTTGACCCCGCTGCCGCGGTGCGCCTTGCCCAGCCACCGCAGCCGCCCCTCGGCGTCGACCGCCAGATACAGCCCGGCCAGCACTTCGCCGAGCGCCGCGAGGCTCTCGGCCCGGTGCGGTAGGAGGAGGCTGCGCGAGGCGGGCCAGCCGCCGCGCGCCAGGGGGCCCAGCGCCGTCCACGCGTGGCGCAGCACCCGCGCGTCGACCACCGGTCCGGCGACCGGCTCCGGGCAGCAGTCCCCGCTCACAGCGACATCACCGCCAGGGTGGCCTTGTCCAGCAGCGGGGCGATCTTCGCGCACTCCGCCTTGATCTTGTTGAAGTCCTCTACGTACAGCTTCTGCACCTGGGCCGGTTCCTCTGCGGCGCCGGCCTCCTCACGGGCACGCACAGCGTCCTCAAGGGTGACCAGGAGCCGGGCGATCTGCTCGGCCAGGGCGGCGGCGCCCACCGTGCTGCTGTCGACCACGGCCGACACTTCCATGCGCAGACGGGTCAGCCGCACGAGTGGGTCCTCGGGAATCTCCTCGGCGAGTTCCGCGGTGTCCTCGCCGCTGTTCTCGCCGATGTCCCCGTCCTCGGCACCGATGTTGTCTGCGGGTGGCTGCGGCCGCTTGGACCTGGGAAATGAGGTCAGGGGGAAGAGCGCGTCGAACCATTCCTTGTCGGCGAGGAGTCCCTCGCACGGATCGCCGTGTGCGTCGGGCGCCCAGAAGGTGCCCGGTGCCAGGCCGTCGCCGGCCGGGGAGTCGGGGGCGCGCAGCACGGACTCGGCGAACGCGAGCAGCAGCGCACGCGTGACGCCCTCGGGCGGGTTGGTGTAGGCCTCCACGAGCGACTGGACCGCGTTGGACGGCGCGCGCCGCACACCCTTGCGCTGCGCGCTGGTGAGTGAGCCCTGGTTGGGCGTGATGAACGGCTCGGCGCCGCTGATCATGCCGGGCACCAGGTGCCGCCGCACTAGGGCTTCCCAGGCCGCGGGGTCTCCCTGGCGGCAGGCGGTCAGCAGCGAGGCGAGGCTGCGCGCGTCGGTGCGTACCCCGAACTGCACCTCGGCCCTGCCGAACAGGCCCTCGACGGCGGCGAGGGGGCCGGGGCGCAGGAAGTGCTGGGCGACCACGGCCGCCCAGATCTCCGTGCGCCGCTTGGCCTTGTCCCCGTTCCTCTGCGTCCAGGAGGCCTCCTGCAGGGCGGCGCGCACCACCGGCCAGTACCGGCCGGTGGGCATGTGCGCCCGGGCCGACAGGCCCTCGGGGCGCGGCGGGACCGGCGGGAACACCAGGACGGTGGCACAGCGGATCGCCACGTCCCGCAGGGTCATGGGGCCCACGTCGTCGCCCGGCGGCAGCAGCACCGTGAGTTCGTTGAGCGCCCGGGCCCCGACCAGCGCGTCGGCGATCGCCTCCTCGTCCAACTCGCTGGCCGCGATGCGGCCGTGGGCGACCTCCTGGGCCAGCAGCTCACCCAGCAGCCCCTTGGCCCGGTAGGCCTTGACCAGGGTCGACCACAGTCCCAGGGAGCGGTCCATGTCCTCGTAGTCCAGCTGGCCGCGCAGGTGCTCGTGGACGTTCAGCTGGCGCAGCGACTCCTCCAGGCGCTCCGGCTTCTTGGCGCCGACCACGATCCGGGCCGGCACCTGCGCGATCCGCGCCGCCCGCTGCGCACGCCCTTCAAGATCCTGGTCGGGGTCGGCGTACTCGGCGTTGAGCAGGGAGCTGATCCGGCGCAGGATCTCGCCCAGACCCCGTACGACCATCCGCCGGTTGTCCTCCTCCCCGGGCAGTCGCAGCAGGGACTGCGGCACACCGGTCAGCAGGTGCTGGGGCGTGATGCCGAAGGTCTCCAGGCGGGCATCGGTCCGGTTGGCGCCGGTGGCCTGCTGGCCCCGCCAGATGTGCCGCCGGGATCCGTCCTGGTCGATCACCGGGGTGCGCTGCAGCACGACCACCGTGGAATCCCGCTGGCCCTCCTGCACCAGGGACTCCGCCAGGTCGTAGGGGCGCTGCCGCGCCCGCTGCCGCAGCGTCTCCACGGCATAGCGCTGCACCTCGGCGGCCACCTCCGTGCGGACGGCCTCCGTTGTGAGCGCCGCGAGCGGGATCCCGTCCTCGGTGACGGCCCGCACCACCGGCAGCGGGCGCCGCTTGCCCAGCGTCTGCTCGCACACCTCCAGCTCCCGCCTGGCGCGGGCCAGTTCCTCCTCGGCGGCCTCGACCGCGGCCGCCGCCGCGCTGTTCTCCGCCGCCGTCGCGGTTGGGGACAGGGTCCGCAGCGCCGACCGCGCCCGCTCCAGTGCGACGGTCCGCACGGCCACCGACCGCTGCTGGTCGACGAGTTCCTCCAGCCGCTGCTGGTTCTCGGCGGAGGGGTGCAGCCAGGCGCTGCGCGTGCGGTCGTTGTTGACCCAGGGCAGCGTCGCCGCCCCGTGCAGCTTCGCCTTCAGCACCAGCAGCGCCCCGTCGGTGTCGCGCTGCTCGACGTGGTAAGCGGTGGCGCGCAGGAAACGGCTCTCGCGCCGGCGTTCGGTGACGTGCTTGGCCTCGCCCTCGCCGAGCGCCGGCGCGAGAGCGTCGAGCACGGCCTGCTGGGGCACGGGCGCGAAGCCCTCGACCCCGCAGGTGTTAACGATGGCCTCGTAGAGGTTCAGAGCCCAGGTCGGGTGGGTGGGATACGGAAAGGGCCCCTCGGGGGCCTTGCGGGCAGACATGAGAAGCAGACAGTCCTAACTCCCGGAGCCCTCATGGCCCCGGGCGCGACCCAGCGCATCCGGCGATGCCGAATACGGCACGCACCCGGACCGCAGGCACTCCTTCCACGGAGCACCGGCGAGGGCCGCCGCCACCGCCACGCACCTGCGGCGCGTACCGGCGAAGACCGTCTGCCTCTTCGAGTCCACCACCGGAGACTGTGCGCGCCACCGGAACATCACCACTGCAACACCATCAATAGTGGGCAGTTCCGCGGCGTACGGCTCACGCCCCCTCCGCCGACGGCGGTACGGGGCTGGCAGGTCATTGAGACCACTGACGTGCCCTAACAGTCTGTCAGACCCAATGGAAATCAGACAACTTGCATGCAAGACGCGCATAGAACCACAAGATCACCAATGTGCGGATGCCTGCTCACATCCACACCGGCCAGTCAACCCCGCTGCTCCCACTGGAGATGCCGCATCGACAGATGCGGCATCTCGCCCTCGGCAAGCACCCGAGCGCGTTGGCCGCATGCCGCCCTGCACTGCGGCGCACAGGGGGCCTTGGCGCCTCGCCGGGTGTCTGTGGCCTGCCCTGTTGGGCGGGTCCGATACCCGACAGAGATCTTCCTCGGGGCCTGGAGGACTCGCCGGGATCAACGAGGGGCAGGCCCTGCGGGCACGGTCACCTCGGTCACCCCTGGGGCGCCGACGAGTGACCTCGGCACGGGGACCACCGTGACCGCCGAACCGAGGTCACTCGTCGGCGCCGTCCAGGCCGAGGTCGCCTATTTCGTGGACGCGGTTGGTCCAAGCCTTCATGAACGCCTTCGCCCCGCCCTCCTCCGCGCCGGGCAGGGACAGTAGCCCTTGCCCGGCACTGATCTGTTCGTCGATCAGCTCCTCCATCCAGGCGGCGAGCGCGGCCATCTCGGGAGACAGGCACATCACCAGTGCGTGGGGGACACCGGACGGCTTGGCCATCTGAGGGACGAGCAGGGCGATCAACAAGGCGAACCCCGACTCGTCGACCCTCGCCCGCAGCCGGGCGAGGAAGGGGCTGTCGGGCATCAGGAACCCATGCATCACGTAGAAGAAGCCGACCAGAGTGAGGACCCGCACCACACCCCGTGCCGCGGCCATCTCCTCCTCACCGGCGGCCTGGAGGCGGGCGAGCGGGTCGACGAGCGCCCCCGCCTCGATCCAGCTCTCCAGGGTGCCCTCGCTCTCGGCCCTGCGCACGGACTCCGCGGCCGGAGTCCAGTCCACACCGGGCATCAGCGCGGCGAGCGCCTCGACGAGCGTCTCGCCCCCGACCTCGCCGGCCCCCATCCCGGCGGCCGCGGCCAAGCGCACTACCGCGCTCCGCCGCTCGCGCTCCGGGCTCGGCCCCCACCCGCCCGCGGGGTCCTCGATTACCCGCCGTACTTCGTCCGGGTGCGGCAGCCCGGCCGGACCCCGCCCCACCACCCGCCCGGCCTCCGCGTAGAAAGCGTCCTGCGCCTCCTCACCCCCGCCGCCCGCAGCCCGGGCCTGCACCACCACCCGCTGGGCGTGCGAGCGGCCCACCGCCCACACCAGCGCCTCCCGCACGGCTGACCACGGCGGCTCCGGCACCGCCAACTCCCCGGGCCCGGCCGGGAGTCCGGCCTCGGTGTACCAGGCGATCACCGTCCACCGCAGATCACGCCCCGGCCGCGCATGCCGTCCCAGCGCCGCCGCGACGGCGACCGTCTCCTCGGCGAGCACCGACACCGACCCGCGCCCCCGTCCCAGCCACCGCCGCGCATGCCCGGGCAGCAGCCCCGCCCCACGCCACCGCTCCAGCTGCGCCGCCGACACCCGCACCCCGAGCGCCGCCAGACGCTCGATCAGCTCCTTGTCCGCCGTGCTCGGCACCCCTCTGGCCACCACTCCAAGTTAGAACCCCGCGAGGTACTCGGAAAACGCAGGTCACGTACGCGCTGAACTGGGCAGACAACCGGGCCCCGGCCAGGGCCCGCGCACCGCGAAGGAGCCGTCCGCCCATGCCCATCCGCACCCGTCAGCGTCCCGCCCGTACGGCCACCACGGCCGCCGTGCTCCTGCTCGCCCCGACCGGCCGCACTGCCCTCACCTACGCCGGCACCGCCCTCCTACTGCTCCTGGCCCTCGCCGTAGCCCTCGCTCTCGGGGCCGCCTATGCTTCCCGCCCGGCTCACCGCACCGCCGCCCGCCACACACTCCACCTCCTGCTGCGCCTCGCTCCCTGGTACCCCGACCGCCCGCAGTAAGCGGGCGAGGAGCGCCGTGCCCCCGGCGGACGGCGAGCCGCCCAACCACGGCAAAGTGCCTGCGCCGTTCGTTCCGACGCAGCGAACCGCGCCGCCCCGGCCTCGATCGTGTGCGGAGGTGCCGCGGCATTGCACCAAGGCCGTCTGCACCCCCGGCTCGAAAACGGAACAGCGACGGGGGGAGACCCCAAACTCGAATCTTCCATAGTTATGAAGACAAGGAAGCACCCCACCCCACCACTTGCCGGGTCACCTATCTGATGAGGCATCAACAGGAAGTCAACAGACCGCACGACCCTGTCCGTTAGCCAGCCAGAGGCCGGCCACGGAGTGGACGGCCACTCAACTCACCTTGACTACAGTCAAGTTGTATAGAAATTACGCTGTCAGGCACGATCGCGGAGCGATCGGGACCACCACCCCTGATCCGCGGAGCGGATCAACCGGTCCCGGAGGGACCGGACGTCTCCGCGGAGCGGAGACGGGTACCGACGCGTAGCGTCGGCGCGTCGTTCCTGCGGAGCAGGACGCGCG
>NZ_JBEXXQ010000113.1:0-9265 GCF_040630525.1 Streptomyces sp. NPDC005799
CACGGCGAAGCCGGCCCGGTCGGGATCGCAGCCAGGCACTGTCTCCCTGCGGTCACCATCATCGAGCGCAGAGCTTGGTAGGTGGTCAGGAGTGCATGCATCCTCCTACGCTGATCCGGTCCGGCGGGCCGATCGAAAAGGAGGCTACCTCCGAATTATTCCCACAGTAAACCGGAGGTAGCCTCCGGTCAAATTGGCACCGGCACCGGTACAGGTGTCGCTGGGGCGCGGCTACCGTCACACGACGCGGTCGGGTGTCCGTCGCGCCGGCCGCCCTCACCGACGTGTGCCGGATCCGCCACTTCTCTTCAGGTCCCCGACACGTGTGGAGTCATCGGCTGTGTGAGACGTGGCTGAGGGCGGTGCGCAGGTCGCCTTCCGCCGTGTGGAGAGGGGGGAGTGGCGTCGCGTTGGCCGGCCTGAGCGCGTCGAAGAGCAGGGCGATGAAGCGTGCGCGGGTGGAGGGGGCGGTACCGGGCAGTGCGAGGCCTGCGACTCCCATGACCAGGAACCGCGGAATGTCGTCCGCGGTCAGGTCGGCGCGGATCTCGCCCTGCTCCTGGGCGCGTTCGAGAAGGGGGCGCAGGGAGTCGCTGAGGCGTTCAAGGGCTTCGACGGCGACGTCGGCGAAGTTGCCGGCGAACGTGACCAGCCCCCGTTCTTCCGTGATCAGTTCGAGCAGCCGGGTGGCGATGTCCAGTAGGGACCTGCGGGGGTGGCGGGAGGCCGCGGCGTCGGTGATCAGCGGCAGGAGGTCCGTCTCCAGGAGGTCGTCGAGGACGGCGCGGACTATCGCTTCCCGGTTGGGGAAGTGCCGGTAGAGCGTGGCGATGCCCACACCTGCCTCGGCGGCGATCTGCTCCAGTGAGCCTTCGCCCGCGCCGAGCACCGTCCGTCCGGCGGCGACGATGCGCTCCGCGCTCGACCGGGCGTCGACCCTGCGGGCGCGTCCCGGGCGGGACGGGGTGTTCGCCATCTACGGCTCCTTTCGTGCTGGACCGCAGAGTATCCGACCTCAGGTCGCTTGATAGTCGACTACCAAAATGATAGTAGTCCACCGAATCGATAGCCTCCTATCGATGTGACGGCGCCGCCTTGCGGCGGGATAAGGAGATCGGCGTGTCCGTGCTGCTGTACCAGCTGGGGCGTCTCGCCTACGGCCGACCCTGGTACGTCATCGCCGGCTGGCTGGCGGTCGTGTCCACGGTCGTGACCCTGCTGGCAATCAATCCGGTCAAGCTCAGCAACGAGGTGCGTATCGACGGCACCCCCGCCCAGGCGGTCATCGACGATCTGGCGAAGTCGCTGCCGGAGGCATCCGGCGGACAGGGCATGCTGGCCTTTCACGTCCGTGCTGGCGAACGGATCGACGGCGGGCGGAGCCGCGCCGCCCTCCTCGCCGCGGTGAACGCGGTCTACCGTCATGACCACGTCGTCGACCCGCGCGCGGCTCTCGCCCGTGAACTTGTCAAGGGGGCGAAGAGCCCACTGCTGCGGGCTCAGGCGGCGGTGGCCCGGGCCGCCGGGCAACCGGCTGGGGACCGGCCGCCGGTCGCCCTGAAGGACGACGGCCGGCCGGTGCCGGGCGTCATCGTCTCGGCCGACGGCTCAACCGCCCTGCTGCAGTTCCAGTTCGACCAGCAGACCTACGAACTCCCCGCGGGGACGATCGAGAGCACCGTTCGGGCCGCCCAGCGTCAGGCCGACCGCGCCCAGCTCGATGTCCTGCCGTCGGCGTCGATGATGGAACTGCCCGAGATCATGGGGGTCGGCGAAGTGGCCGGGGTCGTCGTGGCCGCCGTCGTCCTGCTGGTCACCCTGGGGTCGCTCGTGGCGGCGGGCCTGCCTCTGATCATCGCCCTGATGGGCGTCACCGTGGGCGTGGGCGGCACCTTCACCCTCTCCAGCGTCTTCGAGATCCACTCCCTCACCGCGGTACTGGCCCTGATGCTTGGGCTCGCCGTCGGTATCGACTACGCCCTGTTCATCGTCACCCGGCAACGACGCCTGATCCTCCACCAGGGACTGGATGCCCACGAGGCGGCCGGCCGCGCCACCGGCACCGCCGGCAGCGCCGTCTTCTTCGCCGGTGCCACCGTCGTCATCGCCCTGGCCGGTCTCCTGGTCGTCGGCATCACCCTCCTCACCACCATGGCACTCGCGGCCGCGGCCACCGTCGCCGTCTCGGTCCTGCTGGCCCTGACCCTGCTGCCGGCACTGCTCGGCCTGGTCGGGGAGCGCATCTGCTCGGACAGGGCCCGCCGTGGGCAACAGCAGCACACCCCCACCACGCACACGCGGGCCGCCGCCTGGGGCTCACTCCTGGTGCGTCACAAGTACCCCGCTCTCGCGGCGGCGTTTCTGATACCGCTGGTTCTCGCCGTGCCCGCCCTGGATATGAAGATGGGCCTGCCGTCCGGCGCCAGTTACAACCCCGACACTGCACAACGGCAGAGTTACGACGTGGTCAGTGAAACCTTCGGCCCCGGATACAACGGCCCCCTTATGGTCGTCATCCACTCCGCCGACGCCGGCCGGCCTCTCAGCCCTACCGCTCTCGCCACCGTCGCCTCCGACCTGAAGAGCACCAGGGGGGTCGTGTCGGTGTCTCTGGCCGGGATGAACAGCAACGGCACCACGGCGGTGCTCGGCCTCGTGCCCGGCGCCGGCCCGAACGACGACGGCACCAAGGACCTCGTCACCGCCATACGCGACAAGAGCGCGCAGGTCGGAGACCGGAACCAGGTCCGGATCGGCATCACCGGTTTCACCGCCCTGGCCATCGACGTCTCCGACCGCCTCGCCGACGTCCTGCCCCTCTACGTCATCACGGTCCTCGGGCTGTCCCTGATCGTGCTGCTCCTGGTCTTCCGCTCCGTCGTCGTACCGATCATGGCCACGCTCGGCTTCCTGCTCAGCATCGCCGCCACCTTCGGTATCACCACGGCAGTCTTCCAGTGGGGCTGGCTGCAGGCCCTCTTCGGACTTGACGCCAAGGCTCCCGTGGTGAGCCTGTTGCCCATCATCGTCACCGGCGTGCTCTACGGACTGGCCATGGACTACCAGATGTTCCTGGTCACCTCCATACGCGAGGCCCGCATACACGGCGTCAACCCGTCCCGGTCGACGGTTTCCGGCATCGCTCACGCCGGTGCCGTCGTCGTCGCCGCGGCCACGATCATGGTCTCCGTCTTCGCCGGATTCATCTTCAACCCCCAGCCCATGATCAAGCAGGCCGGGCTGGCGCTGGCCGCGGGCATCCTCATCGACGCCTTCGTGGTCCGCATGGCGTTCATTCCGGCCACCATGGCACTCGCGGGGGAGAAAGCCTGGTGGATCCCCAGGTGGCTCGACCGGCTCCTGCCCAACCTCGACATCGAAGGCGACATGCTCGCGCAGAGGATCCCGCTGCCACGACCAGCCACCCCGCAGGAGGGGCATACGATCCAGAGCGTGTGAACTGCAGGAGCTGCGGTCGGACGCCATGAGATGGCCCTGCAGAAGCGTTACCCAAGCAGCGGCCCACCTCACCGTCGTCCGGCCTGGGGTGGGCTCGGGCGCGGCCTCGAGAAACCGATCAACCTGGCGGCGCCCCCCGCCGAGGAGCCCGTCGGCGCACCGGTGGAAACGCAGCTCCGCAGCACCGTGTCATCGCTCAACTGGCCAGAAACGTCGACCTCTATCTGTATCTGCGCCATATGCCCCGCTCCTCAGACGCCAGGAGGTCTTCGGTCGTCATCGTCGAGTCGGCTCCCCTCCGCACCGCCCCCGGCTGGGGCGGTGCGGCACTCTCCCGGCGCTCACGCCACCGCGTTCAGCAAGTCGGCCAGCACGTCGGGTCGTTCGAGGGCGATGAAGTGGCCGGCCCCGGGGACCTGCGTGAAGTCGGCGGTGGGCAGCAGCTTCTTGTTGGCCTCCCGGTCGGAGGGCCGGGACCAGTCCTTCTCGCCGTAGACGAGGTGGATGGGGGCCTTGACGTCGTGGTAGCGCGAGCGGGCCGCGATGAGACTGGGCAGGGCCTGGTACACAGCCCGGGCGACGGTCGGGTAGCCGGGGCGGCCGCCCACTTGGAGGAGCTCGTCCAGGTAGTCCTCTCGCAGCGCGCTTTTGTCGCCGAGCCCACCCTGAAGGATCTTGGTGAGGGCGGGCTTGGGCTCCACCCCGGCGATCACCGGGCCCACTCCCGGGGCGAGGACACCGCTGACCACCACACGGGCGAGGAGGCTGGAGCGTGCGATGCCACCGCGGAAGTCATACGTGTTCACCGAGACGACGCGCCTCACCCGCTCCGGCATGTCGGCCGCGGTGGTCAGGGCGAGCACCGCTCCCATGGACTCCCCGACCAATGTCACGTCGTGGAGGTCGAGTTCGGTGAGGAGTCTCTTGACGCCCGCGCGCATGGCCGGTTCGTCATAGGAAGCGCCGGGCACGATCTCGGAGTAGCCCATCCCCGGCAGGTCGAGGGCGTACACGGTGTAGCGGTCCGCGATCAGTGGGATGAGAAGGCGGAAGTGCTCGGCTTGGGTCCGGACGGTGTGCAGCAGGACGAGGGGGGTTCCGGTGCCGGCTTTGAGGTAGCGCAGGGTGCCTTCGCGGCTGGCGCGTCCTGCACGGGGGGCGATGGTGTGGGTGGTGGTTCCGGGGATGTGGATGGTGGGATGGAGGTCGCGGGTGGGCATGTCGCCGACTCCTTGAGTGTAATGGGGTTACTTGGCGAGGTGGGGATACAGTCCGGTCAGGTCGCCGGCGAGGCCTGCTTTGACCTGGCGGGAGATGTCGTGGGCGAGCACCTCGTACGCGCCCGTCTCGACCCCGTCGAGGGCGATTTGGGCGACGTCACGGGGTCGCACATGGGGCATCGACGCCTGTCGTCAGATCGGTGTCGACGTAGCCGACGTGCAGTTCGGTGACGGTGATGCCGCGCGGCTCAAGTTCCAGGCGCAGGGAGTTGGTCCGCGACCTCAGGGCGGCCTTGGAGCCGCTGTAGGAGCCGCCGAGCGCGATCCAGGAGAGCACGGAGTGCACGTTGAGGAGGTGGCCGCCGCCGTTGCGCTCGATGATGGGTACGAAGGCCCGGGCGACGAGCAGCGGGCCGTAGAAGTCAGTCGCGAACTCGCGGCGTATGTCGCCGACGGGGGAGTCGAGGAAGCACGCGCCGACCGATGCGCCGGCGTTGTTGATCAGTACCGTGACGTCCTGGGCTTGCGCGGCGGTCCTTGCCGGCGCCGCGCGCGTACAGCACCTCCACCAGGGCCCTGCCGATGCCCCGGCTGCGCCAGTGACGAAGACGTTGGCCCCTTCAAAACGGTCATGCTTGCCTCCACAACACGGGAAACCGGCCGGTTTTCAGAAGAGTAAACCGACCGGTTTCCAGGCGCAAGCCCGTCAGGGGCCTTGGTTCATTGGGGCGTTCCGTACCCGTGGATTCCCGGGATGACGAGCTCTCCTCCCGTCTGCCCGGCTTGGTCGATGTCGGCGTCGTCCAAGCCGAGTCGGAGCCTGAGGCCTGCCTTCCCGACCGTGTCGTAGAGCCACTCCGGGACGGTGTCGGGCGTGAGATGGAGGCGGAGGACCGGGGGCAGAGGAATGCCTTCGACACCGGAGAGGGTGCCCGTCAGACTCTCGACGTACATGGTGATGCGGCTGCCTCGCAGCGTGGACGTCGATCCGGTCGCTCCGTCGATGTGTTGGATCTGCGGGCCGACGGGCACAGCCATCTTCAGGTCGCGGATCGTGACGTCCCCCACGGAGAACTTGAGCACCCGCTTGGGCCCGGCGGCCGTGTCTACGGTCACCACGCCCCCGAAGACGACGTCGCGCAGTTCGAGGCGGCTTCCCTTCATGTTCCAGGACTCCGCGGCGAATCGACCGGCGCTCGTGTCCTCGGGGGCATTTAGATCGCTGATGCCACAGGTGCGGGAGGCTCTCGTGATGGGTGCCGGTCGGGACGACGACTCAGTGGTCCTGTGGCCAGGGGTGGCTGACGGGTGAGGTGCGGCCGGCCGCGCGTCGGAAGGATTCGTGGCCGTCGGTGTCGGCGTCGGAGCGGCCAGGCTCGGTGCGGGACTCGTGTCGGGCATCGTGCTCTGCTGCTCGGTGTCGCCGTGGAGGAGGGAACCGAGGATGTCCGCAAGACCGGTGGTGGCGGCAGCGGTCGGGCTCGGTGAGGCAGTCGGAGCCGGCGCGAGGCTTGTTTCCTCGTCAGCCGCATGCTCCGACGGTTGGACCCGTGCGCCGTTCGTGGGGGCAGTGGGCGTGCTGCGAGCCGCGGAGGAAAGGGGGGCCGCGGCCGGGGTCGCCGTGTCATCGGGGCGGGCGCAGTCGGCACCGCTGCCGGGCTCCTCTTCGGGAGCGGAATGAGCCGCGGTGGCGCTCGTGTCGACCGCGGGCGGACGCTGACTGGCCAGGACAAGAACCGTCGGCAGCGCGGTGAGTGCGAGAGCCTTCCCGAGTGGCAGGCGCAGTCGGGTCAGCGTGGACGTTCGGGGGATGGTGTGGCGGCCTCTCGTCGGGCGGCCATAGTGGGGTTCTACGGCCTCGCCGCAGAGATCGGGCGACTGATCGGTCATTCCCCAGCCCTCCCCGGCGGCTCCTCGGTGTCGTCGGTCGTGTTCACCGGGCCCCACGCCAGGGCCAGGAGTCCACCCGTGGCCGCGAACAGTGTGCCGATGAAGAATCCGCCGAAGTTGGAGATGGGGAGCGACACCACACCGAGGAAGACTGCCACGCATCCGGCGAAGAACCTGATGATGGGCTGGAACCACAGAAGTCCGCCGAGGACGATCAGTGTGAGGCCGATGACCAGGGACCCCGCGCCTGCGGTGGTGGACATCGCCACGGACAGGGCGCCCAAGGAGAGGTTGAAGTACGGGAAGTAGATGATCGGTGCGGCGGCCAGGAGTACCAGCAGGCCCGCCCAGAAGGGGCGGGTGCGCCGCCAGGCCCGGAAGGCCCGGCGAGCGCGGGCGAAGCCGTTGTCACTGTGGGGGTGCGCGGGTGCGCCGACACTCGTCATGTGGAGGTTCCCGGATCGTCAGCGGGTGGGGAGGGTGGGGGCATGTGTCAGAAGCAGTCGTGGTGGCCGGCCGCGATGTTCATGTGCAGGCCCGACAGTTCGAACGTGCCCGCGGAACTGGCCCAGACCGTCTGGTGGGCATCGAGGATCTCGACCGAATCCGCCTGCTGGGCGTAACCGTTGGGATCCACGTGATCCTTCGGGTTGACTTGACCCTTGGTCATCGCGCCGGCCGCGACGCCGATGTCGACGTTGCGGAAGGTGCCCTTCTTGGCCTGGAGGTCGGTCATGTCGATGTACAGGTCCTTGGCCTTGACCGGTGTACCCGATCCACCGGCGTTGAGTGACATCGTGTAGGTCCCGAGCACGGGGATGTCCACCGGCACGGACTGGCACATGTCGACGATCGTCGCGTTCTCGATGGACGACACGGAGACCGGCACGTGCTTGCCGTTCTTGGCGACGTCCACCGTGGCGTAGTTGGCGAATCCCGTGCCGCTCAGCTTCCCGGCCGAGACCTTGAAGTCGGAACCGGAGATGCTGAACGAAGCGGCCAGCGCGCCCTGGGCCATGGAAACGGCGACAGCCGCCGTGGCGGCCACCGTCGGGACCGCACCGATGGCGAAGCGCTTCCAGTGGGTCCTGCCTATTCGCTGGGACATGCGTGGTCCTTCGTTGTCGAGGTGTGCGAGGTGACTCGAGGCCGGCTGTGCACAAGAGGGCACACCGGAGAACTGCTCGGTAGCTCCGCTATCGAGTGCCTGATAGTTGCACTATCGAGATCGGAGGTGCAACCCCCGGTAAGCGCGATACTGGTGGGACAGTTGAGCGTGAGGGAGCGCATGAGGATTTCAGAGCTCAGCCGTCGGTCCGGGGTGCCGGTGGCGACCATCAAGTACTACCGACGGGAGGGGCTGCTCCCCGAGGGGCGGGCGCTGAACCCGACCACGGTCGAGTACGACGAGGAACACATCCAGCGGCTGCGTCTGATCCGTTCTCTCATCCAGCTCGGCGGGCTGTCCGTCGCCCGCGCCCGGGAGGTGCTCGAGGCCGTCGAGCAGCCGTTGGACGCGTTCGCGACCCTGGCGGTGATCCACCACGCCCTGCCCGTCCCTTCCGCGGAGACGAGCGGGAGGGACGGCGAGGATCACGGGGGTGCCGCCGACGAGCCGGAGGCAGGTGGAGCCGTCGCGCGGGTCGAGGCTCTCATCGACAACATGGGCTGGCGGATCTCCGACGCGTCACCGCATCGTCCGGCACTCGCCGAAAGTCTCGCGGCGCTGAGCCGTCTCGGCACGGACTACACGGCCGATGACCTCATCCCCTACGCACGGCTCGCCACCTCGACCGCGGACCTGGATTTCGCTCAGCTCGAAGGGGTCGAGGACCAGATCGCCCTCGCAGAGCGGGCGGTGGTCCTCAGTGTGCTGTTCGAGCCGGTCGTCAGGCTGCTGCGGCGCCTGGCCCAGGAGGACGCGAACCATCGTCGCCACGATCGCCGGACGTGCGGGCGGGGGGAGCAGCCGGCCGAGTGAGTTCCGGGCGGGTGTCGACGGGTCATCGGCACCCCATGCGCAGGGTTCGGCCCGCAGCGACGGGTACCGGCTTGTCGGCGGTGCCGTCGGCCGGCATGTCAGTCGCCTTGGTGCCGAACCAGTCGCGGAGAAGCGTGCCAGCGGGCCCGGCGCCGTCCTGTCGGCAGTGTCGTGACGGCCCTTCCCGGCAGGATGCGCACCATCGGCTCGTCCACAATGACCACGAGCAGCATGCCGACGCCGAAGGGCTTGATGGGGCGGCGCGTAGCTCATCCTGATCGCCGCGAGACGATGCCCTGCTCGTGCCGGATTCGCTCGTTCGCTGCCCGTGTCAGGGGTCATAGACTGCTCTCATATAAGTGTCTATGAGTGTCTTTTAGATGTCATGGGTGTTGTACGGTCTTGCGTATGAACCTGACGGAATGGGCACGCGCGCAGGGGATCGCCCCGCGTACCGCGTATCGCTGGTTCCGTGAGGGCACATTGGCGGTACCTGCGGAATGCGTGGGACCGCGCACGATCCTGGTGAACGTCGATGCGAACACTTCACTCTCCGTGACCGGCGGTGTAGGTCTGTATGCCCGCGTCTCCTCGCACGATCACAAGCCGGACCTGGAGCGGCAGACCGCTCGCCTGTCGGCATGGGCGGCAAAGGCCGGGCAGAAGGTCGTGCGGATCGGATCCGAGATCGCCTCGGGCATGAACGGCTGCCGCG
>NZ_JBEXXQ010000114.1:0-6931 GCF_040630525.1 Streptomyces sp. NPDC005799
ACCTGCTTGTGCGACCAGACGCCGATCGCCACCATCACGCCGAAGTAGCCGATGAGCACGGCCCAGTCGAGACTGTTCATGAGCCCCCTTCCAGGATCCGCTGCCAGCGGCGGAACAGGTCATACACTCGAGTCCGCGGCCCGTACTCGGCGGGCACGTCCCTTCAGGGGACACCCCGGTGTGGACCCGGAACCGTATGCCGTCGATCAGGTGTCGCCGACTCCATACCGGCGGCCGGCCGGACTTCTTGCCTCTCGGCAACAGCAGTTCCAGTGCAGTCCATTGTTCATCTGTCAGATCTCCACCCGCCACGAACCAAAATCACCTCGCGACCAAGATCCACTTTCGATATACGCCTTAGTGCTCCCCATGTGGGGCGTGCAGCATCACACAGGCGCGACTCAATCCGACAGGGTCAAAGATCCTGCAATGACGCCTGGGAGCTGGAAAGTTCAGCGAACAGTAGGTGAACAGCGCCCTGCTTCTCGATCAGGCGCAGGATGAGGTCGTGGCACTCCTCGACCAGGAGCCTGACCTGGGGGAAGCGCCGTCCGAGCATGTCCGCGACCACGGGTCTCCCGCCTGATCGACACCCTGGCCGCGTGATCGCCCACTCCAACAAGCAGGACGCGGCCGCGACCTGGAAGAAGACCTATGGCCATCACCCGCTGACGGCCTTCGTCGACCACGGACCCGGGCGGAACCGGTGAGCCCGTCGCCGCCCTCCTCAGGCCGGGAAACGCGGGCTCCAACACGGCAGCCGACCACATCACCACCGCCCAACTCGCCCTCCCAACTGCCCAAGCGCTACCGACGAGGACGGCAGACGCTGATCCGCACGGACTGCGCCGGCGGTACCCACGACTTCGTGTCCTGGCTCGCGAAGCGGGCCGATGGCTGTCCTACTCGGTCGGCATGATGATCACCGAAGCGATCCACGCACCCGTGTTCCGCGCAATTCGGAGCTTCTGGAGGATGTGCTGGAGGCGCGCAATGTGCCGGTACCCCGGGAAGTGCCAGCGCCTCACGGCATCGGGGTGATGGTGGTGCCGCCGTGGCGGGAGGGTCTGCTCGCTGAAGTGCTGCCGGATGTGTACCGGGACATCGTGGAGATCGTCGCTGATGCTCCGGGTCCGTTGCAGGCCAAGCAGATCGTGCCGCAGATCGGGCTGGAGGCCACCACGGCGAAGATCGAGGGGACGAGGGCGAAGCTGAAGCGTCTGGTGGAGCGGGGCTGGCTGGCCGAGGGCACACCGGGCCGGTTCACTCTCGCCCGGCATGACGGGTCGCCGACCGGGGCAACTCTCGGTGATCAAGGGGCTCTTCTTCTCTTCGCTGATTCGAAGGTGCCAACCAAACGAATCGCAAGAAGAGCCGAAGAAGAGCCCCAGATGGAGCCCTATGACGCCTTATCCGAGCCTGATGGGTATGCCGCCTCCCGTGATGCCTTCGAACGCCTTGTCCGGGCGTTGGCCGGTGCCCCGGCCAACGGTATGGCCCATGACGAGCTGGAGGGGCTGCTCGAACAGCAAGGACGCGAGTTGCTGCGGCAGTTGATGCAGGATCACCTCGATACGCGGGCGAGGACGGAAGAAGCAGCGGCCCGGATCAGCGCGGGAGCGCTGGTGGTGCGCGGGCCGGAAGGACGGCCACGGACCTGGTGGGAGAGCAACCATCCCCGCTGGCTGACCTGCGTGTTCGGGCCGGTGCAGGTGACCTGGATCGCCTATGGGTGCGGCTCCTCTGAAGTGATGGTCGGGATCAAGCAGTGAGGCTGTAGTTCTGCTGGCCGGGGCTGGGGTAGAGGCGTTGATGCTCGCGGGCCGTGTGGAAGATCCAGTAGTCCTCGAAGTCGCCGTTCGTGATCAGTGCGCGGAGTTGGAGGATGGCTTCGGCCCTGTCGAGGCCCCAGCGGGCGCCGGTGATGTCGAGGCGGTCGGCGATCAGGTGGCGGCAGGCGCCCTCGACGGCGCCGGTGGCGATCGGCCAGCCAGCCGCGATAGCGGTGTCGTAGTGGAGCTGGCCGTGGTGGCCGGTGAGGTAGCGGTGGCAGGTGGTGACGGCCTGGCGACGGGTGGCGGGAAGCTGTTCGGCTGCGGCTTGGACGGTCATCTCGGCGGCGGCGCGCTCGGCGTGTCCGGCGAGGATCGCGGTGAGTTTGTCCGCGGCCCAGGTCTCGGCCTCGCGGCTGCCGACCGGGTGGAAGGCGTGGGCTGCCGTCCAGCAGTACTCGGCAACGTGCACGAAGTCGAGCAAGACGTTGAGGCGGATGCGGCGTTGGGAGGCTTCGTCCTGGATCAGGTCGAGTTGGTGGCGGGCGCCGTCGACGAGCACGATCCAGTCCCGCAGATGCCGCGGGTCGCGGGCCTCGGCCTGGTCGAAGGCGTCGGCGACGACGCGTTCCGGGGGACGGATCACCGAGGCGGTGCACCATGTGCGCTCCGCTTTCGGGCCTGGCCTCGGCGGCCGGTTCTCGCTGCGGCCGCCGGGCGGGTGCACGATGTCGTGCGGCCGGCGCGGGGCGGGCGCGGTGTCGAAGACGCAGGCCACCGTCGCCATACGCTTGCGGTTGGGTTTCTCTCCCGGAGCCAGCCGCCCGCGCCGTCCGGCGGCCGCACTCTTGGCCGCGGCCCGGCGGGTGGCCTCGCGCAGGGCTTCGGGGCGCATCACCACGCCCTTGCCGTCGACCTGCAGGACCAGCGGCATCTCGCGGGTGCACGGAGCGGGGATCTTCACCGTGTAGTAGGCGGCGATGTCGACGGCGGCCGCGACCACCAGTTCTTCGAGGCGACGCTTGCCAAGTACTCTTCCGCACCGGCGCTCGATCGCGGCCTGGGCCTGGTCGAACGAGCCGCGGACCGCTTCCAGGACCGCGAGCCGGGCCAGGCCGCGGGAGTGCCGGCCGGCAGGCAGCGACAACGCTTCGTCCGCCGGGTGCACGTTGGACACACCCCGGCCACGATAGGCGATCCTGGTGACCCGCACCGGCCCGAACACGCAGGTCAGCCAGCGGGGATGGTTGCTCTCCCACCAGGTCCGTGGCCGTCCTTCCGGCCCGCGCACCACCAGCGCTCCCGCGCTGATCCGGGCCGCTGCTTCTTCCGTCCTCGCCCGCGTATCGAGGTGATCCTGCATCAACTGCCGCAGCAACTCGCGTCTTTGCTGTTCGAGCAGCCCCTCCAGCTCGTCATGGGCCATACCGTTGGCCGGGGCACCGGCCAACGCCCGGACAAGGCGTTCGAAGGCATCACGGGAGGCGGCATACCCATCAGGCTCGGATAAGGCGTCATAGGGCTCCATCTGGGGCTGATCCGAAAATGAAAGCTCCAGAGGGCGTACGCCGTCGTCCCACCTGCCGCGGGTGCGGCTCTGTGGGGCGGCGGTGGCGTCCGGCAGCGGGCTCAGGCAGCGGGTTCGACGACGACTCGGTAACCGAGGGCTTCGAGTTGGCGGACAGCGTTGCGCTTGACACGGTCGGGCTGATGCCGGTGGCTGTCGTAGTAGTCGGCGCCCAGGTCGTGGAACCGGGACTCGGGATCGGCAAGCAGATGCCAAATGACGACCAGCAGGGACCGGCCGACCGCGACGACGGCCTTCTTGCGTCCCCGGCGCCGGGCGATGCGCCGGTAACGTTCGCCCAGGAAGGTGTTGGTCTTGCCGGCCGCCACGGCGGCGTTCCCCCAGAACCTGGGCCAGATACCGATTGCCGTGGCCGGTGGTGGACTTGCCCTTCTTCTTGCCCGCGGATTCCTTCACCCCGGGAGCGAACCGGGCCCAGGACACCAGGTGGCCGCTGGTCGGGAACCGGCTCATGTCGACACCGATCTCGGCGAGGATCACGCAGGCCGCGACGGGATTGATGCCAGGGATCTCGTCGAGCTGTTCCACCGCCGAGGCGAACGGCTCGATCTGCTTCCCGATCTCGGCATCCAGCGCCTGGATATCGGCGTCGATCATGTCGACCCGGGCCAGCATCCGCTGCAGCAAGAATGCGTGGTGGTCGGTGAAGAATCCCGTGAACGCCTCCTGCAGCGCTGCCGCTTTGCCCCGTAGACGCCCCCGCGCCATCAGCGCCAGGACGCGTGGGTCACGTTCCCCAGCGACCAGTGCCGCCATCATCTGCCGTCCCGAGATGCCAAAGATGTCGGTGGCCACCACGCTCAACTTGACCTGGGCATCCTCCAGTAACTTCTCCACCCGGCTCTTCTCCGCAGTGCGGGCCATCACCAGGTCCGCCCGATAGCGCGTCAGGTCCCGCAACTGACGGAACTTGGCGGGCGGAACGAAACTGGGCCGCAGCATCTGGCGCTCGGCGACCTTGCACAGCCAGACCGCATCGAGCCGGTCGGTCTTGGGCCGGCGCGGCAGGTGTTTGACGTCCTTCGCGTTCACCAGCCAGGTGTCGAACCCGGCGGCCTCCAGCACATAGAACGCCGGTTTCCAGTAGTCCGAGGTCGATTCCATCACCACCCGGGTAACTCCCAGATAGTGCAGGTGATCAGCCATCTCGAGCAGAGACCGAGTCATCGTGGAGAAGGTCCGCACCTCCTGCCGTCGGCGCCCGGAATTTCCTTCCCCCGGCACCCGCGCACAGCACACCAACTCGGCCTTCCCTACGTCCAGCGCCGCGACCCGCTCGATGATCTCCTCGTAGTCCTGGACCTCCGTCAGCACCGTGCATCCCCTCCTCACGGGAAGCGGACCGCTGCCCGGGGAGCCATAGGGCAGATGAAGAAATCTGATCCTCGTGCTCGAAGCAACACTGAAGCGCCCGTCAGCTGGCTCCCGCGTCCGGCTACGAAACGACCTCGAAGATCACATTCGATACGACGTCACCGGGCAGCGGCCACATCCCCATTTTCCGTCCGGAACGGGCGTCACCGCAGGGATTCCAAGGGCTACGAAGAAGAGCCCCTTGGTCACCGGGAGTTGGCCCAGCCAGAATCCCCGTCATGGCGGGCGAGGGTGAACCGGCCCGGTGTGCCCTCGGCCAGCCAGCCCCGCTCTACCAGACGCTTCAGCTTCGCCCTCGTCCCCTCGATCTTCGCCGTGGTGGCCTCCAGCCCGATCTGCGGCACGATCTGCTTGGCCTGCAACGGACCCGGAGCATCAGCGACGATCTCCACGATGTCCCGGTACACATCCGGCAGCACTTCAGCGAGCAGACCCTCCCGCCACGGCGGCACCACCATCACCCCGATGCCGTGCGGCGCCGACGCTTCCCGGGGTACCGGCACATTGCGCGCCTCCAGCACATCCTCCGCGGCCGACAACTCCGCCAGCACCTGCGCGAACGGTCTCGCGCGTGATCTCCCACCGCGACAGATCCTCCCGGGCCTTCTCCAGCCGGACCGCCAACTCCGCAGCCTCCACCTGGAGTTCTTCCACCCGCTGCCGAGCCGCGGCCTCCCGCGCCTGGAGCTCTTCCGGTAACGACACCATCGCGCCCCACCTCCACCTCGCCACGGTAGAAGTACGACCGCACCGCCCACACGTCAATCAGCGTCTTCCCAGCTCAGCTATCCCTCGAAAGGATCCGCACCCAACCCGCGAAGCGGCCCGAACTGCTGAATCAAGACGATCACGTCATCATAAGCGCCTACGGGTCCGAGTACCGCGGCATCGTTCAGTACTACCTGCTGGCCGGCGACGTCTTTCGACTCGCCCGTCTGCACTGGGCCATGTCGGCCTCGATGCTGATGACGCTGGCCAACAAGCACCGCTCGTCGTTCTCGAAGATGGCCCGCAAGTACAAGGCCACCGTCGAGACGCCGCACGGGCCACGCAAGTGCTTCGAGGCCCGCGTCGAACAACCCGGCAGTATCGTGTGGCGCAACCTGTGCGACAAGGTCCAGCTCGAAAACCGCGCGCACGCCGACTGCTGGGCAGCGGCCCTCAACCCGCCGCTGCCCGGCGGAGTACGCGAGCAGACCACCCGTGAACGCTGGAACAAGATCCACGCCCTGCTCGGCCAGGGCGTCGGGCTGCTGGACTGCTGGACTGCTCCCGACACCTCGGCCTGGCGCTGAACACCGTCAAGCGCTACGCCCGCATGCCCGAGCCCACCGGCCTGCGCATCGCACCGGCCTACCGGCCCACTCTCGTTGACGGGCGCGAGCACCTGCGCCGACGCCGCACTCAGGAGCCGGGCGTCCCTGTCCTCCACCTCTTCCACGAGATCAAGGAACTCGGATACACCGGCAGCCTCAACGGCCTGCACAAGTACCTCAACCAGGGCCGCGTCGACGGCGACCGGCCCGTCACCACCCCACACTGCGCAGCTCCTCCTTACCGCCCCGGACCACCTGCGGCCGAAATAGACCGCCCTGCTGGAGAAGATCACCGCAGCCTGCCCGGAGATGACCGAACTTGCCAACCTCGTACGCGACTTCTCTGCCCTGCTCACGCCGACCCGGGGCAACGATGTGAAGCTCACCGAGTGGGGCACCGCCACCCGCGCCGCGGCGCTGCCCCACCTGCACAGCTTCGCCAACGGCCTCGAACTCGACCGCTCAGCCGTCGACGCCAGCCTCACCCTACCCAACCACAACGGCCGCACCGAAGGCGTCAACACCAGAACGAAACGGATCACGAGACAGATGCACGGCCGCGCCGGATTCGGCCTCCTCCGCCACCGCATCCTCCTGCACTGATAGCTACTGGCCGTCACCACCGACTACGGGCCAGACCCGTTAGATTTATACTCCCGGTCCTCCCCGCCAAGGCGGGGGTGCTTCGCGCACCGACTTCCGCCTGCCCAACGACACCCCGTCTTCCCCGCCGACGCGGGGGTGCTCCGCAGCAGGCCGAGGTGGTGTCCATCCTGGGCTGGTCCTCCCCGCCGACGCGGGGGTGCTCCGCAGCAGGCCGAGGTGGTGTCCATCCTGGGCCGGTCCTCCCCGCCGACGCGGGGGTGCTCCGCAGCAGGCCG
>NZ_JBEXXQ010000114.1:7028-9069 GCF_040630525.1 Streptomyces sp. NPDC005799
CCGAGGTGGTGTCCATCCTGGCGCCGGTCTTCCCCGCCGACGCGGGGGCGTTTCGGCGAACCTCGTGACGCTGTTCATCGCGTTCGTGTCCTCCCGCCAACATGGAGTGCTCCGAAGTCCATCGGCCACGGTCAACGGGCATGCTCGGGTGGTTCCGAAGACCGACGCAGCTGTCGGGGTGCCCGTTGTCCCTCCGCCCCCGTTCCGGTGAGCGAGTCCCGCCTCTCACTGCGCAGGTCGCGCGGGCGAGCAATCCGGTTGTGACGACGGCGATATGGGTGCGTGACCGGCTGGACGGCCTGTGGTGCGACGAGGACTTCGCCGACTGGTACCCGCGACGCTCGGCCGGGTCTCTCGCCTGCTCAGCTGGCCACGGTCTGTGTGCTGCACAGCGTGCTGGCCGACTTCCGGGACCGTCTCACTGAGGGCGACCGCGCCGACCGCCTTCTCGACCTGGCGCTGGCCCGCCTGAAGGAAGCCGGGCTGGTGCGCGAGCGGACCACGCAGCGCACCGATTCCACCCATGTCCTGGCCGCGGTGCGGGACCTGACGCGCCTGGAGATGGTCACCGAGGCGGTCCGCGCGGCACTGGAAGAAGTCGCCGGCATCTCCCCTCACCTGCTGGACGGGCTGGTCGATGAGGACTGGGGCCGCCGCTACGGCCGGCCGGTCCGCCTGGGCAAGAACCCCACCAGGCCCAAGACCAGGATTCTCGCTACCGGCGACGACGCCGTCAGGCTCCTGGAGCACCTCCACGGGCACGGAGCGGACCGTGTATCGGGCCCTCGTGTCCAGGCCCTGCGCCAGATCATGGTGCAGAACTATCACCACGACGCCGCGGGCCGCCTGCGCTGGCGCACCGCCGAGAAGGAAGGCGGGCCCGGACTGCCGCCCTTGTCCCGGGCGATCGTCTCTCCCTACGACACGTCGGCCCGCTACGCACGCCACGGACACATCATCAGCTGGAAAGGGTTCACCGCCCACCTGACCGAGACCTGTGCTCCCGACGGCCCCAACGTGATCACGGACGTGGCCACCACGGCGGCCCCCACCCACGACAGCCAGGTCCTGCCCGGCATCCACAAGCGCCTGCGGCGCCGCGGACTGCTGCCCGCCGAGCACCTGGTCGACGCCGGCTACACCTCCCTGCCCCACCTGGAACAAGCCGCCCGCGAACACCAGGTCACCGTCTCCGGGCCGCTGAAGAGCAACCCCACCCGCCAGCACCGCCAAAACGAGGGCTTCGCCCGGGACGACTTCCACATCGACTACGACCATCAGCTGGTCACCTGTCTCCAGGGCCAGGTCAGCGCGGGCTGGCACGGCCCTACCCGACCTCCTCACCCACCGCAGCCCCGCTGATCGTGGCACGGTTCACCAAGAGCCAGTGCCGCCCCTGCCCGGCCCGCACCCAGTGCACCAGCACCGCCGACAACATCCGCACCGTAGGATTCCCCCCGCGAGAGCTCCGCGACCTGCAACTCCGCGTCCGCACTGAACAACAAACACCCGAGTGGAAGGCCCGCTACGCGGTCCGCTCCGGAGTGGAGAGCATGGTCAACGAGTTCACCCACGGAGCTTTTTCAGAGTGACCACCGATCGCGTGACGACCTCGTGGTCGACCCCTCGGCTGAGTCGCAGGTGAGGAGGCAGTCAGCCGAAAGGTGCCCATCACTCTGATGTGTGACTGCTGAAAACGCTCACGGACACGGCATGCGCCGCTGCCGCTACCGAGGACAGGGAAAAGCTCACATCCAGCACATCCTGACGGCCATCACCGTGAACATCGAGCGCCTCAGCGGACTGTCACCGACCGAGGAACCCCCTACGCCCCGCCCACCGACTGCCTTCCAGGACTACCTCGACCAACGTGACATCCCCCGGCTGAAGTCCTGACGAACGCTGGGCAGCTGACCCCGGCGACTCCAAGATCCCCGACAGAGTCAACCCCGGGTATTCAGCGGAATTGGATGACCTGACACCCCGGTAGCAGAAAGGTGCCGCTGACCTGCGAGGATGCGAGTGTCTAGGTCGTATCCGC
>NZ_JBEXXQ010000115.1:0-9032 GCF_040630525.1 Streptomyces sp. NPDC005799
GGATACGACCTAGACACTCGCATCCTCGCAGGTCAGCGGCACCTTTCTGCTGTCAGGCCGTCAGCTCACCCAATTCCGCTGAATAACCGGGGTTAGACCACTCCCAGTTCCCTCCCCCACACACAACGAGGAGAAGCGATGCGCGCAGGCCATATCCGCACCGCCGTCCCGCTGCTCGCCACGGCGGCCCTGATTTCCTGGGCCGCCGGTACGGGAACAGCCACCGCCCAGCAGACCAGCGCCGCCGCGGCCAACCCGACGAGCGGACTGACCGAGTACTCCGACGCGTACAGCGTCCAGCACCCTTATGACTTGCCACAGTCCGACCGTTTCTCCATGACGAGCGGCCCCACGTACAACGCCCGGATCCTCAAGGGGGACAAGCCTTTCAAGAAGGACTCCGACACCGGACCGCGCACCGAGATGCGGTGGCACGCCACCTGGTCCGGCACCGAGCATCAGTGGTCCGCCGACGTGAAAATCGACCCGAGCACCGAAGGCGCCTGCATCATGCAGGTCAAGGGCTCCACCGGCGGCGAGGCCATCTACGTCAACGTCCACGGCAACGGCAACCTCTACAACAGCGTGAACAACACACCGATCGCGACGGGCATGTGGGGCAAGTGGTTCCACATGAACGCCGACTTCGCCCCGGCTACCGGCACCGTCCGCTTGTGGATCGACAGCAAGTTGGTCCTGACCACGCACTACTCGGCGCCGACAAGCAAGATCTGGTACTTCAAGAACGGCGTCTACAACACCAAGGGGCCCGAGGCCGAAGCGCACTTCAAGAACATCACCTTCTGGGAGAAATAGCCGCGCCGAAGACCATGACTGGCCCCGGGACCGCCCCGGCCGCGCCCACGTAGCCGTCGTCCACCGCCTCGGCAGCGCGGACAAGCTCGTGTCCTACCTTGGCCTGAACCCGCGGCTGCCAGTCCGGTGGGACACCCGCCCACCACGGCCGGATCACGAAGGCCGGCTGTAGCAAGGCCCGCGGGATGCTGGTGCAGGGCGGCCGCCCGCCTCGTGGTTGGCGGTGGCGATGAGGGCGCCCTCCAGTCCCTCGACCTCCTCGTCGGCGAGGGCGATGGGGAACTTGCCTATCAGGGCCTCCAACCGTCTGTGGGAGGGCCCGTCCCGGCAGCAGCTGTTTGTCCTTGCGCCAGATGATCTCGTCGTCCTGGCGGGTGTAGTGCTGGACCCAGATCTGGCGCAGCACCTGGAGCGCCGGCAGATCCCGCGCCCCGGCCGGAGCCCCGGTGCTGTGCAGCGCTGCCAGCAACGCGAACCCGTCCCGGCCGATGGTCAGCGCGTAGTCAAGGCGCGGTCCGTCGCCGATCGGCAGCCGGAAGGCGTCAGCCTTGCGCTCGTAGCGGTCGTACCACTCCTGCGGAGCGAAGTCGGTGAGCCAGACGGGCACGGCCACCGCCAACACCTCCAACGCGGCGCGCAAGGTCTCGGTGACCAGCTCCAGACGGTTGAGGGTGCGCACGGCAGCCAGTACCCGTGTCGAGTCCGTGCGGGCTCGTCCGCCCTTAACGAGCAGGCCAGCAGCCTTGAGCCGCTCCAGCAGGACTTCGAGCAATCGCTCCACCGCGGACTCCTCATCGGCCAGCAGCCGGGCCCGGAACTCGCACAGCACGGAGGCGTCGAACCCGGGATCGGTCAGCTGAAGCGCGTGAAGTCGGCCCGGAGCGCGGTTCCGGCTTTTCGACCGGCCCGTTTCTCCGGACCGCTTCCCGCGTGAAGTCCCGCCGTGCGCCTCTCAACGCAACGGGCGCTCCACAAGTCCCGCCCTGGGTTCCGCCCTGTGTCTCATCCCGTGACCTGCCAGGGCGAGGGGATCACTGAGCCCCGGCAGCGGTAGCGCGTGGTGCGTACCTTCGCCGGATTGAACAGTTCTCTTTCCTCGCTGGCCGGCCACCAGCCACCGCCGCAGAAGCGGCGTCGCAACTGCTTCCAGTTCAGTCCCGGGTGTTTTCGCCGCAGCCAGAAGATGACCCGGCCCCAGGTGGAGGAGCTCAGGTACTGAAAGGCCGTGCTGGACACCCCAGGCCGGAAGTAGGCGCACCAGCCCCGCGGCATCCGGTTGAGACAGATGAGCAGGGCATCGAACGGCAGATCCGTGCCTGTCCTGCGGCACTGCGTCTTGACCTTGCCCGTGACGGCCTTGAGAGCCTTGCGGGCCGGATAGGTGTAGACGTAGTACTTGTTGGTGCCTCGTTTGCGGTGACGCTGGATGCGCCACCCGAGAAAGTCGAGGCCATCGTCGATATGGGTGATCAGGGTCTTCTCCTGCGACAGGCACAGGCCCATCGCAGCGAGGACCCCGGTGATCTCCTCGCGCAGTGCCTCCGCGTCGGTCTTGGCGCCCGACACGACCAAGCACCAGTCGTCCGCGTAACGGACGAGCCGGTAGTTCGGCAGCCGCCTCCGCGGCCTGGCGGTCGGTCAGGTTCTCGGTGAACTGCAGCACGCTCACCAGCGCGAGGCGGCCTGGCGACAGCGAAAGGGTGCCCGCGCCTGGCGAACAGATCAGCGAACTGGGCGTCCTCGAAGACCGGCCCAAGCGAGTCGCGCAGACGGGTGGCCAGCGTGCCGCGCGGGAAGGCGGCGCGGGCCACCCGCGCGGTCAGCTCGGGAATCTCCTGCATCGGCCTCGGCCACAAGAACATGACGGGTCACCACCTGGGTTCCCCGCGCAACGTGTACTCCCCATCACGATGCCAGCACCAGCTTGATCCACGCAGCGGCTTAGTGAATTGACCAGCAGGGTCGTAGATGGGCCGGTTCGCCACCTGCCCGTCGCGTACCTTGGTTTTGTCGACGATCTTGTGATCCGGATAGTTCAGACTCGTGACCGTGATCATGCCTGACGGGCAAGAGTTACGAGCCTGCCTGTATGAACGTCGGCGCGCGGCAGCCGGATGGCAGTACCGGGTGGGCATCTCCGGCTGGGCAGTTGGCAGCAGCGGCCGTACGGAGCCCGCAGAACAGAGTGTCTGGCTCGACGCCCGTCATGTCCACCCCCTTGAAGGCGGCGACTACAGCCAGATCCCCACCCGCGCTCCTCTCCCCGCCGCCGGGCGGCAGGCCTGGACAGTACAAGATCTCCCTCACCGCCCCGGCCACCCCGGAGCACGCCTGATCCACGTCATCGGCTGCCAGCGCACCACCCTCAAGCCCGTGGAACCCGACGCCCCCGCAGCGCATGCGACGGCCCCACGTCCGCACCGGTGAGACGAACCAGGGCAAACCGCCGGGTCACTTCACACGGTCAGACAGCAGAAGAATCGAGGTTGATGCCGCGGGCGCCGTACTTTCCGAACTCGATGTTCCGCTTGAGCGCGGATGATCCACGCGCGCCCGAAACTTGCAACCGCCCTGACCTTGCAGGGCATTCGCCTCTAGACATCTGGCGGCCGGTCGAGAATCGTTCTGGCCGGTCAACACCGAGCGAATTAGCCTCGGTGCGCGTTTGACTCCTTGATTATCATCGGTTTTGGGCGCAGCATTTTTACAGGAGTGCAGATGTCGGTTGATAGGCGCTGGGGTATTCTCAGGTCGCTGAGCAGCGGTCGCCTTCGGCCTTCCATGAGGCGCCGGTCAAAGTTATCCAGTGCCGGCCACCGGCGCCGCTTACCGCTTCTTGCTCGCGTCGCCGTCGCCTCAGCCGTTGTCGTTGGTACGGGGTCAGTCATTTCCGTCAGGGCTAATCCAGCGCAGGCCGCAGAGGTGAGCTACGTGGCGCTGGGTGACTCCTATTCTTCCGGTGTGGGCGCGGGGGACTATGACGCCAACGATGCGAGTTGTAAACGGAGCGCCAACGCCTACTCTCAGCGCTGGATCAAGGAGTTTTCAGAGGAGGCGGTGGCGAAGTTCGCGTTCGTTGCCTGCAGCGGCGCGACGACCGCGGAAGTCGAGTCCAGGCAGCTAAGCTCGCTCAGTGCTGAGACCACCATGGTGACTATGTCGATCGGTGGCAATGATGTCGGATTCTCGCCGGTTGTTGGGCAGTGCCTGCTCACTAACCTGTTCTCCGAAAATGCGTGCATCGCTTCCGCTCTCACCGCGGGGGCACTGGCGGAGAGAATTATGCCAGGCAGGCTCGACGCACTGTACAAGAAGATCAAGGACAGGGCGCCGAACGCCCGGGTATTCATTCTTGGGTACCCGCACATTTTCCAAGTCGGGAATTGCGGAACATTCGGGCTCGGTCATCTCGCCCGAACGGCTATCAACCATTCGACCTCAGCGCTCAACGGGGTGATCCGCAAGACGGCTGCCGCAAACGGCTTCACCTTCATCGACGGTGAGCAGACGTTCACGGGGCGGGGTGTGTGTTCCACTGCCCCCGGTGGTGCCTGGCTGACCGATACCAGCGCCGGCACTGACCTCTACCACCCCAACCGCGACGGACAAGAAGCCTACGCGGTCGCGCTGGATGCCGCCGTACGGGGCGTCGGGTGAACGGGGTTCGAGAACAACCCGGTGAAGACACTCGCCCCGCTCCCGGGCAGGCGTGAAGAAGTTGCTCCCCTCGCCGGCTTCAAGTACTCCGCCTGCCGCCGCTTGTGTCATGGACCGGCATGCCGTCACCGCGGTGGCACTCATCACCTTGGATCGCCTCCGCCGATGAAGGGCGCCTTGGTCCTGGGCCCGCCTCTGTCGACACTCACGCAGACGCCTGACTGCAGCCCAGACGGTTGATCACACGACGAGCAAGCAAAAGGAAAGGGACGTCAGTCCGATGGAGCATAAGAAGAAACGGATGCCTGGGCCGCGCCTTCAAGCCGCATCTCTGGCGGGAGGGCTGGTCCTGCTGCTCAGCGCGGGTATCGGTATCGCCAGCGCGGGACAGAACGACAATGGTCAGCAGTCGTCTTCGGCCAAGGGGCTGTACACCCCACAACTCGATGCGAAGCGAGCAAGGCAGGGCGCCATCGCACACCTGATGTCAATAGGGGTGCCGCGTGACGAGGCAACCCTACGGATCCAGAAGCAAGCCGGGCAGGTACGCGCGGCCGTGGCACTGCGCAAGAAAGCACCCGAAAGCGTGCAGTCCGTCTGGATCGACGGCAACGGAACCCTGAGGGCAAGCGTTCTGAACAAGGCCGGCGAGCAGGCAGCACACGCTGCCGGCGCGACACCGAAACTCGTGGCGTTCTCGACCAAGGATCTGGAAGCCGCCCAGGACACCCTCGCCCAGGACGTGAAGGACAATCCTCCACCCGGGTTCCGCGGCGCCTCATTCGAGATCGACCCCGCGAAAGGCAAGGTGATCGCACAGTACATGTTCGACGGCGCCAACCCCGTGGTGCCAACGGCCGCGACCCGCCTAGGCAACATAGTCAACGCGTCAGCAGAAACCGGCGGACTGGCTACCCAAGAGGACGTCGGTATCGCTGGTGCCTCCATGGCGGGGGTGACTGAGGGAAAGGGTGGCCCCTTCATTACCAACTGCACGGCCGCTTGGGCAGTGGACATCGCGGATCCGAACGGCGGCGTACCAGGTAACGGTGTGATGACCGCAGGACACTGTTTCGACGTCGACGACGATCCGCAAAAAACCGAGTACGACATCGACACGACTGCCGCCGGAAATACCCAGGCTAAGGGCGAATTCTTCACCTTCGGTGCAGCAGGCGACTACGGCTACCTACGCCTGCAGCGCGACCGCGGCACGACGGTAATGCCCAATAGCGGGAACGTCGTTGAAGCTATTGAGGAGCCAGTGGTAGGGGCTACAGTCTGCAAGGACGGCGCTGAGACAGGCGAGACGTGTGGCCAGATCAAACGAGTGGGTGTCACCCTCATCACGCGGCACGGCGACGTCAACTTCCTAGTAAAGGGCATGGTACGTACCGACTATTGCGCTATAGTAGGAGACAGCGGCGCCCCAGTCTATATGGACTTTGACCAGGCGAAAGGGCCGCTCGGTATAGCCGCACTCGGGGTGCACAGCAGCGGCATAACCACCATTAAAGGCCCATGCGAAGCATACTTCACGCCGCTGTCCGACATTGACCCCCAGGGTAAATTCTTTGTCAGGATCGATGGCGGCTGAAAAGATCAGTTGAAAGATAAACAGCCGCGGGTCAGACAGTGGGGGTAATACTCACCCCGCTGGTCGGCAAAGACCCGAGGTAAGACTTGTCGTAAATGATCTCTGACGTGGAGGGTGACCTGCTCGTTTCTTCGTCATCCGGCCAGAGTGAGGTTGTGCAGGCGGGCGAGGTGGGTTTCGCGCAACTGTCAGCGCTTGAGCCGGCGATCAGGCGGCGAACCCGATGTTGGTGACGTACTCGTACTGGCCCCATTCGGAGCCGAGGTCGACGGTTACGTCGCTTACCCAGGCGTCGTCCAGGGCAACGTCGCCGCCAGCCACCCACGCGTCGCCGACCCGGTCCCCGTGGCGGACGTTGAGCGCGCGGTAACTCAGCGCGCGCTGGCGGGGCGGGCAACCTGGGCCTGGCTGAACGGGTGGAACTCCACCCGGGTGCCGCGCCGGAGGCCAGCAGGGCTCAGCGTATGGAGATGGAGAGGGAGGGCGCGTCGCCGCGCGTCGTCGTCGGGCGGCAGGACCGCTGCCCGACGACGCGGCTCCGTCCGCGAGGAACTGGCCCGCATCAAGGCCGCCCGCCAGGCGGACGCCGAGGAGGCGAAGACCAAGGCCAAGGCCGCAAAGACCGGCAAGCGCCCCACCGCACCCTCCGATGCCCCGCACCGCAAGGCCGAGTGCGCGCTGCGCGACCACCCGGCACTGGGACGCTGGCTCAAGCAGCACCCCACCACCGGACGCCTGTCCATCGACACCGCCAAGGTCGCCGCCGAGGCCCGCCTGGACGGAAAGTACCTCCTCGCCACCAGCGACCCCGGCCTGAGCGCCGAGGACGTCGCGCTCGGATACAAGAACTTGCTGGAAGCAGAACCCGCCTTCCGCACGATGAAGTCGACCTTGGAGCTCCGGCCGGTCTACCACCGCCTGGACGAGCGGATACGCGCCGACGTCCTGCTGTGCTAGCTCGCCCTGCTGCTGATCCGCGTCGCCGAACGCGCCACCGAACACACCTGGCCCCGCATCAACACCGAACTCGGCCGCATCCACCAGGTCACCCTCACCGGCCCCGCCGGCAGCCTGAAGCAGACCACCCGCCTCACCGACACCCAGAGCAAACTCTTAAAGGACTGCGGCGTCCCGCTCCCACCAAAGATGAGCGCCATCACACCGGCCGAATAGCCCCTCACCTGCACAAACAGCCTCCGGAACCGTGGGCACACGGCACCGGAGGCTCTTCATGCCCAAACCCCAGGTCAGCCCAGGAATTCACCCCGCCCGCATGCCCACCGACTGATGAACTCGGGATGATCAGCGTAGTGGTGTCACGCGTGGTGGCTTCTGGGTTTCGGCCAGCGCGACCTGCTGCGGCGGAGTGCGCAGGACGCACTGCCCGCCGCATATGACGAACCCCCAGGGAGTGCGCCCTGGGGGTTCTCGGTGCTGCGGGTGCCCCTTCCCGCCCGAAAGGGAAACCCACAATGACCATCATGGCTGACGCCCCTGTGGCCGTCACCCGCCCGCCGTTACCGCGGCGGCCCCTTCCGCACGAGCGGACGGACCCCCGACCGGCCCACACCGGCCAGCCCCCGGCCTCACCCCCGCTCCTGCGTTGCCCGCACCGGCGACACCGCCGCCCGCGAGCTGCTGGATGCGCTGTACCGCGAGCACGCGCCGATGGTCACCGCCGTCGCGGCCCGCGCGCTGCGCCCCAACGACCGGGGCCTGGCCGACGACATCGCCCAGGACGCCTGGCTGGAGTGCCTGGCAGCACCTGCTGCGCGGCAACGCACTGCACAACCCGGCCGGCTTCCTCGCGATGCGCGCCCGGCGCCGCGCGGTCGACCACTACCGCCTCGCCCGCGTCCGGCGCGAGGAGCCGTCGACTACACCGACGAATCCGCCCTGGCCCACCTCGCCCGCCTGATCGGAGCCGCACCATGATGCCCACCGCCACCATCACCCTGCCCGGCACTGCCGACGAGATCGGCCCCGCCGCCCCGGCGCGATCTACCAGAACACCGACGGCCGCTTCGAGGTCCTGGCGCTCGTCACCGACCCGCGCGAGGCCACGCAGCTGCTGCGAAACCGGTCCGGCGCGCGGTGGGCGGTCATCGTCCGCGACACCCTGCGTCCCGACGGCCAGCCGTTCGCGATCGGATCCGCCTGGACTGACTCCGACTACCTGCTGCGCGAGGGCGCGCCAGCCTACGCCCCGGCGGCCTGACGATCCACCACAGTCCGTCTCCCACCCCACCAGAGCGTCAGGGGGTGGGAGACGGGCAGTGGCTGGCCATCCGGCCAGCCCAGGGCGACGGCCCCGGAAAGGTGAGAGCCGCTCCGGGGCCGTCATACAGGAAGCGAGAGTTCCTGTGATCGACAGCATGACACGCCCCCGGCCCGCACCGCGCACGGTTGCCGAGATGTGGGCCCGCCTCGCGATGGTCGGTACCGGGCAGAACGACGCCTGCCCCCTGTGCGGGCTGTGGAACTGCGCCCCGAGAGTGCCCGCTGTCCTCCGCCGTCTCCGCCCCGGTCCCTGCCACGGCCGGCACCGGCATGCAGTGCGAGGTCTGCGGCGGCTGGTTCGGCATCGCCGCGGTGCCGGGTCAGGAAACCGCCTGTACCTGCAGTGCCTGCCAGAACCTCGGGCATTGATGCCGCACTTGATCCACCGTCAGTACCGGCAACTGCGCTGACGCTTCCCCAGCCCGACACCGCCACCTCTGTCGGCCGCTGCGGCCCGTCAAGGACCTTGACGACGTCGCGCGGCAGTACCCGGGCCGGAAGCTCACGCTGGACAGTCACCGCAAGCCGCTGGAGTGAGCTGCCCCGAGTTTCATTGAGTCCGGTGATCTTGTTTCAGGCGGGCTGCGGGGTGGCTTCCTGTTGTCGCCACCAGGCGCGTTCGTACTCGGCGGGCGATACGTAGGCGAGGGCGGAGTGGAGCCGCTCCTCGTTGTACCAGGCG
>NZ_JBEXXQ010000116.1:0-8735 GCF_040630525.1 Streptomyces sp. NPDC005799
TTCCGACTCTATCAGATCCTTTTCCGATCCGATTTCCTCGGCGCTTTCCAGGTTCCCGCTTTTGTTTCGCGGTTTCCTTTCCGGCGGTTCCGACTTTATCAGAAGATCTGAGTCGGTTTTTCCGCCCCTCCGGGTCGGCCCGGCGCACGAAGCGGCTGGGTTCCCCTGCTGGCGGAGCCGTAAACGTACTGGAGCGGGGCGCCTCGATGCAAATCGAGGCGCCCCGCTCCTAGTTCACCCGCACGAGGTGTCAAACGTCCACCACGACCGGGAGGATCATCGGCCTGCGGCGATAGGTGTCGGAGACCCACTTGCCGAGCGTGCGGCGGATGAGTTGCTGCAGCTGGTGCGGCTCCACGACGCCGTCCTGGGCCGAGCGTTCCAGGACCTCCGTGATCTTCGGGATCACCTCGCCGAAGGCGGAGTCCTCGATGCCGGAGCCGCGGGCCTGGATGTGCGGTCCACCGCTGATCTTGCCGGTGGAGGAGTCCACCACCACGAAGACCGAGATGATGCCCTCGTCACCGAGGATCTTGCGGTCCTTCAGCGCCGGCTCGCCGACATCGCCGACGGAGAGCCCGTCGACGTACACGTAGCCCGCCTGCACCTTGCCCGCGATCTTGGCCTTGCCCTCGACGAGGTCGACCACCACACCGTCCTCGGCGATGACGATCCGGTCGTGCGGAACGCCCGTCAACGCACCGAGCTCCGCGTTCGCCCGCAGGTGGCGCCATTCGCCGTGCACCGGCATCAGGTTCCTCGGGCGGCAGATGTTGTAGAAGTACAGCAGTTCGCCGGCCGAAGCATGGCCCGAGACGTGGACCTTGGCGTTGCCCTTGTGGACGACGTTGGCGCCCCAGCGGGTCAGACCGTTGATCACGCGGTAGACCGCGTTCTCGTTCCCTGGGATCAGCGAGGAGGCCAGGATCACCGTGTCGCCGTCGACGATGCGGATCTGGTGGTCGCGGTTGGCCATGCGGGACAGGGCCGCCATCGGTTCGCCCTGAGAGCCCGTGCAGACCAGGACCACCTCGTGGTCGGGGAGGTCGTCGAGCGTCTTGACGTCGACCACCAGGCCCGGGGGGACCTTGAGGTAGCCGAGGTCCCGGGCGATGCCCATGTTGCGGACCATCGAGCGGCCGACGAAGGCGACCCGGCGGCCGTACTCGTGGGCCGCGTCCAGGATCTGCTGGATGCGGTGCACGTGGCTGGCGAAGCTCGCCACGATGATCCGCTTGCGGGCGCTTCCGAAGACCTGGCGCAGGACGTTGGAGATGTCCCGCTCGTGCGGGGTGAAACCGGGGACTTCCGCGTTTGTGGAGTCCGTGAGCAGAAGGTCGATGCCCTCCTCGCTCAGGCGTGCGAACGCATGGAGGTCCGTGAGGCGGTTGTCCAGCGGGAGCTGGTCCATCTTGAAGTCACCGGTGTGGACGACCATGCCGGCCGGGGTGCGGATGGCGACGGCCAGCGCGTCCGGGATGGAGTGGTTGACCGCGATGAACTCGCAGTCGAAGGGGCCGACGCGCTCGCGGTTCCCCTCCGCCACCTCGAGGGTGTACGGGCGGATGCGGTGCTCCTGCAGCTTGGCCTCGATCAGGGCGAGGGTCAGCTTGGAGCCGATCAGCGGGATGTCCGGCTTCTCGCGGAGCAGGAAGGGGACACCGCCGATGTGGTCCTCGTGGCCATGCGTGAGGACGATGCCGTCGATGTCGTCGAGGCGGTCCCTGATGGACGAGAAGTCCGGCAGGATCAGGTCGATTCCGGGCTGCTCCTCCTCGGGGAAGAGCACTCCGCAGTCGACGATCAGGAGACGGCCGCCATACTCGAAGACCGTCATGTTTCGGCCGATCTCACCGAGACCGCCGAGCGGCGTGACCCTTAGGCCGCCTTCGGTGAGCGGCGCGGGCGGGGCGAGTTCAGGATGCGGATGACTCAAAAGACTCTCCTCACCACACGCGCCACGTACCGGTGGGCACGTGGCGCGCGTGACGTTCGTGCGTGTAGCAGTTGTCGTTGTGGGATGCAGGCAACCGGTGGCCTGCCTATTCAGTTGTGAAGCCTGGGTGGTGCCAAGTCTGTTGTCAGAGCTGTACCCCGCCGGCGGCAAGATCGATCTTGAGCTGCTCGATCTCTTCCGGCGCGCACTCGACCATGGGGGCGCGCAGGGGCCCGGCAGGCAGCCCCTGGAGGGCGAGCGCGGCCTTCGTCGTCATGACGCCCTGCGTGCGGAACATGCCCGTGTAGACGGGGAGCAGCTTCTGGTGGATCTCCGTGGCCTTCTGTACGTCGCCGGAGACGAATGCGTCGACGAGGGCCCGCAGGTCGGGCGTGACGACGTGGCCGACGACCGAGACGAAGCCGACCGCGCCCACGGAGAGCAGCGGCAGGTTGAGCATGTCGTCGCCGGAGTACCAGGCGAGGCCGGAGCGCGCGATGGCCCAGCTCGCGCGGCCGAGGTCGCCCTTGGCGTCCTTGTTGGCGACGATGCGCGGGTGCTCGGCGAGCCGGACCAGCGTCTCGGTGTTGATCGGGACGCCGCTGCGGCCGGGGATGTCGTAGAGCATCACCGGCAGGCCGGTGGTGTCGGCGACTGCCGTGAAGTGCCGGTACAGGCCCTCCTGCGGGGGCTTGTTGTAGTACGGGGTGACGACCAGGAGGCCGTGCGCGCCGACGCGCTCGGCTTCGCGGGCCAGCTCGGTGCTGTGGTGGGTGTCGTTCGTGCCGACGCCGGCGACCACGTGGGCCCGGTCGCCGACCGCCTCCAGGACCGCCCGTACGAGGTCCGATTTCTCCGCGTCGCTCGTGGTGGGGGACTCTCCGGTGGTGCCGTTGATGATCAGGCCGTCGTTGCCTGCGTCCACCAGGTGGGTGGCGAGCCGCTGTGCGCCGTCGAGGTCGAGTGCGCCGTCCGCCGTGAAAGGCGTGACCATGGCGGTGAGGACCCGCCCGAAGGGGGTCTGCGGAGTGGAGGTCGGAGCCATGGGTAACACGCTACTCGCTGCTGATTACGAGGTCTGCCCTCGGGGTGCGGGATAAGTCCGGACAAATGCGGAGCCCGGTACTGCCTGCTCGGGGGTTCAAGCAGTACCGGGTCCGTTTGATCAGGCTAGATGAACTTCGCCAAATGCCGCAATTGGGACACCTCGCGAGGCTGACCCGTACATGTGTGCTCCGCCGGGGAACGGTGGTGCCTCACGGCGCCACCCGCCCGTTCGCATTGAAGGCGGCGTACGTCAGCGGCATGAGCTTCGCCCACTCCGCCTCCATCTTCTCACCCACCATCTCGATCTCCCGCTGCGGGAAGGACGGCACCTTCGCGAGCTCGTGCTGGGTGCGAAGGCCGAGGAAGTGCATCAGCGAACGGGCGTTGCAGGTGGCGTACATGGAGGAGAAGAGCCCGACGGGCAGGGTCGCGCGGGCGACCTCGCGGGCGACGCCGGCCGCCAGCATCTCCTGGTACGCGGCGTAGGACTGCCGGTACGACTCCTCCATCGCGGCGGTGACGGCCCCGTACTGTTCGGGAGTGCCGTGGACGAACTCGTACTTGCCGGGGCGTCCCTGCTGGACCAGCTTGCGGTCCTCTCCGGGAACGTAGAAGACCGGCTGAAGCTCGCGGTAGCGTCCGGACTCCTCGTTGTACGAGTTGTGTACGACGAAACCGTCCGCGATGAAGTTGTGGTGCGGCGGCGGCATCGAGATGTCGTAGGTCATCTCCTCCCCGTCGGGGACGACGGAGACGACAGCCTCCCAGCACACCCCGTTCTGGAGCGCGCTACGGCGCACTTCGACCGGCATTCCTTCGCCGTTGGTCTTCCGCTGATGACACGGCTTGCATGCCGGCCGCAGGTTCGAGACGTCGAGGGCCTTGGTGAGATCGGCGTCCACCGGGATGACGTGATCCAGTTCCAGGTCCTGGGCCTCGAACTTCTCGTCGCAGATGTAGCAGAGGTCCCTCGGGGCGATGAGCCGGGCTCGCTGCTCCGTGGTCCAGATCTGGATGCCCTCGCGCAGGCGCTCGGGGATGCCCTGCCGTTCCCCGCTCCCCACCCGGCCCAGCCGCCCGACCCGGTCGCCAACGCGCAGATCGCCCGCGCGGACCCAACCGTCGGGCGTCCATACCCGGTGGTCCGCGGTGCACCGCAGCGCCTTGCCGTTGGTGGTCGACACCTTGATGATCGCTTTCACGCCGGATTGGAAGACGTCCACCATGGGCGCCTTCTCCGCCAGCCCCGTCTCCAGGTTGATGGTGTCGGCCAAGAGGTTCGCGTCAGACTTCAGCAGGCGCGTGCTCCCCGGGGAATCAGGTACACCGACCTTCCAGTCGCGATAGACGTCCGCGATGCGTTTGGCTTCGCCGTTGTTGGTGGTGCCGACGCTGATCATGGTGTCCCCCGGGAGACACCATCCGACCCGGTGCCTCATGAACTCGCGGAAGACGAAGATCGGGGCGCTGATGAAGAAGGTCATCGAGTTGTGCTCGAAGGGGCTGCCGTGCCGGTCCCGCATGAGGTAGTTGATCAGGCCCTTGGAGCGCTCCGGATCCTTGTTCAGCTCCTCCAAGGAATGCTCGCCGGCGGTGGAGACGCGGGCAGCCCACAGCACGTCGGAGTCGGCCGCGCTGTGCTTGACCAGCTCGACGGTGACGTCGCTGCGGAAGCTGGGCTTGAGGTCGTCGGCGGGGGTGTCGGTCACGGCTCGGAGGGTCCTTCCATCACGTCTCTCGGGCGGCGCCCACTCTACGGCCCGGCACTGACAACGGGGCGTTCGGTACCGGGTCGCGACATACGCCGGCGAATTTCTGTGAATTCGGTGAAACCGGGCACCTTTTGGGGCACTCGCCCGTCTGTGTGAGTGACAGTCACTCATGCGACTCCGAGAGGAGAGGTATCGGCCATGTTTCGTCGGCGCGAGCCCGTTCCGTTCGCCTTCGTCGCGGAGGCCGACAGGTTTCGCAGCAATGTCGCTCCCCCGCCGCGCGAGCGGACGTCCGCCGGTCAGATAGCCGGGCGCTGGCTGCTCGGGATGACCATCGTGGCCGCGCTCGTGGGCTCGCTGGTGCTCGGCATGCCGGCGCTGTCGACCGACACCCATTCACCGGCTCAGCAGTCACAGGCCTCCCAGGGGCACTGACTCCATCGGACCCCCGAGAGTGGTGAGCGGGGACACAGGCGGATAACCTCACCGGGCACAGCCCACGCATGGATCGAGTGAGGACCAGCCGTGCCCCTGCCCTTCCTGACGGCCGACCGCGCTTTCGAGACAGCCGACGACCTCGCGCTGCCCTTCGACGACCGCGACCGCTGGCGGCGCCCCTACCGCCCCGGGCCGTGGCGTGTGGGGACGGCGGCGCTGTTGCTGCTGTTCGCCTCGTTCGTGCTGTTCGCGGCCGTCGTGATCGCGCTCACCGCGTCGGTGTCGGAGGCCGGGGTGATCCTCGGGATCGCGCTGGTCGTCATCCTGGGCGCCCTGCGGCTGCTGCGCATGGGTGTGTGGGTGAGCGCGCGGGGGCTGCGTCACGTCGGTTTCGTCAGCACGCGTACGACCGCGTGGGAGCAGATCGTCGCCGTGCGGACGGTGCAGCAGCCGGTGCGCTGGCTGGGACTGCCGCGGACGGTGCAGGGGCAGGCGCTGGTCCTGCAGCGAAAGGACCGGGCCGCGCAGGACGCGCCGCTGCTGATGACGACGCACAACGCCGACTTCGTGGGCCGGGCCGGGTCCTTCGACCGGGCGGCGGACACCATCGAGGCGTGGGCCGCGGAGAACCGGCGGGGCTGACGTCGAGGGGCGTACGCGCACCCGACGGTCGTACACACGAAGGCGCCGGACCGCGAAGTGCGCGGACCGGCCCCTTCGTGTTCGCCGACGTGGGCGGCGGAGGCCAGGGCCTCTTGCGAAAGTCCCGCCTCCCCCGCGACGCCCGGCACGCTCCCCACGCTCGAACAACCTCGCGCGGGGGACCCCTATGCCGCCGCAGGGCCCGCCCTTCGGGCGGACGCCGGGACCTTCGCGACAGGCGCCCTAGACCAGCCCTAGACCAGCCCTAGACCTCGATCGTCCTGCCCTCGTGCAGGGCGATCGCCCGCTGCATCGCCTTGCGCGCCCTCGGGGTGTCGCGGGCGTCGTGGTAGGCGACGGCGAGGCGGAACCAGCTGCGCCAGTCGTCGGGGGCCGCCTCCGTCTCGGCCTTGCGCTTGGCGAAGACCTCGTCGGCGGAGTCGCGGTCGATCCGGCCGCCCGGCGTGCGCTTGAGCTCGTCGACGGGCAGGCCGCCCTCGGCGTCGAGTTCGGCGGCGAGCCGGTTGGCCTTGCGGACGAACTGGGTGTTCTTCCACAGGAACCACAGGCCGATGACCGGCAGGATCAGCACCGCCACACCGAAGGTGACGGTCACAACCGTGCCGGACTCGATGAGCATGACGCCGCGGCTGCCGACCAGGACGAAGTAGAAGACCAGGACGGCGGCGGTTATCGCGTAGGACAGCTTGGCGCGCATGGCGGTGTCAGCCCAGGTCCAGGAAGTGTTCCAGCCCGAAGGTCAGGCCCGGGGTGGTCACCACGCGGCGCGCGCCGAGCAGGATGCCCGGCATGAAGCTGCTGTGGTGGAGGGAGTCGTGGCGGATCGTCAGGGTCTCGCCCTCGCCCCCGAGCAACACCTCCTGGTGGGCGAGCAGACCGCGCAGGCGGACGGCGTGCACGGGGACGCCGTCGACGCTGGCGCCGCGCGCGCCGTCCAGGGCCGTCTCGGTGGCGTCCGGCGCCGGGGCCGTGCCCGCCGTGCGCCGGGCCTCGGCGATGAGCTGGGCCGTGCGGGTGGCCGTGCCCGACGGGGCGTCGACCTTCTTCGGGTGGTGCAGTTCGACGACCTCGACGGACTCGAAGTACGGCGCGGCGATCTGCGCGAACTTCATGGTCAGGACGGCGCCGATGGAGAAGTTGGGCGCGATGAGGACGCCCGTCTCCGGGGAGGCGGCGAGCCAGCCCTTCAGCCGCGCGAGGCGGTCGTCGGTCCAGCCGGTGGTGCCGACCACCGCGTGGATGCCGTGGCCCACGCAGTACTCGAGGTTGGCCATCACCGAGTCCGGCGTGGTCAGTTCGACCGCCACCTGGGCGCCGGTCTCGGCAAGGGTCTCCAGCTTGTCGCCCCGGCCGAGGGCGGCCACCAGCTCCAGGTCCTCGGCCGCCTCGACGGCCCGTACCGCCTCGGAACCGATGCGGCCCCTGGCACCCAGGACCGCCACGCGCAGCTTGCTCATCTTCTTGCTTCCTTAACCGAGAACCGAGGTGGATGCCGAGGCCGATCCGGGGTGGATCAGGCGACGGCGTCGTGCAGCCGGGACGCCTGCTTGTCCTTGAGCGGGCCGATGACCGACAGCGAGGGCCGCTTCCCCAGGATGTCGCGGGCGACCGAGCGGACGTCGTCCGGGGTGACCGACGCTATCCGGCCCAGCATGTCGTCCACCGACATCTGCTCGCCCCAGCACAGCTCGCTCTTGCCGATGCGGTTCATCAGCGCGCCGGTGTCCTCCAGGCCGAGGACGGTCGAGCCGCGCAGCTGGCCGATGGCGCGGTCGATCTCGTCGTCGGACAGACCGTGCTCGGCGACGTGGTCGAGCTCGTCCCGGCAGATCTTCAGCACGTCGTGGACCTGGGAGGGCCGACAGCCGGCGTACACGCCGAACAGGCCGCAGTCGGCGAAGCCGGAGGTGTACGAGTACACGCTGTAGGCCAGGCCGCGCTTCTCCCGGACCTCCTGGAACAGGCGGGAGGACATGCCGCCGCCGAGGGCCGTGTTCAGCACGCCGAGCGCCCAGCGCCGGTCGTCCGTGCGCGCCAGGCCCGGCATGCCGAGGACGACGTGCGCCTGCTCGGTCTTGCGGCCGAGCAGTTCGACGCGCCCCGCGGTGCGCAAGGCACGCCTGCCGTCGCGCGGGGCGAGGGGCGTGGCGTCGGGGTTGGTGAGGGCTCCCGCCTTCTCGAAGGCGGCGCGGACCTGTCGTACGACCTTGTTGTGGTCGATGTTGCCGGCAGCCGCCACGACCAGGTGGGTGGGGTCGTAGTGCTTCTTGTAGAAGCGGCGGATGCGGTCGGCGGTGAGGGCGTTGACGGTGTCGACCGTGCCGAGGACGGGGCGGCCGAGGGGGTTGTCGCCGAACATCGTGTGCGCGAACAGGTCGTGCACGCAGTCGCCCGGGTCGTCCTCGGTCATGGCGATCTCTTCGAGGATGGCACCGCGCTCGACGTTGACGTCCTCTTCGAGGATCAGCGAGCCGGTGAGCATGTCGCAGACGACGTCTATGGCGAGCGGCAGGTCGGCGTCGAGCACGCGCGCGTAGTAGCACGTGTACTCCTTCGCCGTGAACGCGTTCATCTCGCCGCCGACCGCGTCGAGGGCGGAGGAGATGTCCAGGGCGCTGCGTTTCGAGGTGCCCTTGAAGAGCAGGTGCTCGAGGTAGTGGGTGGCACCGTTGAGGGCCGGGGTCTCGTCGCGGGAGCCGACGTGCGCCCAGATGCCGAAGGTCGCGGAGCGGACGGAGGGCAGCGTCTCGGTGACGATGCGCAGGCCGCCCGGGAGGGTGGTCTTGCGGACCGTGCCGATGCCGTTCTCGCCCTTGATCAGGGTTTGGGTACGGGCGAGGGGCCCCGCCGCGGGGGTGGTGGGGGGGGGGGCCCGGGGGGGGCGGCTGGGGCATTTGGGGGGTGGGGGGGAGTTGCGGCGGGGTGGCTGGGCGGATAGG
>NZ_JBEXXQ010000117.1:0-8495 GCF_040630525.1 Streptomyces sp. NPDC005799
CTCCCGGCCGGGAGGGGCCCTTCTGCGTGCTCGGGGCTCACGTCATCGGGCACAGACAAAGGGGGCCCCTCCCGGCCGGGAGGGGCCCCCTTTACAGGGATGGTTACCGCAGCCGAGCCATCAGCGCGTGCTCGACCAGCGTGATCAGCGCGGACTTCGCGTCCGCCCGATGCCGCGCGTCCGTCGTGATGATCGGCGTGTCCGGGCCGATCTGCAGCGCCTCGCGCACCTCGTCCGGGTTGTACGGCTGCTGACCGTCGAACCCGTTGAGGGCAATCACGAAAGGCAGTCCGGAGTTCTCGAAGTAGTCGACCGCGGGGAAGCAGTCGGCAAGGCGCCGGGTGTCCACCAGGACGATCGCCCCGATGGCACCGCGGACCAGGTCGTCCCACATGAACCAGAAGCGGTCCTGACCCGGCGTACCGAAGAGGTACAGGATCAGGTCCTGGTCCAGGGTGATGCGGCCGAAGTCCATGGCGACCGTGGTGGTCGTCTTGTCTCCGGTGTGGGTGAGGTCGTCGATGCCTGCCGAAGCGGACGTCATGACGGCCTCTGTGCGCAGCGGGTTGATCTCCGAAACGGCCCCGACGAACGTGGTCTTGCCCACGCCGAAGCCACCCGCCACCACGATCTTCGCCGAGGTGGTGGAGCGGGAAGGACCGCCGCTAGAGCTTGCGAAGTCCACTGAGCACCCTTTCGAGCAGTGTCACGTCTGGCTGGCCGCCGGCGTTCTCGTCGCCGCCGGGCTGATGGATGGCGACCAGTCCCGCCTCCGCCAAGTCGGCGACGAGGATCCTGGCCACGCCGAGAGGGATGGTCAGCAGGGCGGAGATCTCCGCCACCGACTTGATTTCTCGGCAGAGGTTGCAGATCCGCTGATGCTCGGGCAGCTGGCCCTGCATCTGGTGCGGCTGCGCGGTGGTGTGCACCAGCGCCTCGATGGCGAGCTGGTAGCGCGGGCGCGTCCGGCCGCCGGTCATGGCGTAGGGACGCACCAGGGGATTGTTCGACGCCCCCGCGGGCGCCGGCTCAGGAGAGCGTCGCTGCGGCTGTACGGGCTGGATACGCGGCGCCGGCGGCTGGTCGTACGGCGACGGCCCGGGGCCCTGTGGCGCGTACGGCTGCTGATGCCGCGGGCTCGGGGCGGAGGGGAAGTTGTAACGGTTCGGGTTCTGAGCACCGTCGCCGTGGCCCTGGGCAGGGCCGTACGACCAGTTGCCCGAATTCGAACCGCCTGGGGGTGTTGCCACTTTCTCCTCCTCCGACTGTGCCGGGCACCCATCCCTGTGGAGCCGCGTCCCGAAACCTTACGGCCCCGGGACGCCAAAACGCACCGTCTGTCTGTCAGTTGAGCAGGCTGCCCTGGAGCTCCGCACGGAGATCAGGTGTGAGGACCGAACCGGCTCGGTCCACCAGAAGGGCCATCTCGTACCCAATGAGGCCGATGTCCGCCTCCGGGTGCGCGAGGACCGCGAGCGAGGAACCGTCGGATACGGACATGATGAACAGGAATCCCCGCTCCATCTCCACAACCGTCTGGTTCACGGCGCCACCCTCGAAGATCCGGGAGGCGCCCGCCGTCAGTGACGTCAGACCGGAGGCGACAGCCGCAAGCTGGTCGGCTCGGTCACGCGGAAACCCTTCGGACATCGCCAGAAGGAGTCCGTCGGCGGAGACCACCACCGTGTGGGACACCCCCGGGGTGTTGTCCACGAAGTTGGTGATCAACCAGTTCAGGTTCTGTGCCGCCTGGCTCATCGGGCTCACACTAACGCTCCTGGTTGTAGGTGCTGTCAGAACCGAAGCCCTGACCGTTCGTTTCACTGCCTGCGCCGGCGCTGCGTCCGCGCTGGACGCCCCGACGCAGGTTGCTCAGCCTGCCCCGGACGTCCTCCGGAGCGCGGGAGACCGACGGGCCTCCCTGAGGGGTGCTCTCGGCGGCTCCCTCGATCAGGTTCGCCTTGGGCACCCGTCGCGGCAGGCCGGAGGAGGTGACCCCGCCCGCCTTGGGCTTGCGCAACTGCGCGGCCTGCTGCCAGCGTTCGTCGTTCGCCGAACGCCAGCTGCTGGTCTCGCCATTGTTCTCCGAAACCGGAGCGGGAACCGACGGCTCCTGGTTCACGTGCCGCGTGCCGTTCGAACCGCTGGTACCGCTCGCGAAGGATCCGCGGCGAGGCAGCCCGGCGTCGGTCAGCTCGTGGACGGCGGAGGGGGCCGGTCCCGGACGGTCGAAGCCTACGCGTTCGTGCTCACCCGCGTCAGTGGCCTGCGCAGGTTCCGCTTCCGGAGCGTACTGGTCCGGGTAGCCGTTCTGGTAGCTGTCGGGCTGCGGCCAGTCGTCCTGGTAGCGGCGCTGCTCGAAGGCGGGGAAGGCGTCCGGGGCGGCGGCGCGGGCGGCCGCGGGCTCCTCCTGGACCGGCTCCGAATACGTCGGCTCGGGGTAGCCCCCGTTGGACGAGAACGGGTCGTTCTGCGGCTGCGAGCCGTTCGGCGCGAAGTACGGCTCCTCGTACGACGGCGGCTGGGCCGGCTCCTCGTACGAGGTGCGCTGCTCCTCGTACGGAGACTGCAGCTGCTCCTCGTACGCCGGGCGCGGGTCGAAGGTGCCGGTCCGCTGCTGCTCCGGGTAGCCGCCCTGGCCGTTGTCGTAGGCCTGCGGCGCGTCGAAGGCCTCCGCGTACCGCGAGGTCTCCGGCGACTCCTGCTCCGGGTGGCCCTGGGTGTTCTGGGACTCCAGGGCGGCCCGGCGCTCCTCGCGCATCAGCGAGCGGCCGACCGGGTCGAGCTCGCGGATGTCGTCGGGGACGTCGGAGTAGCGGCTGTCGTCGAAGCCGAGCTCCGCGGCCGTGCGCATCGGCAGGCCGGTGTTGAAGTCCTCGCCCTGGAAGTTCTGCTCCGGGATGATCTGCGAGACGGTGAACTCGTCGCGGTTCATCTGCTGCTCGCCGCCACCACCGTGGGTGATCGCGTCCGGCAGCATGACCAGCGAGGTGGTGCCGGCCTGCTCGCCGGAGGGGCGCAGCTGGACCCGGATGCCGTGCCGGTCGGACAGCCGGCCGACCACGAACAGGCCCATACGCTGCGAGATAGCCGCGTCCACGGTGGGCGGGTTCGCGAGCTTGTGGTTGATGTCCGCGAAGTCCTCGGCGGTGAGGCCGATGCCCTTGTCGTGGATCTCGATCATGACGCGGCCGTCGGGCAGCCGGGTCGCGGTGACACGGACCTTGGTCTGCGGGGAGGAGAACGTCGTCGCGTTCTCCAGCAGCTCCGCCAGCAGGTGCACGAGGTCGGTGACCGCGCGGCCGTGGATCTCGGCCTCCGGGACGCCGGACAGCTCGATGCGCTCGTACTGCTCCACCTCGGAGGAGGCGGCGCGCAGCACGTCGACCAGCGGGACCGGCTGGTCCCAGCGGCGGCCGGGCTCCTCGCCGGCGAGGACCAGGAGGTTCTCGCCGTTGCGGCGCATACGGGTCGCGAGGTGGTCCAGGCGGAAGAGGTTCTCCAGCTGGTCCGGGTCGGCCTCGTTGTTCTCCAGGTCGGTGATCAGGGTCAGCTGGCCCTCGATCAGCGACTGGTTGCGCCGGGAGAGGTTGGTGAAGATCGCGTTGATGTTGCCGCGGAGCAGGGCCTGCTCGGAGGCGAGTCGCACCGCCTCGCGGTGGACCTGGTCGAAGGCGCGGGCGACCTCGCCGATCTCGTCCTTGGTGTGGATCGGGATCGGGGCGACCCGGGTGTCGACGCGGCCGGGGTCGGTGCGCGAGAGCTGGTCGACCAGCATCGGCAGACGCTGCTCGGCGATGCCGAAGGCGGCGTTGCGCAGCTGGCGCATCGAGCGGGACATCTGCCGGGCGACCGCGCCGGCCAGGATGAACGCGAGCAGCAGGGCCACGATGACGATGGCACCGGTGATCAGCGCGTCACGCTTGGCGTTGCTCGCGATGTCGGAGGCCTCGCTCACCGCGGTGTCGGCCTTGTCCTCCTCGAGCTTGCGGTACGCCTCGTACTTGAGGGTGGTACCGGCCCACCAGTTCTCCGCGGTGATGCCCTTCTGGGCGAGGACGGCGCGCGCGGACGGGTCGGTGCTCTGCAGCTGCGACATCGCCGTGATCATGTCGACCGGGTTGGACGGCGGCGGCACATAGGTCTTGTTCTCGGCCGCGGCCTTCGCGGCGGCCTGCTTGACCAGGGCCGCCCCGTCGCTCTGCACCTTCGTCAGGGACTTGTTGAGCTTCGCGATGTCCTCGTCGGTGCCACCGGCCTGGTACTCCTGGATGGCGATGCCCTCCAGGTAGGCGTACGACGTGATGGCGGTGCGCTGCGTGGCCAGGCTGTCCTTGCCCGGGCCCGGCGCGACCAGCAGGTGCATGCCGATGGAGCGCTCCAGGGAGAGCGCGCCCTTGGCGAGTGCGATGGCGTAGACCGAGCGGCCGTAGCTGGTGATGTTGCCGGTGCCCAGGCCGAGCTCGTTGGAGAACTCCAGAAGGGGGTGCTCCAGGCTGACGTAGGCCTCTTCGGTCCCCACGCCCTTGAAGCTGGAGGTGTAGGCCTTGGCGCGCAGCGAGGTGAGTTCCGGCTCCACCTTGCGGAAGCGCTCCAGGCGGCGCTCCAGGCCCGGCCGGTCGGGCATGTTCTGCGCGGCCTTGTCGAAGGCGTCCGCGGCGTCGTCCGTGGCCTTGCGGGCCGCGACGACCGACGGGTCCTTCTGGCCCTTGCCCAGCAGCAGCGGCGCGGCGGTCACGTCACGCTCGTTGGTGACCGCGTTGCTGTAGGTCAGGGCGGCCCGGACCAGACGCGCGGTGTTCTCCGCGTCCTGGGCCTCCTGCCAGGTGTCGATCGAGTTCTTCACCTGGAAGCCGCCCATGACCAGACCCACGCCCACGGGTATGAGCAGGATCGCGTTCAGTCGGGTGGGCACCCGCCAGTTGCGGGGGGAGAAACGGCCGCCGCTCGAGGCGCGAGCGGCCGCAGGCTCCGGTACGGACACAGGGGCGGGCGCCGCTCCGCGCGGCGGCGGGGTGAAGTTGCCCCGCGCCGACGGCTCGGGACCGTTCTTGCTTCGCCTCACTCGACCAACAACCTCTCGGCGGCGGGCACCAACGTTGTGCCGCAGTGTCTCAGAGCCCAGTACGCCATTGAGTACGCAGTACTACTGAGTACGTCTTTGACTTATAGGCAGTTCAGGCATTCCAGCACGAGGGCCAGCGCTCTTCCAAACAGCGGAAAGCGCGGATTCCCTGTGATGTAAGCCCCAGATAAAACGGTCATAAAGAGCGAGCCCCGCCAAAAGACGGGGCCCGTGTGTGCGCAGCGACACCGGACGACGACCACGCGTGGCCGTACCACCCGATTCCTCTGCCGAAACGTTATGAACACCGGGGCCGACCGTGTCAAAGGCCACAGTCGGCTCCGGAGCGTCTACGACAACTGCCGTATGGCATGGCGGATTTGGGGGCTACCTCAGCCGTGCCATGAGAGCGTGTTCGACCAGTGTGATCAGCGCGCTCTTGGCATCGGCCCGGTGCCGGGCGTCTGTCGTGATGATGGGGGTGTCGGGGCCGATCTGCAAGGCCTCGCGCACCTCCTCGGGCTGGTAGGGCTGATGCCCGTCGAAGCCGTTGAGCGCGACCACGAAGGGCAGACCGCTGTTCTCGAAGTAGTCGACCGCCGGGAAGCAGTCGGCCAGGCGCCGGGTGTCCACGAGCACCACCGCGCCGATGGCACCGCGCACCAGGTCGTCCCACATGAACCAGAAGCGGTCCTGACCGGGCGTGCCGAACAGGTACAGGATCAGGTCCTGGTCGAGCGTGATACGGCCGAAGTCCATGGCCACCGTGGTGGTGGTCTTGTCCCCGGTGTGGGTGAGGTCGTCGATGCCCGCGCTGGCGGACGTCATGACGGCCTCCGTGCGCAGCGGGTTGATCTCGGAGACCGCTCCCACGAAGGTGGTCTTGCCGACGCCGAAGCCACCGGCGACGACGATCTTCGCGGAGGTGGTCGCCCGCCCTCCGTCAGAGCTTGCGAAGTCCACTGAGCACCCTTTCGAGCAGGGTCACGTCCGGCGCACCGGTCGTCTCGTCACCACCGGGCTGGTGGATCGCGACGAGTCCGGCCTCGGCCAGGTCCGCGACAAGAATCCGGGCCACGCCCAGCGGCATGGCCAGGAGCGCCGACACCTCGGCGACCGACTTCACCTCACGGCACAGGTGGCAGATGCGCTGGTGCTCCGGGAGCAGCCCCATGAGTGCTGCGGGGTCGGCCGTGGTGCTGATCAGTGCCTCGATGGCGAGCTGGTAGCGCGGCCGGGTCCGGCCGCCGGTCATCGCGTAAGGACGTACCAGCGGCTGGTCGCCCTCATCCTCGTACGGCTCCGCGTACGGATCATGAGAGGCGGTGGGCGGGGTCATGAATCCTCCGGGCGGGACAGCAAGTCGGTCGGGCAAGCCGTCTGACGGGGCCGGTGGGGGGATTGTGGCGGCCGGACGGTGATGTGGTGAGGGGGGTGGATCCTGGGTGGGTCAGTGGAGCAGACTGCCCTGTAGTTCGGCCCGCAGGTCCGGTGTGAGGACCGCACCTGCCCGGTCGACGAGCAGCGCCATCTCGTAGCCGACCAGGCCGATGTCGCACTCGGGGTGCGCGAGCACGGCCAGGGACGAACCGTCCGAGACGGACATCAAAAACAGAAACCCGCGTTCCATCTCCACGACCGTCTGCGCCACGTTGCCGCCCTCGAAGATCCGGGAGGCCCCGGCGGTCAGCGAGGTGAGTCCGGACGCGACGGCCGCCAGCTGGTCGGCGCGGTCCCGCGGAAAGCCTTCCGACATCGCCAGAAGAAGACCGTCGGCGGAGACGACGACGGTGTGGGACACACCGGGGGTGTTGTCCACGAAGTTGGTGATCAACCAGTTGAGGTTCTGTGCCGCCTGGCTCATCTGGCTCAACTATCGCTCCTGCTGGTGAGTGGGGCTCGGGAAACTGCCGGTCTGGCCGGTACCGGCCTGGCGACCCTGCGCGATGCCCCGACGGAGATTGGTCAGCCGGCCGCGTACGTCGTCAGGCGCACGCGAGACCTGCGGACCGGCTTGGTGCTGTTGCTGCTGAGCCGTGCCCGGGACGAGGTTGGCCCGGGGCACCCGGCGCGGCAGACCGGAGGTGGTGACGCCGCCCGCGGCCGGCTGCCGTACGCGCTCCGCCTGCCGGACGAGATCGTCGTTCGGGGAGGTGCGCCAGCCGCCGGTGGCCGCGGAACGCTGGGGGGCCGCCGCGGGAGACTGCGGCTGCTGGGGGGCGGAGCCGTTGCCGGGGCCCTGCCGCTCGCTCTGTCCGCCGTGGAACCAGTTGGTCTCCAGAGTGTCGTACAGCGGGGTGCGGCCGTCGCCCGGACCGGTCGCCGGCGGCAGTGCCTCGGGCTCCTGGCGGACGGGCCGCTGCTGCGGACGTGGCGGGACGGGCGGACGCGGGGCACCGAAGTCGGCGCCGCCGTTCTGCGGGCGCTCGAACTGGCCCGTGCCGTTGTGGTTCGGACGGCCCGGCAGCGAGTGCTGGCCGGTGGAGCTGGGGTCGAAGCCCGGCGCGGGGAACTGGCCGGTCGAGCCGCTGTCGAACGACGGGGTCGCGAACTGGCCGGTGTTCGCCGGGTTGGTCGGGGTGTTCCGGCCGTTCGGGGTGCCGAAGACATCCGAGCGGACGAACTGCCCCGACTCCTGGGAGCCGTTGGACCCGGGCTGCGGAGCTCCGAAGTCCTGTCGGCCGAACTGCCCGGTGTTCTGCGGGGAGTCGGCGCCCGGACGGTTGAACTGCCCGGTGTTCTGCGGCGAGTCCGCGCCCGGACGGGCGAACTGACCCGTGTGCTGCGGGTTGTTGGCCGCACCGAAATCGGGACGCGGGAAGTTCGAGGTGGCGCCGGGACCGTGGCGGTCGTCGGACCGGCCGATCGCCGGCATCTCCGCCGTCGCGCCCGGACCGTGACGGTCGTCGACGCGCGGCATCCGGGAGGTCTCGTCATGCCCGCGCGGGGTGTCCAGCGAGGCGCGCGGCACCGGCGGCTGGGCATTGTCGTCGCTCCAGCTCGGGGTGCGCTGCTGGTTGCCGCCCGGCAGCTCGGCCCGCGGACCACCGCGGCCCGGCAGCTGCGGCAGACGCCCACGCCGGCCGCGGCCCTCCTGCGGCTGCGGCTGCTCGGGGCCGGGGGACTGCGGCGGTACGGCGCCACGAGCGCCGCCGAAGCTGTCCTGACCCATTCCCGCGGCCTGCAGGCCCTGCGGCGTACCCGGCGCCTGGCCGAACCCGGCACCGGCGCCCGCGGGAGCCGGCCGGCCCTGCTGGGGAGACTGCGGTCCGCGCGCACCGCCCGGCGCACCCGGACGTCCGTTGCCACCGGCACCCGGCAGCGCGGCGCGCGGCCCCTGACCGGCTCCGAGCAGACCGCCACCACCGGCCCCGGCGCCCGCACCGAGGGCACCGCCACCGGGACCGCCGGCCCCGAGAGCCGGTCCGCC
>NZ_JBEXXQ010000118.1:0-8373 GCF_040630525.1 Streptomyces sp. NPDC005799
TGCGCAGGGCGGCGCGGTAGGTGGCCGACATGTCGATGGCGACGTGCCGGATGTTCTTGTGCCAGGTCGGGGGCGTGGTGGCGACCTCGGCCAGCACGTCGGCGACAGTGCGGCCCTCGACCTGGCCGAGCAGGCCACCGACACCAAGCGCGTCGACGAACCCGGTGGGCCGCCGGTCCCTGGTCAGCTGCCACTTGCCGCTGTCGGGATTCTGTTCCCAGCGGGGCCGTCCGCTGGAACCCGGCGTGATAACGAGGCCAGCTGAGGTTGAAAAGGGCTCACTTATTTCACCCTCTGTTGCACGCGTGAAAGTCGCTTTCCTTGATGGCAAACCAGTGATTGATATTACCGCTCGTGTCTCTGGGGATTGCGACGCAATTATGACGTTGATCTTCAAGGGAGCAATTCGTGTTGGAGAATGCCGCGAAATCGCCAACATAATCCCCAGGATGGTCCGTCTTTACCCAATTGGATCCACTGTCCACTTTCTTGCAGTGCCCGGCATTGTTTATGCTATATGACCCGCTATACCCCGGACGCAGGATCATCAAGTTTCCCTGCGCGGTGCCTGCCGCCGCGCTGGCCAGCACCAGTCACCGCGAGTGAGCAAGTAGCGAACATAGCCGCCATCACCTTTGCCGACCATCTCACGATGCACACTCCCACATTCTATTCATCTGGATCAACTTACGGCAAGCGCATTTTACTGCGACACCTCGGTCTCAAAGCAGAGTCAAATGCCTCTACTTCTGCGAAAAATCCGCGCCGCGGACACGTACGGCTTATCTAATACTCCAGCAGCACTTTGACGTTTTCCCTGTTCAGGGGCGGTTTGGGTGAGTGTAGTGGGCTGATGGTCGGCCCGTGTTCTCTTTCTCGGGCCGCCCCTCGATCGTGTGCAGCCGCCGCTGATAGTGGCAGCGGTCCGGGCAGCCTCCCGGTGTGATCGACGAGCGTGCAGTTGAGATCTGGAACGACGAACTCGAGGAACTGTTCCTGCGTACCGGCCACCGCTTCAAGCGGGTTGAGCCGCGTCGCAGGATGCGTGATTACATCCGTGGGCTGCTGGGTCCGGTTGGCCGCAAGAACGGCTGGCAGCTGGCCGAATACGCCGGACACCGCACCCCCGACCGCCTCCAGAGGCTCCTCAACGGCGCCCGCTGGGACGCCGACGAGCTCCGCGACGACCTCCAGCACTACGTAGCCGAACGGCTCGGCGAACCCGACGGAATCCTCATCCTCGACGACACCGGCTTCCTCAAGAAGGGCACCACCTCGGAAACCAAGAGTACGCCGAGATCGAGCGGGTGATTCGCCTCTATCGGAGATCTGCTTCTACTGGACATGCTCTTCTTCTGGAGTTCTCGGAAGAGAGAGGGTAAATAGTGTCGGCAAATAGGCGTTGAGGGCTGCGAGCCGTGGTCGTCGGCATGGCAATTCTTTGCACGGCCGGGGCAGTGAATTCTGGCTTTGATACGCACAAAACAGCCAGAAATGGCAGGTAACCGAACAAAACCGGCATGATGAGCGAGTAGAGCAATGAGAGGATCCAAGCCGTAGAAGGCCCAGCGGGCAGGAGCGTAGATCGATCCGGCCGACGGCGGCTTGGTCCGTTCCAGCCGTAGACCAGCAACACGTGGCAGCGCGTGCTGACCGGCGTGAGCGAAGATAGCGGTCAGCAGGTGAGTGCCTATAAGTCGAGGCAGGGCGCTCCCGTAGGGTGGTGACGAATCGTATCAACCCGTCTGATTAAGGCACGCGGAATTAGGAGAACCTATGCGTCCGTTCGCATTGAACTATGTGCGACCTGTCCAAAATCTGGAGGTCGCCACACCATTCACGTACGACTCTTTACTCCAGTTGAATGTGCTGCAGGATGGACATTTGGCGGCGCATGACTACGTATTGTTGCGAGAACTGGGCGCCACGACGTCTATTGCAGGCTCGAAAACACACTTCGATGATTGAGCGCGGAAGCATACAATGACTGTATTGATCCTCACTTGTAAAGAGGACGTTACCGCCGACATGGTAGTGGCGAAGCTGGCTGCGAGTGGCGTCCCCGTTGTGCGGCTCGACACCGCCGACTTGCCTGGCCGCGTCACGCTGTCTGGTGAGTACCTGCCTGGCGTCTTTCTCGGGTACTTATCCGCAGGTAGGCGGGTGATCTGTCTGAGCGCCCTGCGGTCGATCTGGGTCCGGCACCCCGGTGTGCCCGCGAGCAGGGTCGCCAAGCCGTCCGAGTGGCTGGCTGAGGAGTCCTCGCAGACGCTCTACGGCATGCTGCAGTGCACCGACGCGCGCTGGATGAACCAGCCCGATGCGGCCGCACGTGCACGCCGCAAACCCTGGCAGCTGCAAGTGGCTCGCCGCAGTCGGCTGCCCGTCCCGGCCACACTGATCACCACCTTTCCTAAGGCGGCCCGCGACTTCGCGGACCGCTTTCCGGACTTGGTAGTCAGGTCGGTGTCCGGCACGCACCCGCAGGAGCCGAACAGCGTCGTGCCTACCAGCAGGGCTGAGCCGGACGCGGACTTCGCGGCCGTCGCCTGCGGCCCGACGCTGCTGCAGCGCCGAGTGTCCAAGCGGGCTGACATCCGGCTGACTGCTGTTGGCAACCAGGTTCTCGCTGCGCGCAAGGTGGTGAGGCCGAACGCCGACCCCGACGAAATCGACGTCCGGTTCGCGTCCTCGACTGCGCCATGGCGGCCGGTCGACGTCCCGCCGAGCATTGAGGACGGTGTGCGCGCGTACCTGAGGAGGGCCGAACTCTCCTATGGAGCTTTTGACTTTGCAGAGGATAGGTACGGCATCTGGTGGTTCTTGGAGTGCAACCAGTCCGACCAGTTTGGGTTCGTGGAAGTAGAGACGGGACAGCCAATCGCGCAAACTGTTGCGGACTGGCTTGCGGCCCCCAACCCCCGAGCATCACCTACGGATCCGATGCGGTTGTGGGGTCAAGCAGTGACTGAAGTTCCCTCACTGAACTGGACAGCCTGATACTGGGACGGTTGAGTCCCGGAGGAAGCAGTCCAGATAGTGAACCGCCCCGGGTTCGGTAGAGATCTCAGGCTGTGGTTGTGACCTTGGGTTTCGTGGATTCGGTGTAGTAGCTGGCTTTCGTATTCGACGGGCGGGACGTGGCCTATCTCACCGTGGAGCCTGCGGTGGTTGTACCAGTCGACCCACTCGGCGGTGGCCAACTCGACCTGGGAGAGCGTCTTCCATGGCCGCTGGGGCTTGATCAACTCGGTCTTGAACAGGCCGATCGTCGATTCCATCAGAGTATTGCGACCCCGCCGTCCCAGCCGCCGCAGTTCGGCGTGGATGCGCGGGACCCAGTAGGTGCGGTGCGAGGCGATGTGCAGCACCGTGATCTCGTGGGCGAGCGCGTCGTCGTCGGCCTGCCGGGCCTGGCGGGCGGCCTCGCCCTCGCGCCACGCGTAGTAGGAGGAGCGGGCGACGTGCAGCACCCGGCAGAGCAGCACGATCGGGTAGTTCGCCTTCTCCGCATGGATCAACCGGTACAACGCGCTCACCGGTCGTTCTCCTTCACGAAGAAGGCGGTCGCTTTTTTCAGGATCTCGATCGTCTGCTGCTGTTCACGGTTCTCCCGCCGCAGCCGCTTGAGCTCCTCGCGCTCGGCACTGCTCAATTCGCCGGAGGTGCCCTCGCTCCGGTCCGCCTTGGCCTTGCGGTACCAGCCGCGCAGGGACTCGGAACTGATGCCCAGCTCCCGGGCCAAGCCGGTGACCGTCTTGCCCGAGGAGTCGACGAGCGCGATCGCGTCCCGCTTGAACTCCTCCGTATACCGCTTCGTAGACTTGCTTCCCACCTGGTGCTACTTCCTCTGGAACCTCAAGATCCCAGTCTCCAGGTGTCCACGATCAAGGGGAAGGTTCACTCGAGGGCTGCCCCACCTGACCGACGCTCTCTTAGAACTCGACGCGCACTCCCAGATTGATCACGCTTGGATCCTGGCAGGGCCCGCGCGAGCGCGTCCGGCAATTGTGGCCGATCGGCCGGAAGACATCCGGCTGACGAGCAGGGCCGCCGCGGCGCTCTGCTGCCGCATGCAGACAGGTGGCTGGCTGGCACGGCAGACTGGAGGTGCAGCTAATGGACGTGGCCGGCCTCAGGAGGGACAGGTGAGCGTTGCTACCGAAGGTCACATCGGGCCGTGGACCGTTAACGAGGTCCTGGCCCTGCCTGAAGATGCCGGAAACCGGATTGAGCTGGTGGGGGGCTCCCTGGTGATGAGCCCAAGCCCTGGCGTTGCTCATCAGCGCGCCTCGCGGCGCCTTGCCGCTCTCCTTCAGGACGCCGCCGACCGCGCGGGGCAGCCTCTGGAGGTGCTCGAAGCGGTAAATATGGTCGTCCCGGACGGAATGTTGATCCCGGACATCGTCGTCGCCGACGCGGACGCCGCCGCAGCGGCCGGCCTCAGCATCGACGCTCACGATGTCGTCCTGGTCGTGGAGATCGCCTCACCGTCGACACGGGTCACCGACCGGAAGATGAAGCCCTACCTGTACGCGACGGCCGGCATCGCCCACTACTGGCGCCTTGAGCTTGACCCCGCCCCGCGCCTGTACTGCGGGACGCGGCACCGTGCCAGTGGGTACACCGAGCTCAGCCTGACCGCTGGACAAGTCACCGAGATCGCTGAACCCTTCCCGATGGCCATCGACCCGGCCCAGCTCCTGAGATAGCTCCCCATCAGCCGTCACTGCGCACCGGTCTGCGCAGTGACGGCTGCATGCGCGCAGTCGGCTGCGCATTCGCGGCCGGTGACCATTGCGCACACGCACCGCGATGCCTGGGCGGGCATCGTCGGATCGGATCCTTCAGGCGCTCCGTCTTGCCGCGTGACGTGTGGGATAACCGCAGTTCTGAGGGTGCTGACGGGGCTGCAGAGGGTCGATCGGGTGCTGACGCAGCGGGCGGCTTCCCGGATTCCGCCGGGCGTGGCCCGGGTGCTGTCGGCGGTGGAGGAGTCCGCGGAGAGCACGAAGCTGTGGTGTAGTGCCGCCGCGGCGATGGTCTGGTGGGGCGGGTGGCGGGGCTGGAGGGCGGCGGCCGCGGGGCTGGGGGCCTTGGTGGTGGCGCAGCTGGCGTCGAACGGCTGTGCAAGCAGGTGGCCGACCGGCGCAGGCCGCCGGCCGAGTGGATCCCGCACGACGAGGTCGAAGACCGGCCCGAGTCGTCGTCCTTTCCTTCCGGGCACACCGCAGCCGTCATCGCCTTCGCCGCCGCCGTCGCGCCCGCCTGGCCGGCCGCCGGCGCGCTGTGCGCGGTGCCGGCTGCCATGGTGGCTCTCGAGCGGGTGCAGTCGGGCGCACACTATCCCAGCGATGTCGCCGCCGGCGCCGCCATCGGCCTGGCCAGCGCCTGGCTCGTCCGCCATGCCCCGGCGCCGTTCCTGCGCCACTGGCCGTAAACCGAGAACCGAGCCGTCCGACGGGATGAGCGGGTGTTCGCAGCTGCCCGAACGGCCAGGTAGCGAGAGAGCGCATCGGCAGCGAAGGGTGTCGCGGGCGATGACCGGACTTCCCACGGCGCACCCGGCCCTGGAGTGGCTTGCAGCCTGCGGCGGAGCAGTGCACGGACATCCTCGGGTGGAAGAGACCGGTGTGCGGTCCCATGGCTGCTGCCCTTCCCTGCGTCGGCTCCGTGGCCTGAACTGGGCGGTCGGGGTACTCGCGCGCTAAGCCTCGATCCACCGACGTGGCTCGCGGGTGATCTTCTCGAACGGGTGGTAGCGCCAGACGGGGAAGAGTTCGCCCTGTTCACCGACGACGGCGGGTTTGGCCAGGTCACGGACCCGGCGCACGATCAGCCGGGCGGTGACCTGCGCGCTCTTCTTCCGGCTCGCGAACGCGGTGTAGGCGGGGATCTCGGCGACCTGGGCATCGAAGATGAGTTCGCCGGTGTCGGAATCGGGCACGGCGTGGGGTAGGTGATCTGCTGCCATGCCCGGTCGGGGATGGCCAGGACGGCCCGTTTGACGGAGGGGTTCATGCCGCAGGTGATCGAGAAGCGGGCCCCGGCCCGGCGGCAGGCGGCGATCACACGGGCGTTGTAGAACTGCGCGTCCGCCCGCAGGATGCGCAGGCCGGTGCAGCCGGCCTCCACGGCGGTGGCCAGCGCCTCGCTGACCAGTTTCGGGGCGCTGCGGGAGTCGGCCGCTTTGCCGCGGCGCAGCCGCACGGTGGCGATCACCGGCCTCGAGGTGGGGGTGCAGATCGTGGCGAGCAGGGGGTGCAGCGTGCGGATGCCCTTGAACCGGCCGTACTCGGCGCCCTGCTTGGTGCGGCCGTAGACGCGTTTGTGGGTGGAGTCGACGTCGATGAACGCCTTCTCGCCCGGGCCGGGCAGCAGCGGGGCGTGTGCGGCCAGTTGGGCCAGGAACCGGCGGTGCACGGCGTGGAGTTGGAGGGCGTGGCCGTGGGTGAAGGCGCGCAGGAAGGTTCCCAGCGTGGAGGGGGCACGGACCCCTGCGAACAGGGCCGGCATCGAGTTGTTGACCGGACTAGCGGGCGACACGCCGGGAGTGTGCACATGCCCCGCATGGCCTAGTACTCCAGCAGCACTTTGACGTTTTCCCTGTTCAGGGGCGGTTTCGGTGAGTGTAGTGGGCTGATGGTCGGCCCGTGTCCTCTTTCCCGGACCGCCCCTCGATCGTGTGCAGCCGCCGCTGATAGTGGCAGCGGTCCGGGCAGCCTCCCGGTGTGATCGACGAGCGTGCAGTTGAGATCTGGAACGACGAACTCGAGGAACTGTTCCTGCGTACCGGCCACCGCTTCAAGCGGGTTGAGCCGCGTCGCAGGATGCGTGATTACATCCGTGGGCTGCTGGGTCCGGTTGGCCGCAAGAACGGCTGGGTGCGCCACGAGGCGCCATGTGACCGAGTGGAGGTGCGAGACCTCTACCGCCGGGCCGTCGCAGCGGCCGGGTAGAAGCTGAGGGCAGTCCGGGCCGGGGAACGCCGGTGAGGATGGAAAGCAGCCCTGACAACGCCGGGACGGCGCGGTACTGCCAGACGCGTCGGGTTCGGCAAGCAAGGCCAGAAGGCGTACGAAGAGGAACCCGTGTAAAGCCCCGTAAGTCTTGTCACCGGGCTCAAATCTGGCGGATATGGGCCCGGGATGCAGTGCGTGACCGCTTCGTTCGGTGCTGGGGCGGTCAACTCCGAAGCCGGTCTCCAACTGCCGGTGGGGAGGCCACGTTGAAGGTCTGCGGCGTAGGCGTGGTGATGCTGCCGGGGTAGTAGCGGGACGCCGACCTGGCCGATCGGCACATGGTGAACGTGGGAACCGCCTGCGGTCGCCCTGGCTCCTGGGCATCCGGTCCAGAGAGGGAGGGCAGGCCCGTTGCCGGCTGAGGTCCGCAGGTGGGGCGGAGGCCCCGTAGTAGTCCGAGCGGAGGAAAGCTCCGTGCATGGCGAAGGGGGCCAGCAAGTCGGCGGGGAGGATGCTGCAATGCCGGGAGGCCGCTGGTGAATACCGACGCGCTGGAGTTCGCGCTGCTCAAGGCCGAACGCCGGGTACTGGAGATGCAGACCAAGCTGCACTGTTGGGCGACCGACGATCGTGATCGTCGGTTCGATGACCTGTTCAATCTCGTTGCCGATCCCGCGTTCCTGCTGGTGGCGTGGGCTCGGGTGCGAAGGAACAGGGGCGCTCGCTCGGCCGGAGTGGACGGGCAGACCGCTCGTTCCGTTCAGGACGGGCAAGGTGTTGAGGGTTTCCTCAGCGAGGTGCGGTCCGGCTTGAAGGACCGTACTTTCCGTCCGCTTCCCGTGCGTGAACGGATGATCCCCAAGCCAGGGACGGCCAAGCGCCGTCGGTTGGGGATTCCGACCGTGCGGGACCGGGTGGTCCAGGCGTCCCCGAAGCTGGTACTGGAGCCGATCTTCGAGGCGGATTTCCTTCCGTGCTCCTACGGGTTCCGCCCGAAGCGCCGGGCTCATGACGCGCTCGCCGAGGCACACCACTTCGCCAAGAACTCCTATGAGTGGATGGTGGAGGGGGACATCGAGGCGTGCTTCGACTCGATTGACCACACGGCCCTGATGGGCCGGGTGTGCCGCCGAGTCGGGGACCGGCGCGTTCTTGACCTGGTGAAGGCGTTCTTGAAGGCGGGCATCCTCACGGAAGGCGGCCAGTCCAAGGACACCGATACCGGTACTCCGCAGGGTGGAATCCTCTCGCCGCTGCTGGCCAACATCGCCCTGTCCGTCCTCGATGAGTTCATCGCGGCAGGTTGTCAACGGCCATTTCGTTCGGCTCTGATCCACTTCTTGTGGTCCGATCGCGGAGCGTTACAGTGCTCAGTCCGCGAGGAGGATCTGCCGGCGAAGGAGGTCGAAGC
>NZ_JBEXXQ010000119.1:0-7948 GCF_040630525.1 Streptomyces sp. NPDC005799
CTTGGCGGAAGACGCTGATGGCGAGGTTGCGCGGGGAGGCCATGGCACGGGGCAGGTTGCCGGTGCGGATCTTGGAGTCGTCCTCGCGGAACGTGCGGTCTCGCACGTGGTGCAGAAGGTTTTCGATACCCCAGTGGCCTCTGTCTCGACAACCACATGATCACCAGCACCGTGCCTGCTCTACCCTGGGTTCCTTGCCACACAGCGGACATGACGGCACGTCACCCGCGAAACCGGCGAACCCGGACCAATCCTCATCACGCAATGCCCCTGAAGTTGAACCTGCGGCAGAGCATGGGAAGAACCAGTGTATACTATGATAACGCCGCACCGAGAGCTTTTTCGGACTGCTTAAAGTGGAGATCGGTACCACCATCTGGGAGAACTGCGCCGCCGCGAGGGCCTGACATCTTCCACTTTATCGAAGTCGAGTACAACCGGACCAGGCTCCGCAAGCATCCCGAGTTCCGGTACCTCACCCCACTCGAAACCCGAGCCAGGCTGAAGACAGCCGCCGGACTGGCGGTATCGACCTGCGGAGCGCCGGTAAGACCAGGAGCAATTCCGGCACAGCGCGAAGAAACAGGAAGCCACGGATTCCCGCCCCAACCCCGGGTCACGTAATGGCACAGCAACGATCGAGAAGGCCATCCGTCCTCGGGCTTCAGCCTGCGGAGCAAGTCAACGCAGCTCTGTCGAATACGAGACCGCACTCGCAGTGTGACCAGCACACCCATGGTGTCCGTCGAAGCGGAACGGGTTCCGAGTCTTGCCTTGCCTTGAGGAGCACCTGATGGATCTCCTCGCCAGCTACTGAATGGGGCAGGCCAAATGACTCTAGCGAAAAATGCGGAGGTAGAAGATCTTGAGGGAGCCTCAGTCCCCGGGTGCCAATGCCGCCCGCCTGAGTGTCCTGCTGTGAGCGGGGGAGACCGTGTGCCTGGGGCCAGGATTTCATCCTGTCGGGCGGCGTACGGCCTTGAGGCGTTGAGAGTCCCGCGCCTCCTGCCAGGGCAGTAGGCCAGCCACAGCACGCTGAAAGTCAGGGTAAAAAATTGTGATCGTTCCCGCATTCGTCCATCGAAGCTTTGGCGTCGTGCCTGCCCAACGCATCGGCGCAGGCCTCTCCACTGTCGGCCATCGCTGCAACAATAATTCCGGCTGCGTCGAAGCGATACGGGGCCGCTCTTACGGCTGCTGGACCCTGTGTACGCGGCGGGTGAGCGTCACATGGATGCTGGCTTCGCTTGCAAGCGGGGGCCAGCTCGCTTGACGCGGCGGCAGAAGCGGAAACCGGACGCGAGCGGGATGGTGATAGGCAGCAGGTGGGGCTACGCAGCGCGAGCTGGCGAGGCCTTCAAGAGCGCGGACGACCTGACTAAACGGAAACGGTGTGATGCGCCTCCCTGCTTTACTGACAGCGGTTTGACGATCCAGACTCGACGCAATCCGCGAGCTGCTGGGCGTGAGGGCGGACCGCCTTGGTGTGCTTCCCGGTGTCGCGTTTACAGCCGACCTGTTAGGGACCTCGGCCCGAACCCTCATGGGGGGCGTGTACATGACAGAGTGGTGACTGATCGTCAAGAGTGCCGTGTTCAAAGGACACCCCGCGTCTGCTGTGGCCTCCACGGAGGTTTACAGGATCGCGGGAAAGACTTGCGCTCCACACGCGGTCGCCCTGGCGGCTGTCATTCACGACTCTTGGGCCGCTGTCGTCCTCCGTGGCGCGGCGACATCCTCACAGGCCGCGAAGAACGTCGCGGGGTAGAGCCTAGTCTTCATCAGGGAACACATCGCATGACGGTTGCAAGCCTCGCGCGGCGTTTTGATGGCACCACCGCTCTCTAGCCTCAGGCTGACGCCCCCTGCAGTGCTCGCGCCGTTCACGCATCTGCGGCGAGTCCTCGATGCGGAAGCAGGCGAGGATCTCAGGCGCACAGTTGAGGTGGATCGGACACTCGTGTGCCCTGTTGACGGGGGGCGTCATGCAGGAGATCAGGACCCGCTGCTGCCCCTCGGCGGAGGCGGCGGCGAGAAGGCGCGCAGCCCTATTACGCCTTCGTTGGCTCCGCCGAAGAAGGACACGTACCGCGGCGCTTCTGCCTGCGGCGGGTGCTGGATGTCGTCTGATAAACAAAGGGATAGTCAGGGATAGTCATGGAGCAGATGGGTGATCTTGTTCGGGATAATTGGTTGTCCGTCGTCGGCCTGGACGGTGAGGTCCGCTCGGTCGGTCTGTTGGACGCCCTGACCGAGGCACACCTCATACGACGGCTGCAGCTGCCTGCGCCGACGATATTGCCGGCGTTACTGCGGCAGTTGCTGCTGCCTGTGATGCTCGATGCGATCGGGGTGCCCCGGTCGCGAGGAGAATGGTGTGCCCGGTTTGAGCGGGGCTGCTTTTCGCCCAAGGAAGCCGAAAAAATCGGCGACTACCTGTGTACACACTACGGTGATCGTTTTGGGCTGTTCGATGCAGCGCGACCGTTTGCGCAAGTTGCCGGGTTGGAGGCGCTCAACGGTGAAACCAAGTCGTCAGCGCTGCTCGTGCCGTCGATCGCCTCCGGGAATAATGTGCCGTTGTTCAGCGGGTTCAGCGAAGGTGACCACCTGAACCTGACGCCCGCTCAGGCGGTGCTGTGGCTGCTGCACGTCCAGTGCTGGGACACCGCTGCGATCAAGACCGGGGCCGTCGGCGACCCCCAGGCGAAGGCCGGAAAGACGACGGGCAATCCGACAGGTCCGCTCGGCTTGTGCGGCGTGATCGTGCCATGCGGCCGCACCATGTATGAGACATTGCTGCTGAACACGCCGATCCTGCCTCATGGACTGGACCCGGATGACCGCCCCCAGTGGGCATGGGAAGAGCGGCCGGCCTTGCCGGGCTGGAAGTCTCCTGCCAGTCCCGAGTGGTCCGCTCGTCCCGCAGGGGGTCTGCTGGATCTACTGACCTACCAAGCCCGCAGGATCCGGTTGATTGCCGCAAACACGGGACACGCTCTATCGGTGCGGCAAGTCATCGTCTGCGCTGGAGACCGTCTGACGCAGATACCCGAGTGGGACCCCCACACCGGGTGGAATCACACGGCGAAGCCAAAGGCAGGTCAGCCCGCGCTCCGTCCTCGCCGTCACGTCTCAGAGCGCGCGGCCTGGCAGGGCCTCGGCGCGCTGCTTGCGCTCGCCCTACCCAAGGAAGGCGAGGGCCCCTACACCTCGGTACTGCTGCGGCAGATAGGCGACTTACGGGCGCGGGGCGGCCCCGTATCCTCCGCTTTCCCCCTGGGCGTAGAGATCAGCGGCTTGGAGTACGGCATCCAGTCCGCCATCGTGGAGAACGCCATCTTTGACAGCGTCCCGCTGCCGGTCGTCGCTCTCAGGGCCACTGACGACTGGCTGCGTCGCGCTATCCTGGAATGTGTAAACCAGGCTGACATGGTCGGCCGCGCTCTGGACAACCTGAACGCCGACCTACGACGTGCCTCAGGTGGCGAGACGCCTTCTCGAGACAAAGGTGACCGCCCGTCAGTGCGATTCCTGTACGCCATCGATAGCAGCATGCGGCGCCTGCTCGCTGGGCTGCGCACTCTCGGCGACGACTACGAACTGCTGGAATGCGCGCAGCAGGCATGGGAGCTTTCATTGCGCGAGGAGGCGCTGGGGGAGGCTAAGAGTCTGCTGGCGGCTGCCCCACCGCGAGCCGTGATCGGGCGCACGGAAAAGGTCAACGGCAGGGAAATCGTCTTTCGTAGCGGAAAGGCCACCGCAGTTTTTTGCAAGAGACTCAACGAGATCCTCCCTCGTGTCACCCATGCAGCCCGTGTGACGAGGGGGAAAGCCGCATGAAGGCCACGGCGAGTCACCCCAACACGCGTTATCGCCCCTACTTCTGGGAGAAGTTCACCTCTTGGTCGCTCTCTCGCTCGCGGAGCAACAGTAAGAGCACTATGCCGATTTGGGTTGACCAGGGCCTGCGTGCACTAAGAGACGGCCTGGGGCAAGAGGCGGGCAGCGTTCCCAGCCTGCGGTACCTACACCGGGTTGAGGTGAAAGACGACGACCGTAGCGAGGAGCGTCCCCCCGCATCTTATCGAGCCGAGCATGCCACGCTTGTTCTCTTCGGACTGCATCAGCACGGGGCAACGGAGCCGGTCCACCGCCCTGGCGTCGGTCTGGGGACGGCCTGCCGTGCTCTGCGCATACATCAGTTCTCTGGATCAGCGACTCAACGCCGCCTGACCGCTGCTGCGACTGCCCGGGACATCGAGGAAGTGGTCCAGCATTTGCGTAGCCTCATCTCCCTGTTCAGGCAGGCGCACATCAAGTTGGACTATACCCGGCTCTACCTTGACCTCTGCGTCTGGTTGACGCCGAGACAGGGGAGGGTGCTGCGTGCCTGGGGACTGCAGTTCACTGATCCTGCCAGCGAGGGGTCGGTAGAAGCTTCATCCGGCCAGTCTTCTGCCATTCCGCTTTGGGTAACTTTTGTCCCAGGACAGACCCATGCGGGAGCCGAATTGGCGGCCTTGCGCTCCGGCGTGGGCCGGGAAGCCGGCACAGTTCCCGTCATGTGGCCCTTCTACCGAACGCAAATGGGCACTGACTTACGTAACCAGGGAGCTCTCACCCGTGATCTCGTTGCCGAGCACGCGGCACTGACACTCTTCGGCATCCATCAGCATGGCAGAAGCCGGCAGGTACATGTGCCTGGCATCAGCCCCGGGTCCGCCTGCCGCCTGCTCCTGTCCAAGGGCCGGGCGGAGATGGAGCGCAGGCTCGGAAACCTCCTCACCTCGCTCGATACCGACGAGCTGACCTGGCACCTGCGTGCACTGGTGCCAATGCTGCGCCAGCACAGCATTGGCCTGGATTATAACGTTTTACGCAAAGCCTTGCGGCACTGGGATGACCCGAAGCGGCCGGACGAACAATCCCATTTCCGCACTGTATGGGATCGAGACTTTCACACCGGCACAGACATCCCCGAGACCTGACGAACCGCCCGTGCGGGCCGTGCCGCAGGGACTGATGCCGAAACCCGGCCAGCCGTTCGCTGCGCCGTGACACAGCATGTCAAATATCACCGGAGCAACCTCATGCCTCAACCCACTCTTTTCGTCGAGATCCACATTCTGCAGAGCCTTCCGCCGTCCAACATCAATCGAGACGACTCAGGCACCCCGAAACAAGCCATTTACGGCGGCGTTCGCCGCGCTCGTGTCTCCTCCCAGGCTTGGAAACGCGCCACTAGGATGGAGTTCGCCAAAGCAGAACCTCCTGCGGACCGTGCCACCCGCACCAAGCGGCTCGCTGTCCTAATTGCCGAGCGGCTCGTCTTGCCCGGCACTGACAGCGGCGCGGGCCTCGACCCTGCCCAGGCCGATCGGCTGGCCGCCTCCCTTCTGGAGTCTCTCGGAATCTCCAAGTCGTCAAAGAAAGAAGAGCAGTCCGCTTATTTGCTGTTCTTCGGCAGGCGCCAACTTGACGGGCTGGTCACACTCCTCGCAGCACGTGCAGAGGCACTCACCGCCCTGCCCGACAAGGAGCTCAAGGAGGAAGTTGCCAAGCTGCCGGTGGTGTCCACCTTGTCGACTGGCCATCCCGCCGAGGTCGCGCTCTTTGGCCGCATGGTCGCCGACCTGCCGAAACTGAACGTCGACGCGGCCGTCCAAGTCGCCCACGCCTTGTCCACCCACGCGGTGCGGACCGAGTTCGACTACTACACCGCCATCGATGACGAGAACACCGAAGACAAGGGTGCCGGCATGATCGGCACCCTGGAGTTCAACTCCGCCACCCTCTACCGCTATGCCGTCGTCGGCGTACACCAGCTGAGCGACAATCTCACCTCGCCGGACGCCGTCCACGCCGCCGCCGTCCGCTTCATCGACGCATTCGCCCGCTCCATGCCCGCCGGCCACCAGAACAGCTTCGCTCATCGCACCCTGCCGCATCTTGTCCTGATCACCCTCCGCGCCGACCAGCCCGTCAACTTCATCTCGGCCTTCGAAGAGCCTGTTACCAGCCACAACGGCCTGGCTGCTGAATCCGCACGGCGTCTGGCCGCCGAAGTCAAAGCTGTCGGTGAGCACTGGGGCAGCGTGCCACTGCGGATGCTGGCCACCTACACCCTGGAGAGTGACGAACTGAATGAGACTCTCGGCCAGTCCATCCCCTTCCTGACCCTCCTCGACTCCGTCGGTGAGCTGGTCGACGCCTGGCTGGCCGACGGCGAGATTCCCTCGGCCGAGAAGGCAAGGGCCCACGTGCGATGAGTGAGCAATGCGTCCTCGTCCTACGACTGGCCGCCCCGTTGCAGTCATGGGGTGGCCCCTCTCGCTACAACCGTCGGGATACGCAGCCACAGCCCACCAAGTCCGGGGTTCTCGGACTGCTCGCCGCGGCCGAGGGCCGTCCACGTGAGGCCCCCCTCGCCGATCTGCTCGGGTTGAGCCTCGGCGTACGCGTTGACCAGCCCGGCACCCTGCTGCGCGACTACCACACCGTCAGCGACTACCGCAACCTGCCCCTGCCCTCCGCCAAGGTCGACGCCAGTGGGGTGCAGAAGAAGACCAGCCCAGCCAAATACACACACTTAACCCAGCGTTACTACCTGCAGGACGCGGTCTTCATCGTCGCGCTGCGAGGCCCCACACGTCTTCTTCAAGGCCTGGAGCACGCAGTGCGTCACCCGGTCTACCCGCTTTCACTCGGTCGCCGCTCCTGCCCACCGACTGGTCCCATCAGCTTCGGTCTGCGCCCAGATGCCGGCCTTCGAGATGCCCTTGCGGAAGTGCCCTGGCAGGCCTCAGCGCACCGCCGTCGCCAAATCCGCGGTCCTGAGGTAACTCTGGAGGCCACGGTCGAAGATCCCTCGGGCGAGCTGCTCGTTGAAGACGTGCCCGATACCTTTGACCTCAAGACCGGCACCGCCTTCGGTCAGCGGGCCGTACACCGCCTGTGGATCACACTCCCGACTGACCGTGAGGCAACCGGCGAGACAGTCCTTTCTCCTGGTGCCCAGGCGGGCCACGACCCCTTTTCTCTGCTGGGCTGGTGACGTTCATGCCGTACCTGTCGAAAATCACCCTCAATACCCGCCGCCATGACACACTCGCCCTACTGTCCAACCCGCACCGGCTTCATGCCACCATCCTGGGCGGTCTTACTGTGCAGCCTGTTACCGAACGGGTTCTATGGCGCCTGGACCGCAAAACCCCCCACCTCGCCGAAGTTCTTGTTCTCACCGAAAGCCGACCTTCCTGGCAGAACTTGCTGCAACAGGCCGACTCGCCAGGCGGCGAGGCCCTCATCGCCGATTACACACCTCTGCTCGAACGGATAGTGCTCGGACGGGACTTCGCATTCCGGCTCAGAGCCAACCCTGTCCAGTGCCTGCAACAACCCATAAAACCCAGTGAAAACCAGAAAATGCGGATGAACGCCGCCTCGGACACTCAGTCCAGGCAGCGTGGCTTCCGTGTGGCGTACCGCACCGCAGACCAGCAAATCCAATGGCTGCTTACCCGCGCAGAACGCCACGGTTTCACCATTCCCACAGTCGAGACCACGCCCGGCATCGATTTTGGCATCCCGTCAGTCCCAGCCCCGGCTGTCTCATTGATCGCCCGCGAGACCCTCCGCTTCCGTAAGCGCTCAGGCAGCTCACCCATCACCCTCTCGACCGTCACCTTCCAGGGGCAGCTACGTGTCACCCGCCCCGATGACCTACGTGCCGCCCTGCTGAAAGGCATCGGCCCCGCCAAGGGCTACGGCCAAGGTTTACTCACCCTTGCACCGCTGCCGAAAGGGACTGTGACTGGCTGAACTGCACGGCTCTAGCCTCAATACCGGGACTCTGGTCCGAAAATGAAGCATGACCCCTGGTCACCGCAGTGGTGACTGTGATGTGGTCATGCCGCTTCGATGGGGTCGAAGCGGACGGTGAAGC
>NZ_JBEXXQ010000120.1:0-7911 GCF_040630525.1 Streptomyces sp. NPDC005799
ACCGGCGGGCTCACCCGCGATGATCTTCGTCTTGGAACGGAGCTTGGCCGTCGGCTGGGTGCCGTCGATCCAGATGTACTCAGCCTTGAAGGTCATGACTTGCCGTTCTTTTCTTTGTTCGTGAAATGTGAGTGATAAGCGGTCGCCAAAATGAGACGTTACTGAACTCCCCCAACAGGAAACTGGAGAACAGCCCGCTGCTCAGCTTTGGCGCGAGATAAAGTTTCCTGACCGTCAACCACCGCAACGCCGATCATGTGGATTTATTAGGGTTGCCTAGTGAGCGCACGGTGCAAAAATCTGAAATTCTCTGCCGCGATAATCGCACGACCGTATATGACACCCGTAGAGTCAAACATCTTAAAGTGACGCAGGCCACACCAGCAATCGGTAGCGGACTACCCTTGACTCAGAGACCAGCAAAAGTCGCAGAGCGGAACCGGAAGAACACGGAGTGCCACCAGGGTCACCCTTGGCTACCGGAAAAAAGTAACCGGCCACCGATACCCGCACCATCTGCCGACTCTGATCACTACCGACGTCTATTGTTGGCAGGCTCGAGGCATTTGCCTCTCGTGCCCGCAGCCTCGGATGTGGATCATCCGAAACCAGCGGACGTAGGCGAACACGCCGACGTGGTTTAGGCGGTGTCGCGCAGGTCGCGCCACACATACCACGGCGCGCGGCCCTCGCGTCAGCCAAGTCATACCCCATCGCTTCGGCACAGGGCGCCGAGCAAACTCGTCAAACGATCGCGATGTCCGAATGCTCACTTAACCACGCCGGGGAGCACCACTCGCTCAGCCCGCATGGGAACCTACGATACGTTTCTGAGGAGAACTTGATGAAAGCGTTGCTCTACTTGCGCACCGAAAAATCGGTGATGACCGGCCTTGATCTGGAGCGCCTGCTGTTACTGCGGCAGCATGCCCTGGACGCTGGATACACGGTGGCTCAGGTGTGGCCCGTGTACAACAGTGAGGACGTGCCGCGTATTCACTCAAGTCACTGGCATCAGGCCCGACAGGCGGTCAAGGATTACCGATTCGATGTGTTGGTGTCATGGGACGGGATCAACGACTGGCCGGTCACGCTGGACCGAGCCGAACTCATTATCTAAAAAACGATGTCTCACGTGGTGAGTTTGGCGAGTTCCTGTAGTGTCTTGTGATTCAATGCTTGGTCACCCGATCAGTGGCCACGCTGAAAACGCTCAGTCATTGAAATACGGGCCCCCGGCCGCACCGGCCTCGATTCTTCCGAGGGCTGACGGCGACGTTGTGAGCGGCTGGCTGCCCGATATATCCCGTACCGTGTCGGGACTGGCCGTCGCGTGACACTGCGGGGCGTCGGGTTCCACGGGCCCGAGGGGTGGTGGGGTGCTCTCCTCCTGGTGTCATCGGGGTGGGTGGCCGGCCGTCAGGTGAGGGCCGGGAGTTGGTGGGCCCGCTGCCAGGCGGTGGTGAACGCTGCCGCCCAGGGCCAGGTCAGGTCGAGGTGGAGGGTGCGTTGGCGAGCGTGGGCGGTGAGCCGGCCGGGCAGGTGGTAGAGCTTCCTGCGGATCGTCTCCGGTTGTGCGGCGGCGAGTTCGGGTTCGTCGTGCAGGAGAAGGAGCCGTGTCCAGGCGTCGAGGTCGGTGGTGATCATGGCGGCCAGTACCCAGGCGGCGTTCAGCTGCCAGGACGTCGAGGGCAGCAGCCCGAGGCCGACCCGCTTGATCGCTTTCACCCCGTCCTCGACCTCGGCGTGATCACGGTAGAGGCCGTCGACGAACCACACCTGCCCGGAGCCGGGAACCCCGGAAAGCCCGTGGTGGGCGGGGATGTTCGTGGCGGTGATCTGGTAGCGCCAGCCGGTGCGCGTCTCAAAAGCGGTCAGCTTCTTCGCGTCCCGCCGCGAGGGCTTGACCCGGCGCACGATCAGCCGCATCCCCTTGGGCCAGCCGGTCAGGTCACGGACCCCGGTCAGCTCGGCGACCTGGTAGGAGACCATGTCGCCGTCGGGGCCCTTGATCTCATGGACCTCGCCGTCCTGCCCCAGAGCGGCCGTCCACGCCTTCTCCGGCAAGCGCAATGGCCTGCTCGTCCGTGGCGTTGATGGCCCAGCCGGTCACCCAGCGCACCCGGCGCCGGCCGATGGTCAGACTCTGGAGATGGTCCAGGACCTCGTGGCTGAAGGCCGCACCGTCGATCCGCACCAGCAGCTTCGACCACAGCGGCAGCGGGAACTGCCGAAACGCCGCAGCCAGGACGCTCTTGTGGTCTTCGACATCGTTCGGCGGACCTTCAGCTGCCCAAGGGCGGCTTCGGCCTGCTCGCGGGTAGTGCACATCACCACGGCATCGTCGGCATAACGGACCAGCACCCCGTGACGGCGCGCGTCCCATGCCCGGTCCAGCCGGTGCAGATAGACGTTCGCCATCAACGGTGAAGCCACGCCTCCAACGCAATGGATAACCCGGGTGCATGTCACCCTCGGCGTCGGCGTCCGGTGACTGACAGTGGCCGGCTGGGGTGTGTTCGCGGATCGGGATGCGGTGCCGGATGGTGATCTTCTCGGGGCTGATGAGGATGTCCTGGACCAGGAGCCGGAGCACGCGTTGGCGTTCGGGAACGTCGGCCGTCTTCGTGCCTGCACGGAGCTGGGAGAGGAAGCCTTCCAGGTCGTGGGCGAGTTTGAGGTAGGCGTCGCGGTCGGCGAGCTGGGCTGTCAAGGCGTCGAGTTGGCCGCGCAGGTTGGCCTCGCGGGCCCGGAGGTCGGGCATGCGGGCCCGCAGTTCATCGATGGTGATCAGCTGTTCCTGGTATGCCTCGATCATGCGGGTGATGGTGCGGGTGGCTGCGGCCAGAGCGGTCTCCAGACGGGCGCGTTCGCGTCGGGCCGGGTCCGCGGTGCGGGCCTGCTGCAGGCGTCGGTCGATCTCGGTGCGGATCAGAGCGGGGTCGGTGAGGAGGCCGGTGACGTGGTCCCAGACGAGGGTGTCGAGGTAGTCGGCGCGGACCGGCTTGTTGGTGCAGACGCGTCCGCCTTCGTAGCGGTAGTCGTCCGAGCCCAGGCACCGGTAGTGGCAGTGGTCGAATGCCGTCATGGACGATCGCCCCGTTTCCGTAGGTTCATGACACGGACTCAGGTGGTGCAGGCGCTGGTCAGCAGTGGTCGTTGCTGTTCACGGCACGGTCCTTGCCGGTGACCTCACCGATCGGGAGGCCGTTGTCTCCGAGCGTGTTCCCCACGGCGTCGTAATAGGCACCCCTGGAGTTGATGTCGCTGTAGCCGCGGCCGCGCCAAGTATGGGAGGTGACCTCTTTGCCGTTGCTGTTGCCCCAGATGTACGTGTCGATGTGGAAGACCGGATTGCTGCGCACGGTGCGCATGATCGGTCTCTGGACCAACCAGCCCGCGCGCCGTGGGTTCACTGTGATGCCGTTGGTAGTCGCCCAGCCCTTGGATTTCGCGTACGACCAGGTGTGCGTGTAGCTGGCGCCCGCCTCGATCGAAAGGACCTTCGCCAGCGGAGTCCACTCGATGGCGACCGAGCCTGAGATGCTGTTGGCTGTGGTACTGGTGGTGGTTCCGTTCACCTGCGTCGTCTGGCTAATCGTAGAGCCGTAAGCACAATTGACCAGGGTATTTCCGATCTTGACGTCGGATCCGGGCCAAGTCCAGCTGGATGACTCGGGGTAGGAGCAGAAGCCCCAAAAGCGCTCGATGGGATAGGGCAGTTTCGAGGCCGGGTAACCGAGAGTCTTATCCACGGTCACTGCGCCGGTCTCGACGTTGAACCACCAGTATGTCCTCTTGGTTGAACCGGTGCACAGGGACATCAGTAGCTTGTCGGTGTCGAACTTCTCCGCGCCGCGAATGTTGGTCGCGGCGCTCGCCGGCGATAAGAAGGCCAGCACGGAGGCCAGGCTCAAAGTTCCAATCGCAGCGGTGCGGGCGACAGCTCTCGGTACGCCGGGCATTAGGGACAGTTTTATGGTGGATCTCATGGTGTGCTCTACTTTCTAGTCGTGGGTCTGAACAGTCATTCGTAGGATCGGTGGACCCAGGGGCTCCGGGTATGGCTCACATCACGCTGCACCGACGGATGGTTCATGGAGCCTCGCCGCCCGGAGCCCCGCGACGACTCGACCGCCAATTGGGAACTGCGATGCGATCGCTGCTGTAGGGCAACGCCGGCGAGGTCGTCTGCGGGATCGATGTACGACGAACTGGCGGAGGGGAACGTGCCCGAGATCTGGGCCGGGGTGGACATCGGCAAGACGCACCACCATGCGGTGGTGATCAACGCGCAGGGCGAGCGGCTGTTGTCCCGTCGCATCGCAAATGACGAGTCCGAGCTGCTGCAACTCCTCGGCGATGTCTTGGACATCTCCCAACGATGTGCTGTGGGCGGTCGACCTCAATCACGGTGGCGCCGCCCTGCTGATCGGTCTGCTGGTCAGCCACGACCAGCCCGTCGCCTGCCTGACCGGCCTGGCGGTGCACCGGGCGGCGGGCACCTACCGGGGCGAAGGCAAGACGGACGCGAAGGACGCCTTCGTCATCGCTGACCAGGCACGCATCCGCCGTGACCTCGGCCTGCTGCGTCCCGGGGACGAGATCGCCGTCGACCTGCGCACCCTGACCACCCGCCGCCTGGATCTGGTCTTCGACCGCACCCGGCAGATCAACCGGCTCCGTGCCCAACTGCTTGAGATATTCCCGGCGTTGGAGCGGGCACTGGACCTGACCAACCAGGGGCCGGTCCTGCTGCTGACCCGATACCAGACTCCTGCGGCCATCCGCCGCACCGGAGCCCGGCGGATCGAGACCTGGCTGAAGAACCGGAAGGTTCGCGGTGCCGCCGCCCTGGCGAAGACGGTCGTGGAGGCCGCCGAGACCCAGCACACTGCGCTGCCCGGCGAGAAGCTGGCGGCCGCCATGGTGGTCCGCCTCGCGAAGGGGGTGATGGCCCTCGATGAGGAGATCGCGGAACTCGACGCCCTCATCGAGGCCCGGTTTCGTGAGCATCCGCACGCCGAGGTGATCCGGAGCCTTCCGGGCATGGGGGCCAGGCTCGGCGCCGAGTTTCTCGCCGCGACCGGCGGTGACATGGATGCCTTCGGCAGCGCGGACCGGCTGGCGGGCTTCGCCGGTCTGGCCCCGCAGCCCCGCGACTCCGGACGCGTCAGCGGCAACCTGCGCAGACATCGCCGCTACCACTGCGGACTGCTGCGATCCATGTATCTGTCCGCCTTGGTCAGCCTGCGCTGCTGTCCGGTCTCCAAGGCCTACTACCATCGTAAGAGGAGCGAGGGCAAGGGGCACAAGCAGGCGGTCCTGGCCCTCGCCCGCCGACGGCTCAATGTCCTGTGGGCGATGATCCGTGACGGAGAGTGCTATCACTTCTCACCTCCCGTCACTGCTGCCGCTTGACAACGACATTGGGAAGCTCCTTCTCCAGTCGGGCGTGTGGTCGCTTGTGTTTCACCTGGCACTGCATGGTGTCGGCAGTCCTACTGCGGGACAGCCTCACGTCATGAAGCTTTGCGTTCAGTGGTTAGGTGCATGTGAACGCGCCGATACTTTCATCGTCCATGTATGTGTCAACTCATGTCAGAAATGACGCAGTTGCGGCGCGCACGCCTCGGACGTCATCTCACTTGGGTCGGTAGGCTTGCGGTCGTGGTCTCGATCCCTGGCCTCGATTTGTCAGCGGTAATCCCTGCCTGACGAGGCGGTGACTTCGTCTCGTTTATTCCGTTGGCGGGCGGGTGAGGCCGTCGCGTGTCGCTGCGGCTGCTCCGGGTTCCATGGGCCCGGAGACTGTGGGTCCCGTCCTTCCTGGCTCTCGTCCGGACGGTTCTGCGCTGGGCAGGTGGTCTGGGGGAGCTGGTGAGCCGGTTCCAGGCGAGGGTGAACGCGGTGGCCCAGGGCCAGGACACGTTGAGGCGGAGGTGCCGGATGCGGGCGTGTGTGCGAGGTGTCAATCCCCTCGAACTGTGGAGTCCTTCCTATGCAGCCAGCCCCACGGTGAGGTCGGCCCAGTATTCGCGTTCGTAGTCGATTGAGGTTCCCCCGGCGTGCGGGAGGTACTGATCAGCTGGTCAGGGCGGGTTGACGGGGTTTCAGGTTCGTTCGTTCGGTCGTTGCCCGGTCGGCGTAGTGCTTCTCTTCGAACTCGATCGGGCTGAGGTAGCCGAGCCGTTTCTGGATGCGCCGGGAGTTATAGAAGCCATCGATGTACTCGAACAGCGCCAGGTTCGCCTCGGCCCGGGTGGCGAAGACGCGGCCGCGGATGCACTCCGTCTTGGTGATCATCCACAGGTTCTCCGCGAGGGCGTTGTCGTACGAGTCTCCGACCGAGCCCATGGATGCCTGAACTCCCGCTCGCAGTAGGCGAGTTGTGAGCTTGATCGACGTATATTGACAGCCGTGATCCGCATGATGAATGAGCTGTCCGGGCTCGACCTCGCGGGACGCGAGGGCGTACTCGAGCGTGGACAGCACCAGGTCGGCGTCCGCGCGGGCGGAGGTCTCCCAGGCCACCACCCGGCGGGAGAACGCGTCCCGGATCGCGGACAGCCACAACGGGCCCTCGCCGGTGGAGATCATCGTCAGATCGGTGACCCCACAGCCGGTTCGGGGCACTCGCGGTGAAGTCGCGCTGGACCAGGTCCGGTGCCAGGGTGGCCTTGGGGTCCCGGCGCGTGAAGCCCTTGCGACGTGGGCTGATGCCCGCGATGTCGGCCTCGCGCATCAGGCGCTCGACCCGCTTGCGGCCCACATGGACGCCCTCGCGCTTGAGTATGGCGTGCACGCGCGGCGAGCCGTAGATCCCGCCCGAGTCGGCGTGGATCTCCTTGATCTGCTCGGTCAGTTCCGCGTCCCGGCGCACACGTTCGCACGGCTCGCGCTCGGCACGGCGCGGCGCCGGCGGTAGTACGTCGAGGAGGCGATGGAAAGGTACGCACTCGACCCCCAGGTGCGGGTGCTCGTCGACGAGCGCTGTCACCTGGGCCGGGTCGGGTCGAGGTGCGCCGCGAGCTGCCGCGACCTGCGACTTCACAGCATCACACGGACCCTGAAACAACCCTGAGGTGACATGCGACACGGACAGATGACCCTATCGTCACCCGCGTGACGTCTGCATTGATGGCTGCACCGTTGTAGGGTCGACGTCCAATTCGTTAACGATAGGATCATCTCGATGGGAAATTTTCGTCGCAAAGCGGCCTTTGTGAGTGTTGCAGCGATCGCAGCGATGGGGTTGGCACCATCCGTGGGCATGGCCGCGACAGTGGCCGGGGGACAAGGATCCGCCGGTGCGTGCCAACAAGAGGATCTTGGCACGCCGCTATACACTTTCCTCGATTGCACACCTATCCAGATTACCCAGGAAGAACGGGTTTACGATGTAAAAATTTCGTACCAAAATCTCTCTGACAAGCCTGTGACGGTGTCTCCGCAGATTCTGGTGGAGTCACCTGACGGCGGTCCTTTCCTTGCGCCTTCAGATGTGTGGCTTCGGCGGTATGACGCTGCTACCGGCCAATGGCAGCATGCCTGGCTTGGCACCCAGACGGGAACCCTCTTCACCCGCATACCGAACCACGGGCAGCAGCTGGGCGCTGGTGATTCCCTGGAGGCGGATTACCAACTGGTAGTCAAATCCCGAAATGCATTTTCCGCGCTGATTCAACCCAAAGTCGTCGTTTACAACTCTCACGCAGAGTAAGATTTCCGCGAAAGGAACCTCGATAATTCTGGTCGTCCGACGGATTTTCTCCTCACATCGGCAGGTGGAATGGTCGCCTTTCGCATCAACGAAGACACCAGGGCGCGTGCGTTCTCACGCGGCGGGATGAGTAACTCGTGCGTGGACGTGCTCTGATGGCCTGGTTGTCCGTACTTGGATGCGACGAA
>NZ_JBEXXQ010000121.1:0-7468 GCF_040630525.1 Streptomyces sp. NPDC005799
GTGCGTTGCCGGTCCGTAGCTGGGAGGCGTCCTCGGCGAAGGTGGTGTCGCGGACATGGTGCAGGGCCTCGGTCTTCCAGTGGTCGCGGACGAGTTGGGCGAGCTGGGCCGCGCCTGCCTGTTCGGCGGTCAGGCTGGTGACGGCGTAGACCGTCTTGACGGTGGTCCTGCCGGTCTTGCGGTCGGTGCGGCGGTGCTTGATCTGGACGGCCTGCCGGGCTCCGGGGAAGGGGAGGCTGTTGACGGTGGCGACCTTGATCCGGCGGATCTCCGAGCGGCCGTGGCCGATGCCCAGGGTGCGTCCCTGAAGCGGGATGTCTTTCCGGGGAAGGAACTTGAGCTGCCGGCGCAGCTTCTTCTGGTTGCCCTTGACGATCACGATGTAGTGGGCGCCGCGCCCGAGGAAGTAGTCGGCGTGCTCGCGTTGGGGGTGCATGGCGTCGCTGGTGACGACGGTTCCTGCCAGGTCGGCGACGGTGTCCAGCAGCGGCTGGAAGCAGGTGATCTAACCGGGCGTCATGCGACTACGCCGAAGCCCTGCCACCCGCAGCATCCGGGACAACCCCGAACGAGCCCTCCCATTCCTGGGTATCACCAACCACCCGAACCCTTCCGTAACTTGATCACGCCCTGCTTTCCTCGTAGCTGACAGGACCTTCGACAAGTCCCATCGTTGCAGCTCAGCAGCACTCTCCGCCTATTTGATCAAGGCTAGGGCAACCCCACTCGCGAAACTTTGAGGCTAACGAACTACCGGTAGGCGCGAATTTCATGGGTATCAGATACGAATATTATGTCGGGCTCGACATCCGGGTCAAAAACTGCTGATCTACCGATCGCAAATTGCGCCGCGCGGGCCGAGGGAAGCTGGCTGGCTACTGAGGAGGCTACATTGAGGAAGGAACGGTAAGGTATCGTTTCCTTCAATAGTCTGAGATCATTGGTCCTTCTTGTGGCCACCAAGAGTTCCTTCATGGCGTCGTTCATCCCTTTGCTCATGCGCCGGAAGGGGGCCCAAAAAAGTTGAGAGAAATGGCGGTTCTCTGTGACGGCCACTTCCTGCCAAGAAGTAAAAGATCCGTCCGCCAATCGATGACGGATGAGCAGGTGCATGTCATGCATTGCGGGGTTCGGGCCGAAGAAGCGGTAGTTCGGTACGGGTATACCGCACCGCTCCACTTGATGCAGCCACGACTGGTTCGGTCTGACCTGCCGGATGATGGTGAGTCCCGCCCAGATCGCCAGGCCTGCACGAAGCGCGGTGTGTCGTGTCTGGCGGGGCAAGGTCATGGCGCCTCCGTAAGTTGTTGGGCGGCCCAGATGGGCCGGATGTGGCTGTGGCGTCTTGCCAGTCATGGCTTCCAAAGGGTGGCCCTCCGGCTGTCCGGGACGCCCTGGCTGCTGGTCCGAAAATGAAGCATGAGTGCTGGTCATCGAGGCAGTGGCTGTGGTCGGCTCATGCCGCCTGGATGGGGTCGAAGCGGACGGTGTAGCCGAGGGGATTGGCCTGTCGGGTGATGCGGTGCATGGCGCGTTCGGGGTCGTGCTTGCGTGGTAGTCGCCGCCGAGGTCGGCGTATTCCGTGTTCTGGGTGAGCATGTGCCAGACCGCGGTCAGGATCGAGTGTTCGAGGGCAACGAGGGCCTTCTTCTTGCCAGCCGGGGTGCCAAGCGCCGGTAGCGGGCACCGAGGTAGGTGGTGTCGCGGGTGCGGGAGGAGGCCATCGCCGCGGTGCCCAGGGCGGCTCCCAGCCACCGGTTGCCGTGTCGGCGTCGGCCGGACTTGTGCCGCCCGGCGGCCTCGTGATGGCCGGGGCAGACTCCGGCCCACGACGCGAGGTGCTCGGCGGTACGGAAACGGGCCATGTCGCCACCGGTCTCCGCGATGATCACCTCGGCGACGCCACGGCCGACGCCGGGGACGGTCGCCAGCAGCTCAAGCCGACGAGTGAAAAGGGCGCATCTCCTCCTCGATCCGCGCCGACAGTTCACCGAATGCCTCGGTGAGGTGGTCGATCCGTTCCAGATGGAGCGGCAGAGAAAGGCGTGGTATTCGCCGAAGTTCCCGGTCAGCGCCTCCACCAGGGCGGGGATCTTCGGGCGCATGCGGGCCCTGGCCATCCCCGCCAGCGTGTGGACGTCGCGCTCGCCCTCGATGAGTGCGGTGAGCATCGCCCGGCCGGAAACGCCTGTGAGGTCAGTGGCCACCGAGGAGAGTTTGATGCCCGCGTCTTCCAGTTCCTTCTCCAGGCGCTGGACTTCGCGCGAGCGTTCCATGGTCAGGCTGGTGCGGTAGCGGGTGAGGCCGCGCAAGTGCCGGACCGGCTCCGGTGGTACGAACCACGCTTTGAGCAGGCCACATTCGCCCAGTTGGCACAGCCAGGCCGCATCGGCGTCGGTCTTGCGGCCGGGCAGGCCCTTGGCGTGGGCGGCGCTGACCAGGATCACGTTCAGGCAGTCCTCCAGCACGTAGAACGCCGGCCGCCAGTAGTCTCCTGTCGATTCCATCACAACGAGGATGACCTGCTGTTCGAGTAGCCAGTACCGCAATTCCAGCAGGAAGCTGGTCATGGTCGGATACGTGCGGATCTCCTGCCGCCGCGAGCATCTGCCAGAAGGGTTGCGGGTGTGGACACACGCCTTGACGTCTTTCTTGCCGATGTTGAGCGCGGCGCACCGCTCGTGCAGTACGTCCATGGGTTCCTCCCCGGGCAACGCTGTACGTGCGTGCCGTCCGGGGAGACAACAGGGCTGAAGAGTCTGGTCCGCGTGCTGCCGCAACAATCGATGGTCCCTGTCAGCGGTCCCCGACACCATCCTGACTCGCGAACTCACCAACATCACAGTGAAACCGGCGTTCCGGACGGACACTGGCCCCATTTTCCCGCCTCCACGGCGGCCAGCGCAGCGGTCTGGGTTCGTGACACGAAAATCCCCGTTCGGTGCAGCTAAGGCGCACTCATGTGGCCTCCATGGGCTGGAGGTTGGCCTGATAGCCGAGGCGGTTGAGCTGGTTGACGAGGCGGCAGGTGACACGGGTCTTGCAGGCACGTTCGAGGAAGTAGCCGCCGCCGAGGTGGGTGTCCTCGATTTGCGGGTGAACATGTGCCATCGAGATGAGGATGGAGCGCTGCAGGGCGACCAGCGCCCGATGGGTCGCGGCGTCCGACCATGCGTCGGTAGCGAGCAGCGAGGTAGGTGTTCTTGGCGTGGCAGGCAGAGATCGTGGCCTGGCCGAGCAGGCCGTCGAGCCCAGGGGTCGCGATCGACCAGCAAGCACCGCCTGATCTGCCACAGCAAGGGCACACCGCTGCACATCATCGCGACCGCCGCCAAGGTCAACGACATCACCAAAACCCTCGGCCTCGTCAATGGCATCCCGCACGTCGCTTGCGACCCAGCCGGCCCCGACGGCAGCGGAGTCGCCTCCCGGGCGACGAGGCGTACGACACGCAGGCTGCGCGCGCTGAGCTGCGACGCCTCCGCATCCAGACGGTGATCTCCCGCCAGGAGTCCCGGGAAATTACGGGCTTGAGCAAGGACCGCTACGTCGTCCAGTAGACCTTCGCCCTGCCCCACCAGTTCAAACGCCACGCGGTCCACCGAGAACGATGTATCGAACTCCACGACCCCAGCGGTCATGTAGTTGGTTCAGGTCGTGCAAGCTGGTGGCTTTGAGAGCTTTGGCCCTGCGCAGCATTGAGCGCCCACACGATCGCTCGAGTCACCCGGTCCGCGTGTGACTGGCGGGTGAGGAGCGAATTGTGGGTGGCGCCCTGCACAGTGTCCGACAAACTCACGGTGGAGAGCGCAGCGAGTTCCTCTTGATGTGCAGCGAAATCTGGCTTGCTTCCCACAGTCATTTCGGCGGTGACTACCGCGACCGGTCGCGGAGTGATGGATGGCAACCGTGTGGACTGTGCGGCCCAGTCATGCCTGCTGAGTGCGAGTTCCTGGTGAGCAGCCCGGAGCGCACTGACCCGAGACATGGCTTTGACCGTTGGCCGAACCATCGGGGGGGGCAGTGAGAGTAAATCTGCGTTCAAACCCCTACTCGGCGGAAGCCGCAGAACGGATCGTAGGATCCGCCGGTCCAACGAACGACGCAGCGTAAACAGGTCTGATGCTGCGGAACCCAGCATATCGGCCGGATGAGCCGAATCCACGAACACTAGACCAGCAGTCAGCTCTGGGTAGCGCTCGGCAAAAATTCGAATCAGTAAACCACCGATTGAATGGCCCACGAGGAGATAGGGAGAGGGTGCTCCGGCCGATTCGAGTACAGAGAGCAGGTGATCTGGGTATCTGGCGCTGCTTAATGCTATTTCGTTAGCCCGACTCCAGCCATTCCCCGGGCGATCATACGCCACGACACATGTCTCTTCGGGAAGTCGGTCAATTACCCACGACCACATGGAGGACGGATTACCCAGGCCGCTTTCGAGTACGACCGTCGGATGCCGGCCGGGATGCTCGATGACATGCTGTGCGCGGCCTGCAACCGACAGGAGCTGCCCTGGTGCCGGAGCCGACGACTCTGTCCCAAGCATTTCCCATAGAACCACCCCTAACGCAGTAGTGCCTATGAGGCCGATCACTACGAAATCTGAATCATTGGTGCGAATGCTTGCGTGGCGGCCACTAAGAGTACGCCCCGCGCTCATGAACGCATCGACCTTGCGGCGTAAGATACTGCCGGATAGGTGCCAGCGAACGCCCAGACAAACCGGTTCAGGCCCATAAGTCTTCCGTTGACGAGGTGAAATGCCAGACTCATCGCCAAGATGCCTTTAGCTATTGGTGCGCGGGCCACCAGCACGAGAGGGAAGGAAAGCTCGCCGACGATGACCGCCCAGGCCAGCATGGGAGCCAGATTAGGGTGCTCCCTGAGCAGATTGTGCATGGAGGGATCTCCATACGCTCTGGTACGGAAGATCCCAGAAATCGCGGATCCATCACGCCAGACTGGGGAGACCAGCTTGACCGCGCCCGAGACCGCATAGGAAAGGCTGGTATGAAAGGCGATGAAACGCAGGCACGTATCCTTGGCTACCTTGTCATTGGGGAAGGCACGTGCCAGCAGGGATACAGCGAACGTAAGCTGGGAAATTTGATCCGACCCGTCGTGGCCATAGGGGTGGCGCTTGCGCATCGCGGAAGCTGTCATTGCGAGAGCCAACAGCAGCAGAGTATGTTCAACGGGACCCGGCCGCCCTACGGCTAGTCGTACAGCAGCTGCAAGGCGGACGTGTAAAAGGGCGACGACATTCGGATATTTCAGAAGTTTGTCGACCAAATTTTGGGCGAGGTGATTACTGATTTCGTACCGATCCTGATGTATAGACCAGGAATAAAAACCGGTATCACTAAGAGTTTCTGAGCAGACAATTTGCTCTAGTGCGCCGATCGCGGCACCTACTGCGGTTATTCGTTCAATCCGAGAGAAGGCGGAATCGGCGGCCCTTCCTCTGTTGAGTTTAACCATTACATTAGTCGAGAAGGTCCGGCTGGCCAATCCATGCATTGCTCAGTCTCCAATCGGAGGACCAGTCTCTGAGGCGGATGGGAGTGCGCATGCGAGTTCTGTCGCGTAGCGACCGGAATTGCCTTGCTGGAATAGGCTCGCCCGCAGCCCGGCCGACCATGACGCGTCGAACCGGGCTGCACCGCTCCACGATTGGCCGTGGACGAGGCTACGCCGTACTCTCCGCCGCCAGGACGGCGAGTAGGCCTACTACCACCTGGCCCACGCGCCATCCAAGACGCAGCCGCACGGCACGATGTCCATTTCCTCAACGTCCTGCACGCACGCCGTCGGCATGCCTATGGATTTCAGTAGACCTGTCCGGTCTCCGACCTCGCGATCGGCGAGCTGAGTCACTGGGGACTCCGCTAGATTTAGCATGTAGGCTCCTTCGGCTAAACTCTTGAATCTCTGAGCGGTCAAGAATGAAGCGACAGATACTCCTCGACTGAACCCAGGTGGACGGTATCCACAAGCCAAGGCCCACCCGTTACTCCCGATCACCACCAACGTGCTTGTTTGAATGTGGATTCCATTTTTCTTGACCGATTTACGGAAAAGCCCTTAGAGATCTACGGGCTGTTGAAGAGTCGTGAGTGAGACCGACTTCTAGAGGGTTGCCGCCCTGCAGGAATCCCGGTAGGGGCAAGTGTCCCCAGTTTTTCATTCTTCCAGTGCGGCACAGTTTGTCGTCGAGCTTGTGGTGGTCTGTGTCGCAACTGATCTTGGAACGCGTGGGTCGAATGGAGTTCCTGGTTGGTGATCTCGTAACGAGCTCGTGCGTGGTTGGCGCTGGCACGTCGAGACCTTGATCGTTGATCATGGTCTGTGTGGTGGGAACCTGACCCGTGCAGCAGTCCTTCGCAGTCAGCAGATCACCGGACTGAGTTCAGAGGTGATCACCGAACTCGTATCAGAGATCGGCCTGTTGTGGCACGCGCAGCACCAGGCGACACTCGCCTCGCGTCCTCGCCAGCGAGCTGTCGGCGCTGGCGCCGAGCACAAGCTCGTCTTCGTCGACCGGCTCCTGGCCACGCTGATTCACCTCCGCCATCGCGCCACCCACGACGTGCTGGCCTGCTGGTTCGATGTAAATCGCTCCACCATCACGCGTGCGATCGCTGAAGTACGGCCGCTGCTGGCCCAGCGGGGCTGCACCATCGCGCCCGGCCGTCGGCTCCGCACGCTCGCCGAGGTGGTCGACCACCTCGGCGAGAACGAGCAGACCGGGATCATCGACGGCACCGAGATCCGCGTCCGCCGCCCGGCTGCCGGATGCAAGGACCGGGACAAGTACATCAAGGACTCGGGACAAGTACATTCTCGGGGAAGAACAACTCGGGGAAGAACAACTCGGGGAAGAACAAGCAGAACGCCGTCAAGTCCATGGTCCTCACCGACGCTGACGGCCGCCTCCTGTACTGCAGCCCGGCTGAGCCCGCGAGCTGTGCGGACATCACTCATGCCCGCAAGTTAAGGTTGGCCAGGCTCCTGGCCAACGGCCCCGCGGTGGAGATCCTCGCGGATGCCGGCTACCAGGGCCTGGGTGCCCAGATCGGCGGACGTGTAGTGACCCCGCCCCACCGCAAGTTCAAAAAGAACGCCCCGGACTGGTACGAGGAGATCCATGAACAGCGGCGCAAGGCCCACTCCTCACGCCGGATCGGCATCGCCCACCTGAAGAACTGGCGAGCCCTCGCCCGCCACCACGGTCGTCGTGAACACATGAGCGACATCCAGGCGGCCGCTCCGCTGCTCTCTCACCAACAAGCCGCCACCCTCGAAACCTGTCGCAGCACTCAAGGAGTAGTCAGTGGAGAGCGACGTGCGGTGACAAGGCGCATGCGTCGTTAGCCTCGATTCTTCAGCGGGTTTCGGTCGCTGATCAGTGCGGCTGTTCGCCCGTAATGTCCTCCGCCGTTGGAGGACGGGCCGTCGCGTGACG
>NZ_JBEXXQ010000122.1:0-7445 GCF_040630525.1 Streptomyces sp. NPDC005799
CGTGAACGCGGCACGCAACATCCTGGCCGCCGGGCTGGCGGCGTCTGCCTGTGGAGATGGTGTAAGACCTCAACGGGAGTCCTCCCGGACGGGGCAGTCGTCGGTGAAGCAGGAACCCCAGCGGGCGACCGCTGGAATCCCCCGCCTTTAGGCGGGGGAGGAAGTCAAACGGGTCAACTCCACAAGCGATCCCAGTCGGAAGCCAGTAGGCCTTTTCCAACCTGATCGTGAGGCTGAGGCGGGGAAGTTCCTGGTGAAGGGGTGGTCTACCAGGGCAGCCGTGTGAGTCAGGAGCCTCTCAACGCCGCTTGTGCGGGCCCAGATTGAGCAGTACCTTGCCAAGCTGGTCGGAAGTGAGGGCCGGCGCGGGCAGAGGGGGCGTGGCCGGGCTGACGCGAAGGCCGTCGAGGAGCAGGGCGAGCGGGCGGAACCAGGCATCCGGGGTGACCGTGGTGAGGGCGGGAACAGCCCTGCCCAGTGCTGCCAGGGTGAAGAGCAGGTCCTCGGTGGTGAGATCCGGGCGGATGGTGCCCTGTTCCTGACCGCGACGGAGTAGCTCGTCGATGGTTGCGCGGTTGTGGGCGTGGATCGCTGTGAGGGAGGTGACGCCTTCCAGGTTCGTGGTCATGAGGTCGTTGGTGCCGCGGTCTGCGGCCAGGCCCGCGAACACTGTTCGTAGGTACTGCGTCAGTCCCGTCCATGCGTCCTCGGTTGTTCGTGCCCGTTCGCCGGCCGCGGCGGTCTCGGTGAGTGCATCCCGGAAGACCTCGTCGACGAGCGCGGCACGGGTCGGGAAGTGACGGTAGAGGGTGGCGTTGCCCATGCCCGCCCGCTGGGCAATTTCATCGAGCGGGGCGTTCAGGCCCTGTTCGGCGAAGACCTCTCGGGCCGCGTAGGTCAGCAACTTGCGGTTGCGCAGCGCATCGCGGCGTCCTACCGGCGAACGGTCGCCCATTGTGTCTCCCGGTTCTCGCCCCGTACTGGGGAGTCCTCCCCGGTACTGATGCTATCGTCGGCCGGGCAAACGGGGATAGTTCCCCGTTTCGCTTCCCGCGGGCGGAAGGTCCGCGGTCGTTCACGGGGAGGGGGAAGCATGCCCGGCACCGCACTCGTGCTCGGCGGCGGCGGACCGGTGGGCGGAGCCTGGTTGACGGGGGTGCTCGCTGGGCTCACTGAGGCCGGGATCGATCTCGGCAGCGCCGACGTCGTGATCGGCACTTCCGCCGGTGCCGTCTTCGGAACCCGGCTCCGGTCCGGCGTCCCGGCCTCGGATCTCTATGAGCGTCAGCTCTCCGGAGCAGACGCGGTCCGCCTGCCGGTGACAGCGCGTCAGACAGCGCGCTTCCTCTGGGCGGCGCTCGGTTCCCGCGATCCCCAGCGATCCATCGAACGCCTCGCCCGGGCGGCGTTGCACGCCCGGACCGGCCCGGAGTCGGACGTCTTCGACACGGTCGGCATGCTCCTGGACGACGTACGCGACTGGCCCGAGCGGGAGCTGCGGATCGCCGCGGTCGACGCGCAGAGCGGACAGACCGAGGTGTTCGACTCGCGCTCTGGAGCGACACTCCTCGAAGCGGTCGCGGCGAGCTGCGCCGTACCCATCGTATGGCCGCCGGTCACCGTGGCGGGCCGGCGCTGGATGGACGGCGGCAGCCGTTCGACCGCCAACCTCCAGCTCGCACGCGGGTACCACCGGGTATTGGCGGTCGCGCCGGTCCCCCGGGCGATGGGGCCGCATCCGAGCGCCGTGCAGCAGGCTGCGGAACTGTCCGACGACGGGGCACGCGTCATGCTGCTGTCCCCGGACCGCGCCGCGCGCCGCATGATGGGCCGCAACATGGCGGACGACACACACCGGCCGGCTGCCGCCCGCGCCGGCCACGCCCAGGCCAGTGCATTGGCCCCTGCAGTGGCCGACGTCTGGCAGGGGTGACGTGCGTCAAAGCGCACATGGCCAAACTCTCCTTGCCCGCTGGAAGTTGAAGCCGTCTTGTCGCACGAGACGGTGAAGCACTTGGCAGGTGGGCTGTCGACCACAGAACCATCTCTACCGGAGGCGGCGCGTGTTCGTTTATCCGTCAGGTGTCGCCCGCCCCTACCGCGCGAGATACGGCGCACCAGAGCACGACGGAAGGGTCAATGTCCGCGGGCGGTTGGGCCGGGACATGCCACGAGCCTCATCCCGACAGAGCGGGATGAGGCTCGCGTACGGAGCGCCGGGCAGGCCTTGCACCTGCATTTCCCCGCAGGAAGCGGGGCGCGTCTTTCCTTGGACCACCAACGCATAACCAGACAACCGGAGTTGGCTGTCCAGCTCAAGATCGAGTATGGCGTGGTCGCGATACCGCCAGGCCCGCGGAGGCGGCGCGCCAGGAGGTCCACCGGCGTACGGGTTCGCGGAGGTTTTCGCTCCACCCTGAAGCTGGCGTGTTGTCACCAAGCGTCACCGGATTCTGTCGGGTAGGTGGTGGTGTACTGGTCCACCGGCACGGCCATCGATGCGGCGTACTCGGCGCGCTGCCGCCGGTCGGCTTCCGTGATCTCCGGGTGGACAGGGTCGGTTTCAGGGGCCGGCCACAGCTGGATGAGGTGGCGCTCGCCGTGGTCGCCGATGCCGGGTTCCGTGTCGTCGGCGTGGCAGTACAGGCGCATGCGCATGCAGTGGCCGCCGTCCGGGGCGGGCGGGAGCTCCAGGGGTACCTCCTCGTCGGGCCACGCATCCACGACGCCGCCCGACTCCCCCGTCGCGAGGTGGAGAGCGGGCAGGTCGGGGCGCAGGCTGATTTCCTCGGCCGGCTCCCACCCGTCGTCGGTCTCCGGAGCCGGCGGAGCGTCGTGGAGCTCGATGGTCAGCTGCAGGGGGCCGGTGTCGGTGGTGGTCAGGACGACGGCGTTGGCATCGGTGGCCGGGCCACAGCGCCAGCCGAAGGGCATCTCGGCGGGATAGGTGCAGTCGTCGGTGAAGCCGATGAGGTAGCCGTTCTCGCCGAGTTCGACGGTGAACGAGGACGCCCAGACCAGCATGAGAGGCCTCCTGGAACGGGCAGGGCACCCCTCCCCGCGGCGAAGCGGGACGGGGCACCCTGGTTGGCTTGGCGGGAGTGTAGCCAGGCTGTAGACGATCACGTAGAACGGGTCGCCGTCCATGACGTGCATCTGGCCGCGCCACGCTGTGATACCTCCGCCCTGGGACTTGTTCTCGCTGACCTTCACCCAGGTGATATCCCGCTGGTTGGCGGGAGGCTGCGTGCCGCCTTCCTTGGTAGGGGCGAAGGGGTACTCGTCGCTGGTGGCGCTCCCTGAATTCGGCCACCCGGTAATCGGTTCCGCCTCAAAGCTGCTCGCCGTGATTCCCCAGGTGCACCCGCCGAGCGGCGGCGAGTGCCCGTGCCGGATCGGCGCGGCAGTCAGTGCGCTGACACCAGGGCCTGTCGCATGTCACTCGTTCCCGCGGATGACTCGTGGCGGGGTCATTCAGACCACGGGCGGCCTACCACGGGTCGATGACAGGGCGCGGCGAAGCGCGGACCATCAGCCATGACCTCGACGTAAGCCGGATGCCCCATGCGATGGTGGCGATCGGCGGGCCAGAAGGGACCTTTGCCATGGGGGCATTCGATCGAAGGGTGTCGCGGAGGGCCTTCGCCGGCGTCCCGGTGGCGGTGTTGTCATGGATGGCGGCCGGCAACCTGTCCCTGACGGCGACGTCGGCGAAGCGGGGAGAAGACAGAGTGCCGGGCAACGTAAGGGTCACCGATGATGCTTTCGCCGCGCACATCGAGCCGGCCATCGCAGTCAATCCACTCGACCCTCGCAACCTCCTGGCCGTATGCCGGGTGTTCGTCGGATCCGACGTCGGTGTAGCCGCCTACACGTCGTTCGACGGCGGTGACACCTGGCGGGCGCGGGGCCTGCTGCCCGGCTTGGTACCGGACTTCGACGGCAATCCGACCGTGGTCTTCGACGGCCATGGCCGCGCGTTCGTGTGCTGCGTCGTGGCCGCCCAGGGGCCGCCGCGCCACGGTGATGTCCTGATGTGGCGCAGCGACGACGGCGGGCGAGGTTTCCGGCCGCCGACCACGGCGATTGCCGGCGGCGCTGGGTTGGTGGACCATCCCAGCCTCACGATCGGCGCGGGAAGCCGCCCGCCGACCACGCATCTGTACCTCGCCGCGGGGATGTACGGCACCGCCGCCGACGGTGTGGCCGTCGTCTGCTCCCACGACGGCGGCCGAACCTTCCAGGCTCCGCGTCCACTTGACCCGATCGCAGGCGCCAAGGCCATCGCCCCCGTCGCTGCCGCCGGACCGGAAGGATCGCTCACCGTCGCCTACGTCACCCCCTCTTCGAGTGGTGGCGTGCTCCTCAAAGCCGTTACCTCCGGCGACCACGGCGAGACGTTCACGGAGCCGTTCACGGTGGCCGAGGTGCCGGCCATGGCGCCGGGTCTGGGAGATGTCACCGCGAAGAGCGGCCCGGCTCTTGCGGCTGCCCCTGGCGGTGGTCTCGTCTGCACGGCCGTCACGGGCTTCGACGACGCGACTGGGATGTCGCGACTGCTGCTGGCAACCTTGGCCGGCCCCACCGGCCCCGCACCGATGTGGAGTGAACCGATGACCGTGGCGGCCAGTGACGAGGCGGTCTACCTACAACCCCAAGTCGCCATCGGCGATGACCACCGCATCGCCATCTCCGTCTATGCCCTGTCCTTGGCAACACTGCGCATGGACGTCCTGCTCCACATCTCGGACCCGGACCCGGTGTCGGCCGCATCCACGCCACCCGTCTTCGGGCCGCCCCTGCGCGTCACCACCCGGGCCTTCGACCCCCGGCAGGCCATCGACACTGGCAGCACGCACTGGCTCGGCAACTACCAGGGACTGGCCGCTGCTCCCCGCCACGCCTTCCACCCGATCTGGACCGACACACGCACCGGCCGCACGCAGATCTTCACCGCCGCCGTTCGCCGTCACCGCCCCTGACACCCCTTGCCTTGGGCAAGGTGAGCGTGAGCACCGCCCCGACAGGCAGGCCAAGGCCCGAAACGACGAGGCCACTCGATGGACTTCCCCATACCTATGGGGACCGGATCAAGTGGCGCGACGAGCAGCACCGGTCGATTCGGAAACGCTGAGCGTATCGCTGCAGGTCAGGGTCAGTCTTCGCAAGAGCCTGACCATTCCATGTCGATCCCACTGAGGTTCCCCCGGCGTGCGGGAGGTGCTGGTCAGCGGTCCAACGCACCTTCGGTGCGCGCCGGGGGCGTGGTAAATCCTGTGGCGCGCGCTGTGAGTGCTTCTGTCTGCCCTGACAGAGGTTGACGTCGGTCCGGAACCCTGGAGGTGTTCGTCCCGGCCGAGACCGATTGCTCAGCGGGGAATGTCCCGAGGCGTTCCAGCAGGAAGTTGTGATCAATCTTGTCGAATGCGGATTTCAGGTCGGCGTCGAGTACCCAGTCCCGTTTCGCGCCTTTCGTCGCGACGGCCCTGTGGACCATCTCGATCGCGTCGTGGCATCCGCGACCCGGCCGGAATCGTATTGTTTCCGGTCCAGCCGGGCTTCCCATTCGGGTTCCAGTGCGCTGCGCACCCGCTGTTGCTGGGCACGGTCGGCGATGACCGGAATTCCGATCAGGCGTTTCTTTCCGCCTTTCTTCGGTATGTACACCCGCCGCACCGGAAGCGTCCGGACCGGTCCGCCCTGGCGATGCAGTCGCATCGCCAGGCTCGCCCGGTCCTCGGAGGTCAAGGCGACCTGCCTGTCGACGCCAGGGGTGTGGCGGCCGGTGTTGTGCTGCGCGACCCGGCGCACGCTGACCAGCGTGTTAGTACTCCAGCCGTAGATCGTGATCTTCACGGCCGGACCGCCGCTTGCCGCTGGTAGTGGCACTCGCGTGCACGGGCTTGATGCCGACGTCAGTTGGTGGAACCACACCCTCACTGCTTGATCAGCAGCTTCACTCGAGACGAACTGCACCCAAAGGGGCATGGCTCGCATGGAACGCTCGGGCGGGCCTCCTGAGGCCGAGGCAGCCAGCGGGTGACGGGCCGTCGGGTGAGGTTCCCCTCCTACTGTGGAGACCGTGACCGGAGAAATAGTTGGGGTCATGGCATCCAAGAAGCGCCTCTACGATGCAGAGTTCCGCGAGGGGCCGGTACGGATCGTGACGGAGACCGGGAAGCCGATCCCGGAGGTGGCTGCGGATCTGGGCATCCATTCGGGGACACTGCACAGCTGGGTGTCTCGGGCGCGGCGCAACGGGTCGCCGTCGTCGGACAGGCCGTCGGCCGAACCCTCGGGTGGCCGGCTGCGGGAGAGTGGGCGGGCGGAGCTTGAACGGCTGCGGGCCGAGGCCAGGGAGAAGGACAAGCGCATCCGAGAGCTGGAGATGGAGCGTGATGTGTGCAAGCGATTCGTGGCCTTGTGGGTGAAGTAGCTGACACGGACCCCGCCGTCGCGGTCAGGGTGATCAGCAGCTGCAAGGCCGAGCAGAAGGTTCCATTCCGCACCGCCTGCCGGGCGTTGGGGGTGTCGGTGTCGCCGTACGGATACGTTCAGGTGTACGCCGACAGTCGGAGTCGTGGTTTTACAAGTGGCGCGACCGACCGCCCACCGCGCGGGAGACGCGGCGGCAGCACCTGGCGGAGGACATCGAGGAGATCTTCAACGGCTCAGGTGGCACCTACGGCTCGCCGAAGGTGTTCGTCGAGCTGGGGCGCCGGGGCTGGCGGGTGTCGGTGGACACCGTCGCGAAGGTAATGGCCGAGCTCGGGCTGGCCGGACGGAAGGAAGGTCCGCCGACGCCGGTCACTGACCAGGCCGGGCAAGCGGCCCGCGGCCCCGGACTTCGTCCGCCGGGACTTCACCGCCGAGGAGCCCGACCTCGTCTGGGCAGGTGACATGACCGAGATCGACACCGGCGAGGGCAAGCTCTACCTCGCTACCGTGATCGACCTGTCCTCAATCCCCTCGGCCTTACCCAGGAAGTGTGGGGACTCCTCACCCTCTACCAGACATTGCGGTCCGTCATGGTCACCGCCGTGGAGACCCGGCCTGGCACCGACCCGGACCGCGCGGCTTTCATCATCGCCCTGGAGGCCGCCCGCGACACCGTCGCCCTCCGCGCCGAATACGTACAAGATCACCCTGCCCGACAATTTGACAGCGCCGCCGGGCCCTTAACTTCGCGGCATTGGGTGATGACCAGCCACGTCCAGCGGTCCGCCGCTTCAGGAGTGCGGAGCTTCGGCTGGGTCCAGCCAAGCGTCTGCTTGATCATGCGGAAGGTGTGTTCAAGATCGAAGCGGCGCAGAAACGCCTGCCAGCTCAGATCGACGTCCGCGCTCGTCCTCCCAGTCTTCGAGGACCACAGCCAGACCGGCAGCGGGTCCCCTCCTCCGGGCAGGTGGTCGACCTGGAGGCGAATCAACGTCCCCTCAAGGATG
>NZ_JBEXXQ010000123.1:0-7230 GCF_040630525.1 Streptomyces sp. NPDC005799
GCCGGATGCCTGGAAATCGGGCCCGTCCGGTTCGGGAAGGGGCCGTCGGAAAAGGACTCGAGCCACGGGCACCTCGTCGGCGGCCTACTTCACTCGGCGAGCGGCCTGGGGAAACGGACCGGGAGCAATCCCGGCACCGCGCCCCAGGCCGACTCAACCCGGGCCTGGGAGGTGCCGTTGGAGACGCAGAGGTCCGACTACCGCCCGGTCGAGCGCAATGCCCGGCCGTACACGGGCGACACGTCTGCATAACGTGGATGCGCGCACGACGCCAACGCCCAGGCCAGCACCGCACGCCCCGTTCGGGAGGACGGCTTGAACGAGTACGACGAGATAGGCCTCTTCCTGGGCCTGGATGTCGGGAAGAGCGCTCACCACGGACACGGACTCACCCCGGCAGGTATACCGAGAGGCTGTCCGAGATCGGGGCTTCGGCCTCGGTCGGCTCGGTCGCGGACAGCTATGACAACGCGATGGCCGAGGCCCTGAACGGCACCTTCAAGGCCGAGCTGATCGAGATGCAGGGCCCTTGGCGGGACGTCGGCCAGCTCGAGCGGGCGATCTTCCAGTGGGTCGCCTGGTACAACGACGAACGGCTCCACTCCGCCCTCGCCTACGTACCGCCCGCCGAGTACGAACGCGCCTGGTGGCGACAACAGGAAGCCACCCAGCAGTCCGCCTGAAACAAGATCACCGGACTCTACGAAACTCGGGACAGCTCATGTGGGCCACAGCGGGCTCGGACAGGTCCCTGCTGTTCGTGCCGGGCAACTGCCCCGTATCGGCGAGGCGTTGGCAGCGCCAGACATACATCGTCTGATCGCTGATTCCGAGGAGCCGGGCCACCTCGGCGACCTTCCTTTCGGATGCGACGAGTTCAAGAACCTTGCGGCGGAACTCGGGCGGATAACTGCGGGGCATCACAGCCTCTGAAGGCTGCTGGATCGTCAATTGTCCAGCAACCCGACTCGATCAGAACCGGGGCATACCATGCGGGTCGATCACTATCAGGGAGCGGGCAGGCTGTAGGTGCAATCGAAGTGCTGGGCTATCAGGTGTCCCGCTCCGTCACAGGCGAGTTGCCAGCCGTTGACTCCGGTTTCTCTGCCGTCGGTGAAGTTCCACAGGAGGCGGCCCCGGGCGGTGTCGATCGCGTAAAAGCCGTCTATGTTCTCGAAGGCCGGGACGTAGATTGCGTTGGGGCCCGCAGCGACCGGATTGTCCACGTTGAGGCGTGGCGTCGGGCAGAACCAGCGTTTGGAGCCGGTTTCGGCGTCGAAGGCCCAGACCCCGTTCGGCTCCGTGCCGGCGACGTACACCGTGCCGTCGGCGGCGCCGAGCGAGGCGAACTCGCCGTGCTCTGCCGTCACCCGCCAGTGGCGCTTGCCGGTGACGAGGTCGAGCGCGATGAGTTCGCGGCCGATGGCGAACACCGTCTGGCCGAGCACCGTCAGACCCGGCCGGAGGTCGTAGCCGACAGGAAACTTCCACCGTACGGAGCTGTCGTCTGTGTTGCGGACCGTCACGTTGCGCAAGCCGTCGGCGTAGACAAACGTCCCGGGGAGGATGACCGGCTTCAGGATGATTCCAATATCCTCCGGGCTGATCGGCATGATTGCCGTCCGGCGGGCCTGCAGGTCGACGCCGAAGACCGTCTCCGAGGACGTCGTGCCCCCCTCTTCGTCGGACTGGCGCTGGAATCGGAGCCCGGTGATGGTGACGGTACGGGCGGTGTCGCTGCCGAGCAGCGTGTCGAACCGGAAGTCCGGTCCGAAATCCAGCGAGAACCGCTCGGTGCCGTCGGCTGGGTCGACACCGATCAGCTTCGAGCCCGAGCCGAGCGCGATGGCAGCGCCGTTGACCACCAGGGGCGGGGTCGGGGATTGGCTGATGCCCCGGTAGACCCACTTGGGCCGCGTTCCGTCCTTGAGGTCGAGGCAGACAAGGTTGCCAGGGCGGGTCTTCACCAGTGTCGTCCCGTTGACGAAGACAGCCGGCGCCTGAAGCAGCGGATCGCTCCGGAAAGTCCAGGACGGCTTCGGAGCCGGTTCGAGCGGCTGTCCCGCCCCCTCTCCGTCCCGTCTCCTCATGATCAATACGGCACCGCCACCGACCGCCGTGCCCAGCGACGCAGCGAGGATCGCACGTCGGGAGACAACTGGCCGAGATGGGGCGCGGTGCTGTTGGGGGGCGGGGAATGGGTTGCGCTGTCCGGGGGAGTGAGTTGGCTTCGCTGGCTCGGTACTCGTCTGTGATCCCACCCCGGCCGCGTCCTTGAGACCTTCGGTTTCGGAATCGGGGGCTGGGCGCGCCGTCTCCGCAATACTCGGCAGTGAGCCGTCCGCGACAGCCGAGACATGGGCGGTGGTGAGGGGGGCGGCGGGACGCTGTACAGCGGGCACCGGAACAGCGGGAGCCAGAACAATGTGGTCCCAGGTCCGGAGCGAGTTGTCGAGGTCCCTCACGGCCGCCGCACGGTGGGCGATCGCAGCGGTCACCGGGGCCGGGAGCCAGCCGTTTCCTAGAACCTGTTCCGCACCGCGAGGCGCGCATATGGCGGCCAACCGGTCCGCGGCGATCCGTAGGTCCGGATCCCTCGCTAGACAAAGTCGGATGATCTTGTCCAGCGGTACGGGCACGTCTGTGAGGTCTGCTGTGCCATGCACCATTTGGTAGAGGACCGTGGCTACTGTTGAGCCGCTGAATGGCGCACGTCCGGTTGCGGCGAAGGCGAGCACCGAGCCAAGGGAGAAGATGTCTCCCTCCGGCCCTATCGGATCACCGGTGGCGTGCTCCGGGCACATATACTCGAAAGAGCCGAACAGGACTCCAGAGTGTGTTAGGTCGTAGCCGTCGCTCGCGCGGACGATGCCGAAGTCGATGACGCGAGGGCCATCCGCGGCGAGCAGCACGTTGGACGGTTTGAGGTCGCGGTGCACCAGTCCTGCAGCGTGGATGGCGATCAGCGCCTCGGCGACCCCGGCGCCCAGTGCGAGCGTCGAATCAACCGGGAGCGGTCCGTGCTCGGCGATCGCCTCCGCCAGCGTCGGACCGGGTATGTAGGCGGTGGCCAGCCAGGGCGTGACGCCATCTGGCTCGGCGTTTATCACCGGTGCCGTATACATGCTGCTGACCACGCTAGCGGCCTCCACCTCGCGACGGAAACGGATGTGGAAGTTCCTATCCCCCGTCATCTCGGGGCGAATGGCCTTGACCGCGACGACATGCCCACGCGGGGAGGTGGCCAGATACACGCGCCCCATTCCGCCTGTACCGAGACGTGCCACGAGTCGGTAGGGACCAAGCTTCTCGGGATCATCCGGGCCCAATGGTTCCATGACCTCAGCCGCCTGTTCTCGATGCCGTCTGGTGCGAATCTGCCCGCCGGAGCCAAGGGGGACCAGCTTGCAAGCGCCTTCCTGGGGTCTGTCCACCACCGCCCCGCTCATTCCGAAGCGACGGCTGGCTTCCCGGGATACCCGTGCGGCATCCGGTGTGTCTAGAAGCGGCGGATTTGTTAATCATGGAGGGGCCAAGTGAGTGAGTGACGATCGAGGACGCTGGTCGACCGGGCCCGGAGTGAGGGCATGCGGCCGACCGGTGCGGCAGTTGATCAAGCGGGTGTTGGGGCAGCCTGGGCGAAGACCGTGCTAACCGACGTCGGGCCGGTTGAGGTCGAGGTGCCGGGACATGGAGGGCAGCTTCGAGCCGCAGTTCGTGCGCAAACTGCAGCGCCAGCTGACTGGAGTGGACGAAATGGTGCTGTCGCTGTCCGTCAAGGGTCTCACCCACGGCGATATCTCCGTGCACCTGGCCGAGATCAACAGCGCCGAGGTCTCCAGGCAGACCATTTCCTCCATCAGCGACAAAGTGATGGAGGAAATGGTCGAATGGCAGAACTGGCCGCCCGATCACGTGTATCCCGTTGCGTCCGTGGATGCCATCAGCGTAAAGATCGGGCATGGAGAAGGTTCCGAACCGGCCCACCCACCTCGTCATGGCCGTCACCGCTGAGGGTACCCGGGATATCCTCAGCATGTGGGCCGAGGACGGCGCACATAGTGCGAAGTACTTGTACAGATGTTCACCGGGCTGAAGAACCGCGGCCTGGACGATGTGCTGATGCTGGTATGTGAGGACAAAGATATTACTTGCCCCCTTGGGAAGGAAATTGACATCTATTGGACATCCCAACCATGTGGACCCGGGGTGGACTCCGCGGTCCCCTCACCCAGCAGGTCCACGCCGCTAGCCATCACAATGGCTGCGGCCAGCACGGACCCCTTGCGCATCAAGCGCTTCTCTATCCGTTCCTCCTACTGACGTCACGCAGGCTTTGTCGAGCCTCACGACACCTCTAAGTCCTGTCCCTCAGAACGATCGTCTCTGAGAAGGTCCGGCCGTCGGAAGAGTTAAATACCCTCAATCTTTCACGCTCCGCAGAGGAAGTGATCGTCGCGCTCCGCCTGCGCAGGAGAAGTCCTATTGGGTGCGTCCTCGGCAAGTGAGCCATTTCCAACTTGCCTCTACAGTAGGGCGGTTGGGCTGACAAGGTGGTGAAGCCCCTGGTAGATGGGTTTTCGACCAAGAGAACTGTCTCCATCAGAGGCTTCACGTGCTTGTCTACCCGTCGGGCGTCGACGTGTCCAGCTCTGCCCTGCGCTTCCTCACCCACCAGTTGCGGCGGCACATCGAGTCCGCGGGGCTCCTGGGAACGCAGGACCCGCCCTGTCAGCAGGGTGTGCCGCAGCCAGTAGAAGGCGGACTCGATCTCCCACCGCTCGTGATAAAGGCGGACCAGGACCTCGGCGGGGTCGCGGTGATTCGTGAGAGTGGTCGCGAGCCGGTAGCGGCCGGCGATGCGCTGCCCGCTGCTGGTGGTCAGCGTGATGTCGGCGTCGATGATACGGACGTGCAGACCCTTAAGACGGTGTCCTATGTGGTGAGGCGGACCAGTCGCTTGTAGCAGCACAAGGCGGCGGCGAGGCCGAGAAAGGCCAGGTAGTTGCGGGGGTGGCGTTCGTAGCGGGGGCTGAGTCTGCGGTAGCCGGACAGCCACGAGGTTGGGTCGGCCGCGCGGCGAGGTGTCTGCCGTGGCAGATCCTTTTCCGCGAGTCGTGTCCCGCGACGTGGTGTAGGGGATCAAGCGCTGCGCGTTCCGGTTCGAGGCCCACGGCGATCTGCCTGTTGGCGACAGCCCACGAAGCGTGCCGGTAAGACGAGCTGGACACCCGATCGATCGGGGCCACCGTCCCTGGCCTGCGGATTCCGGTGGCTTGATCCCCTACACCACCTGGCTGGACTCCATCTTTCCGCGCGGCCTCCCGCCGAGTGAAGTGATGGTTTCCCGGGCGGCCCCCGGGCGACCGAGCGGAAGTCCGGAGGTCTGATCAGCGGCCAGGAACGGAACGCAACATCATCGACGCAACGGCGCTCGATCGCCCGCGAAGAGCGGACCCCGGTCCTGCGTTCCGCGTAATTCGCTATGCCTAGAGCACGGATACGGCACGTGATCTGCGGAGATGCCTCTGACGGCGGTATTGAGGTGTTTCTCTAGGCATAAAGAAACGCGCAGGTCAGCGAGGTGCCCATGTGCGTCTATCCGCCCACAATGCGGCGAAGAGTCGCTGGCCAAACCCGAGTGATTCCAGGCAAGTTGACGTCTCTCGCGCCGAGCATGGCGCTGCGCCCCTGTCGTGGTACCAAGCTTGGCTCGCCCGAGGCCGCCTCCCAGCGACTCCAGGGTCACTCGCAGAACCCCTCCTGACCTGAGGAAACGTCGAGCACTAGAGAAACGGCCTGCGGCGCCCGACGAGGCGAAACCGTAGGCCAGCAGGCATGCCGTTGCTCCAGAAGCTCCGAATTGCGCGGAGCGGACCCCGGTGGTGTAGCCGTAGATCAGCAGCCGCACCATCAGCCGCGGGTCATACGGCGGGTAGCCCCGCTTCTCGGTGCAGTCGGCCAGGATCGGAGACAGGTCGAGCACCTCGTCGACCAGCTCGGCGACGAACCGGGCCAGATGATCCTCGGGCAGCCAGTCATCCAGCGACGGGGGCAGCAGCAGGACCTGGTACGGGTCGACGCCCGGAACGTCTTGTCCACCACCGCCGGACGGCCCTGCGGCTGCTTCTTCCCGACTGGCTCGACCTCGAACAGCCCATCCCCACCACGCATACCAGGATCATCCCGCACCAATAATCACGATCCACAGACGGGTTGCCGGTTACTGAGACGCACTCCTAGACCCGAAAAGATCACTGAATGGAACATAGTCAGGCATAAAGCACAAGCTGACTAAAATGCGTCACCGTGAATGCCGCAGCAGGCCACGATGGCGGGAGCTTTGCTCCCTGGGCGGGACCATGACCTTTCCCGCTGCGGCGATAAATTGTCTGCGCGCAGACGTGAAGGCGGCGTCCGCCTGGGCGTTCTGCACGAGGCGGTCATCCAGATCCAGCCGCATACTCCAAGCGCCTGCCTGCCGGGCGATCGCTGCATAGATGGCCTCGGCCAGTTCGCCCATGGGAGCCGGGCCCGTGATAGCGGCGTTCGTTGCCGCCTGGCGCAGCGTGTCCATCGTGGCGCCAAGCGACTGCCACAGTTCCTGGCGGACATCTTCGCTGTACCATTCGGGATTCAGGTGGGCCTCGATGACAGCGTCGATATTTTGGCGGCACGCGTCACATTGTTCGAGCACGGCGGCAAAGGCGGCGCGTCGTTCCTCGCGCAAGCGATGCTGGATTTGGAAGGCCTCCTGGTCGCGCGCCCGCCGACGTGAGGCCCTCGCCAGGAGGACCGGACCGATCAGTCCGGCGGCAAAGGTTCCCGCAATGCCCAGGGCGGTCATCCAGATGATTGCGTCGGCTTGGTCCATACCGCGCATCATGCCGCTGCTGCCCCCGTTAATGGTCCCAATCAACCGGTTGTGAACGAACCCGAACCCTCAGCGCGTAGACGACTCGTGCGATTCCACGGGACCTGGCGAGCTGTGCGACCCAGGAAAGGCCTGGTGACTGCACCTGTAGGCGACAGTGCCGTGGGGTGACCCGGTACTCGGTGTGGTGCCCGACACAGACGCAACCGGGATGTAACTCCCCGCTTGAGGAGGATGACCGCGCGTTACAGGCAGGACTAACCTCGCGCTTTCATGTGCAGGGCGTCCGGTGGGTGATCAGAAACGCGGAGAGTGCTCCTGACCTGCAACGATGGGACTTGTCTAGGGTCCAGGTC
>NZ_JBEXXQ010000124.1:0-6979 GCF_040630525.1 Streptomyces sp. NPDC005799
GAATTTGCCGCATAACGCTGCGACGGTTTCCGCCGGAACCTTCATGCCGTGCCCCTACCCGCCCGCCGGTCCGGAACCGGCAGAACGAGCAGTTGCTGCCGCACAGGTTCAGCTCAGACTGAGACAAGGCCATCGCGTGCTCCTCCGGTCGAACTGCCCGTTCACCAGAGAGACTTGCGCGATGGCCTGCCCCTGTTCAGGGAGCATGCACCGCCAGCGGATGCACGCCCCGGGCAGACACCCGCGCGTTCCGGGACCCAGCCCCGCTACACCACTTCATGGGACGCGATCGTCGGCTATCCACTCACCGACCGCCAGAAGAGACCTCGCCCCGGGCCAAGTACCGCACACGCGGTGAACGTGAGCACGATAACCAGGGCGTGTTGCACTCCGCGTGGATCACGCGGATCACGCGGTTCGGCCAGCCGTTCGAGCAGGTCCGACCCGTCTGCGGGATCGACCCGTCGATGGCCGCGGAGTTGGTCAAGAGCGGTTGGGATCGGCGATGATGCGTCGGCCCGCACGGACTTCCACTTGAATCACGGGGCATCGAGAACTCCATGATCTTGGGAGCCCGTGCCTGTCCCGTCCCTGGGTGACCACCGTGCGGGCAGAGCACCATTGAACTGCACGTTTCTCACCTACGCCGAAGCCCTGGCTGGGCGAGCAGGCCATTGCCACGCTCAAGACCTGGCGACTCCAGCGCAGTTTGCGGTGCAGCGCCACCCGCGGTTGCGCCGGTCTTCGTGCAGCACCACCAGCGCGTCGCCGCCCTGATCCAGGTCATCTGGCCGACCCTGCTCGTCTTCTGCCTGATCGAGTGGCAGGTCAGACACGCACTCGGCCCGGAGCAGACCATGACCGGGCCTCTATCCCGACAACCGGCGGGTCCGTCCCATCGGCCGCATGATCTTCTACCATCTCGGCGAACTCACCCTGCGCATCGGCAGCGTCACCGACCCTCCCACCATCCAGATCACCCGCGGCGTCCAACTCCACCTCCTCGACCTCCTCGACACCGGCATCACACGAACCCGCTGGCCACAGACGTAAAAGGGCGACCCGCGAAGTCCGGGTCCAGTCCGGGTCTAATCCTCGTACGACAACCCGTGCCCGACCGGGAACAGGACACTTGTCGGGTCATCCGCCCGCTGTACCGGCACCGGCAGCCTCCCGCGTGGCGCGACCCGTCCCGCGATCACCCGTGCAGCGGCGCGCAGTTCGACGTCGGTCCAGGAGTAGGACGCCAGGTAGGCTCGTACGGCGGGCAGTTGAGCCACGTCGTAGGGGTTGCGGATGGCGATCGCCACGACCGGCTTCCCGGTCGCCGTCAGCCCCTCGACCAGTGTCTTCTGCGAGCCGGTCGCGGTGACGTTGTACGTGCCGACCACCACCGCGTCCGCGTCCCGTGCCGCGGCGACCGCCTGGGCGACGACCGCGGCGGACGGGGTCGTGCCGGTGGACAGGGCTGTGGCGGTGAAGCCGAGTTCGGTGAGGGCTGCGGCCAGGATGCCGGTGGGTGGTCCCGTGGTGCCGGATGGGGAGGCCGGGTCCGCACCGACGACGAGCAGCTTCCCGTGGGAGCGCGGGGAAAGCGGCAGCAGATGCCCGTCGTTGACCAGCAGCGTCGTCGTCCGCTCGGCGATCCGGTCGGCCGCCCCGAGGTGCGCCGCGGTGCCGACCGTGCGGGTGACGCCCGACCGGCTGACGTACGGCCTCTCGAAGAGCCCCAGCCGCGACTTGAGCCGCAGGATGCGCAGCAGCGACTCGTCCAGGCGGGTTTCGGTGAGCTCGCCGTCGCGTAGGGCCCTGAGGACAGCGTTCCAGGCGACGTCCAGGGAGGGCGGGTCGAGGAGCTGGTCGACGCCGGCCTTGAGGGCGAGCACGGGCACGCGGTCGTCGCCGTACTTCGTGCGGACGCCCTCCATGGCGAGCGAGTCGGTGACCACCACCCCGTCGTAGCTGAGCCGCTCGCGCAGGATGCCGGTCAGGATCGGGTGGGAGAGGGTGGCCGGGTCGCCGGAGTCGTCGAGGGCCGGGACCATGATGTGCGCGGTCATGATCGAGTCGATGCCGGCGGCGATCGCGGCCCGGAAGGGCGTCGCGTCCAGCTGCTCCCACTCCTCGCGGCTGTGGTCGATGACCGGGAATCCGTAGTGGCTGTCGACGGTGGTGTCGCCGTGCCCCGGGAAGTGCTTGGCGGTCGCGGCGATTCCGGAGCGCTGGTATCCCGACACCTCGGCGGCAACCAGCGCCGCCACCGCGTCCGGGTCGGCGCCGAAGGACCGTACGCCGATGACCGGGTTGGCCGGGTTGACGTTCACGTCGGCCACCGGGGTGTAGTCCTGCCGGATGCCGAGCGCGCGCAGCTCGGCGCCCGCGATGCGGCCGAGGGTGTGGGCGTCGGCCCGGGACCGGCCGGCGCCGACGGCCATGGCGCCGGGGAACAGCGTGGCGGGCTTGCCCACGCGCGCGACTATCCCGTGTTCCTGGTCGGTGGAGATCAGCACGGGCAGACCGTGCGGCTGGTCCAGGGAGGCCCGCTGGATGCCGTTGGACAGAGCGGCGATCTGCTGCGGATCACGGGTGTTGTGCGTCTGGGCGAAGTAGATGATGCCGCCGACCCGGTACCTGGCGATCAGCTCGGCGGCCGTGCGGACGCCGAGCTCCTTGAGGTTGGCGTCGATGTCGGCCTGGTCGGGAGCGGTGGCCGAGTGGCCGTAGACCCGCATCACGAACAGCTGCCCGACCTTCTCCTCCGGTGTCATGCGGGAGATGAGCGCCCGCAGCCGATGGTCGTCCGCGTGCGCTTGGCCGCCGACGGTGACGGCGGCGGCGAGGCCGGCCGTGGCGGCGAGAACAGTACGCCTGGAGGGCACATGCGCTCCTTCCGAAGAAGAACCACTGAAGGAAACCGCCGAACAGTAGATCTTCACGAGTAACGGATCATTGCATTATGCGACTACGTGGATGATGCGGTCGTTTTGGACTGCAGCAGGTTCGACATAGGGCTCGGCGGCGATCCGGCGGGGACCTCGCAGCGGCCCCTGAGATCAGGACGCTGCGGACCGCCGACGCGGAGTCGAGTCAGATGCCACCGCCACCGTCGATATACACCGTGTACATGCTGCCGTTTACCTCAGACGGCTTGAAAAGGGCATACCAGCTTTACGCCGTTTTCATCGCAATAGGATACATAATCCAATTGACCGTCCCATTGCCATCAATTGTTAGCGGTTACACCTTCTTTGTATTTGTTAATCGTAAACGTGGGATTTGAATTCATGTTTGCACCGTTCTGATTGTTTCCGTTGATGTACGCCGACGTTATCCGTGCCTCCCTGTTAGCCACACCGTGGCAAACTTTGACCCGCACCGACGCCGTCGCCGCGTCAGCTGACGTTGCCGTCAAGCCCGCACCGATCAAAGCGACCACCGCTGTGGTGGCAGAAACAGTGAGCCCTTCTCGGTAACGTCTCGTAACTGGAGCCGAGATGACCTGCGCGTTCCCTCCGTGGTGCTTGTGTTTCCCAAACCACCACAGGTCCGCTCCGTTGGGGCCAGCGGCGGCCACGCGGTCGGTGCGGATCTACGGTGCCCTCCAGGTTGAGGTGGGTGTAACCGGCCACCGCCGCGCGCTCCAGCGCGGTGTAACAGATCGGGCGCATGGTCGGCCGGCACGGCCGTGCAGGTTAGACGGTGGGGGTCGAGATGCTGTTGTCCTGGGTGAGTTGGACCAGCCGGGTGCCGTCGGCGAACCAGCTGGTTATACGGAACGTGATCTTGGCAGACGCGTTCCCATCAGGGGCTTCGCACGTATCTGACGCCTGTGCACCGTCTTGCTGCCCGGCGCGACATCACGCGCCGCAATAGTCACGTTACTGAGAAGACTTCAATCCTGAGGTGGCAAATGAGAGACCGAAAAACGTCCACACTAGATACTCGACGCCGGGATTACAACGCACATTACTTCGAATAGCCGCGATCCACGGCAGTCTTGCAATCAGACGACAGTTCTGATGTTTACACTTCAAGCTGGGGCACCTCTCGGCCGCTCCTGACAGAAGCCGCAATATTCGAAAAATGCACGAAGAAGGATGTTACCGTACATCGTGGAACTCCTTCCCGGAAATTTCGACCCTCAAGGCCAGGCATAATAGGCCCCTTCGTGGTCTACTCCTCCGATGGGCCACATGCTGAGTGCGATTTTGACATTCTAGCGGCCCGCCGAACGCTGCCAGTAGAGTTAAATTCCTCCCCTCCTCTGCGGTAGCAGAGGAGGGTGCAGGCGATGCTCGTGAAGGCAAGGAAGTGCTCGGCTTCGCGTTCGCAGCGGCGGTGCGGTCGAGGACAGCCACGGCAGCTGTAAGTCTTGATTGTTGAGGCGTCCGTGCAAGTCAGGGTAGGGGTGGCCGCGGACATGGGAACGGCCACCGTGATCATTGACGTGTGCGAAGACGATCAAGAATCAGGTGGCCCTGGAGGCCACGATAGCCGAGCGGGTCTGGACGGCGGCGTTCGGGTCGCTGATGGCGGCGGTGGCCGTCTGCTTCCCGCGCCGGGACTCGCGGATGCTGGGCCGGGCGATGACGCAGGGCATGCTGATGGAGCTGGAACGGCGCAACTGCTGGACCCTCGCCGAGGCACTCGGGCACGACGGGCCGCACCGCCTCCAGCACTTCCTCTCGCGCGGCGCCTGGAACCATGGCCTGGCCCGCGACCGTCTCGCCGCCTGGGTCGCGGCCGAACTCGCCGACACCGAAGCTGTGTTGATCGTCGACGAGACGCGTGACGAGAAAGTCCTCCACCGACTGTGTGGGAGCCTCCCACCAGTACTCCGGCGCTCTTGGCGGGGTGGGCCTGTGCCAGGTCGCCGTCCATCTCGCCTACGCCTCGCCACGCGGTCACGCCCTGATCGACCGCGAGCTCTACCTGCCCGCCGCCTGGGCCGAAGACGAGGAGCGCAGGCTGCTGCGGCACGTGCCCGACGAGGTCACCTTCGCCACCAAGCCCCAGCTGGCCACCGCCATGCTGCACCGCGCCCGTCAACTCGCCCTACCGCCCGCTGGTTCACCGGCGACGAGGTCTACGGCAGCCTGGAGCTGCGCCGCACCGCCCGCACGCTGGGCTTCGACTACGCCCTGGCGGTCAAGGCCGACCATCGCGCGAGCACTGCCGTGGGCCGCTTCAGCGCCACCGAGCTGGCGGCGAAGGTGCCGGCCAGGGCCTGGATGCGACGACGTACGGGCAACGGCACCAAGGGCGACCGCCACTACGACTGGGCCCTGATCGACGTCCTGGCCGACGACGCCCCCGAGGACCGGGACGAGGCCGGCCACGCGTTCCTCGTCGTGCGCCGCCACCGTTACCCCCGGGTCTTCAGTGGAATTGGTCGATCTGACGCCCTGGCAGCAGAAAGGTGCCGCCGACCTGCAAGGATGCGAGTGTCGGGAGTGCTGCCATCGGGCACGGCCTCGTCGTGGCGGGACCGGGCCACTGCGCTCGTCGGCCTCGTCGTCGCGATCGCGCTCGGCCCGCGAATCTGCTGGAGGCAGAGCAACTCCATCTCCGCCACGGCTCTCTGTTCGGAGGGGCCGTGTCGGACTCCACGCTGCACCGGCTGCTGTCCACGACGAACGAGACGAGGCGCACACAGATCGCGAAGGTACGACAGCGGGTGCGTCGCCATGTCTGGACGCTGCTGCACCTGCGGCCCGGCGGTTTCCCGTATCTGACCGTCGCGGGGCGGCATCTGAAGGGCTGGACCGTGCTCGACATGGACGCCACGGTCATCACCGCGGCCTTCAGGAAACAGGGCGCCGCCGGCACGTTCAAGGGCACCTTCGGCTTCCACCCGCTGGCCGCGTGGCTGGCCTACACCGACGAGTGCCTGGCGATGGAGCTGAGGGAGGGCAACGCCCGCGCGAACACCGTCGCCGATCACCTGCGGGTGCTGGATGCCGCGCTCGCGCAGATACCCCGCTCCTGCCAGGCCAAGATCCTGGTGCGGGTCGACGGCGCCGGTGCCACGCACGGCCTGCTCAAGCGTCTTCAGGCGCTGAACACCACGCGGCGCGGCGCACGGTCCGCTACACCGTCGGCTGGACGATCACGCCCGAGGACGAACGCGCCATCGCCCGCCTGCCCGAAGCCGCCTGGGAAACAGGGTCTTCGAAGTTGAGCGGTGCAGCGTCGGTGTGTGTCTGACTGCCCGTCACAGTCTGTGATGGGTGGGGTGGTTATCGGCCCTGGGCGCAGGACGCCCGTGGCCCTGGGTGATCATTTCTGTTCTCTACGCAGAAGGATCACTGGGGAGCCACGGGCTTGGTCAACGATACGACGTTGCTGCTCAACCTCGACGGGGTATCCGTCATACGGGTCGAGCGGTGCGAGGACGGTAGGCGCCGGGTCCACCTGGCTACGGCGGATGCCTCGGCCCGGGCCTGCCCGGCCTGCGGGGTCTTCGCGTCCCGGGTGAAAGGGTCCGCGACCTCCCGTCCTCGGGATCTCCCCTACGGCGAGCGCGGGCTGGAGTTCCTGTGGCACAAGCGGCGCTGGTGGTGCCGCGAGCCGGCTTGTCCTCGCAGGTCGTTCACCGAGCAGATCCCGCAGATCCCGGCCGGCGCCCGGCTGACCGGGAGGCTGCGCAGTGCGGCCGGGCGCCGGATACGGGACGCGGGCTCCACGGTCATCCAGGCAGCCCGCGACCTGCACCTGTCCTGGCCGACCGTGATGGACGCCTTCAAGGCCGCCGCCCGGCAGGTCGTCGAAGCACCGCTGTCCCAGGTCGAGGTGCTGAGCATTGACGAGACCCGGCGCGCACGGCCCCGCTGGGAACAGAATCCCGACAGCGGCAAGTGGCAGCTGACCAGGGACCGGCGGCACACCGGGTTCGTCGACGCGCTTGGTGTCGGTGGCCTGCTCGGCCAGGTCGAGGGCCGCACTGTCGCCGACGTGCTGGCCGAGGTCGCCACCACGC
>NZ_JBEXXQ010000125.1:0-6975 GCF_040630525.1 Streptomyces sp. NPDC005799
CCGGGAAAGAGGACACGGGCCGACCATCAGCCCACTACACTCACCGAAACCGCCCCTGAACAGGGAAAACGTCAAAGTGCTGCTGGAGTACTAGTACTCCAGCCGTAGATCGTGATCACGAGTTGAGCTGTCGTGGTCGTGGCCATGGGGGCTCATCGGTCATTACGGGGGAAGGCTTACTGCCCGTCGAGTCGGAGTGCAGCAATCACGTACAGGCTTCCGGACACTGTCAGAAGCAGAAAGGCGAGAACCGTGTGGACGACGAGACCTCGCCCCGGGGCAAGGCCCAGATGTGCCCTGGCCGCACGGCTCACGCGGGGTCTGGGGACCCCTCGCGCGGCGTTCGCGTCCGCCTTCTCGATCGCTCGGCGCAGCTTCCTGCGGCTTCTCTCGGTCGTGACACCCAATCGCACACCGTGGGCGTCGCGCACCAACAGGGTCCGGTACGTGCTGCCGTACGAGAAGGTCGTCAGCAGCCGGACGGTGGTGATCCGGTTTAGGTCGACGGACCGTTCGCCGGTCAAGGTGTGCGCAGTCAGGTGCGACGATGAGTGCCGGAACGGGGCTCGCTCCTCGCACAGTGCAGTTAGCAGGACGAAGCCGACAATCGCGGACAGCAGGCCGAGCACGATCGGTGTACCTTCCGGGACTACCCCCGCCCTGGCCAGCCCGTAGCCGCCGAACGGTAGCAGAAGGACCGTCACCGCCAGGCCCGATCCCATGCGTGCACGCGCCACACTGCGGCTTGTGGTTGCTTCCACTGACGCCCCCGTTTCTGCCGGCAGACATCAGCATGCATGCGCGGCGGACCTTTGCGTATTGCCTGTGTCCGGCAATTTTCGGCTCGGGATCCATCGGGTCCGGGCCCCAGTACCAGCAGGACTGCGTGATCTCGTCGTTCGTCACGGAACAAGACAGCCACCGCGTCATCTTGGTGAGGTGTGTGGACTCTTCGTGACGTGACCGGAGAGCCTGACAGAACTGGGCTTCACTAAGCCGCGGTGGCGAGGCCGAATCCGCCGACCGAGGCGCCCGTGGACCGCCCTTGTCCCAAGCCCGCCGCCATCGCTGCACCGATCGGACGCCGACCCGTAACTCCTTCACGATCACCGAACTTGACTCACCCACAGCGAACCGCTCGGCCGCCCTCAACCGGATCCCCTCGCGGAACTGCCGGCGCTCATCCGACAGACCGCCGCCCTGCGCATACCTCATAAGAGATGGCGTACCGCGAGGATCAAGCTCTGTCCGCGACTACGACAACCCGAGTTCAAGCTCAGTAACTGCAGCCTACGCCCGCGAGCTATTGCAGCGGCATTTGCCCTAATCCACCTTGAGGGTGCTGGTCGGCCGGATTCGTCCTCGGGGAGGGGCCGGTTGCCATGATGGTGGACTGGCTTGCGGCCCCGTGCTCATTGCCGACCTCTCAGGTACGTGAGAACAGCCTGGACACGCCGGTTGGTGTCGCTACTGACCGGCAGGTTCAGCTTGGCCAGCAGGCTGCCGATGTGTTTGCCCACACCTGCTTCGGTCAGGGTGAGGATGCGGGCGATCGCCGCGTTCGAATGCCCCTCGGCGATCAACGCCAGCACCTCACGCTCCCGCGGCGACAGGTGACGGAGCGGATCCCGCTGGCGTTGCATCAACTGCCGTACTACCTCGGAGTCGATGACCGTACCTCCGGTGGCCACCCGCCGCAGTATCTCCGCGAACTCGGCGACGTCGCCCACCCGGTCCTTGAGTAGGTACCCGATGGCCCGTCCCTGGCCCGAGGCGAGCAGCTCGTCGGCGTAGCTGTGCTGCACGTACTGGCTCAGCGCCACCACCGCCAGGCCGGGGTCGGCGTTGCGCAAGGCCACTGCGGCGCGCAGGCCCTCGTCGGTGAATCCGGGTGGCATGCGCACGTCGGTGACCACCAGGTCGGGCCTGGTCTGCTGTACCGCCGCGACCAGCCCGTCGGCGTCACCGACCGCGGCCACGACCTCGAAACCGAACCGGGGCAGCAGTCCGATCAGCCCCTCACGGAGCAGGACCGAGTCTTCGGCGATCACAACGTGCACGGCAGCTCCACCCGCACGATCGTCGGCCCTCCGACCGGGCTGGAGATCAGCAGCCGGCCCCCGGCCGCCGCCGTGCGGTCGGCCAGACCGGTCAGGCCCGTACCCCCCGACGGGTCCGCCCCGCCGCGTCCGTCGTCACGCACCTGCACGGTCAGTATGCCGTCCGAAGGTCGGACGGTCACCGCGGCCTCGCAGGCGGCCGCATGCTTGACCGCGTTGGCCAGTGCCTCCGACACCGCCGCGAACGCCACCGTCTCCACCCCTGGCGGGAAGCGACCCGGGTCGGCGTCCACCTCGACCTCCAGCGGGCTGCCTGCGGCCAGTTCCTCGATCGCGGCGCGCAGCCCCAGTTCGCGGAGCGTTCGCGGGCTGATCCCCCGGATCAGATCCCGCAGTTCGACCATCAACGCCTTGGCGTGTTCGTGCGCCAGGGCCATCGGCTCTTTGGCCGGAGAGTCGGCCGGCAGGTCCAGCTTGGCCAGACCGAGCTGCATGGTCAGGCTCACCAACCGCTGCTGAGCGATGTCGTGCAGGTCTCGCTCGATCCGGTGGCGCTCGGCGTCGAACGCGTCCGCCAGCCGCGTCCGCGACCGAGCCACCTCGACCAGTTCGGCTGCAGCCGGGTCCGGCTCGGCGCGCAGCAGCAACCGGGCGAGCCCGGCATGCGCTCCACTGAACATCGCGGTCAGGTACGGCATCGCCGGGAGCAGCAGCACCCCGAGTGCGGCCCGCCAGACCACGTTCTCCACCGGTGCTGCGGCCGCCAGCTGATGGTGCACCGCGATCGGTGTGGAGACCACCACCAGGCCGACGACCCCCAGTACCCCCAGCCACAGCGGCGCGATCACAGCCAGCAGCAGCAGATACGCCACCGCCCGCCAGGCACCCGGATCGGTGTAGACGCCGTTGTTGTGCCGCGAGACGACCGGCCCGTCGTCGGCCAGCCGCAACCGCCACCGCTCCACGGCCGCCACCGCAAGGGCCAGCCACGGCCCCACCAGCGCGAGGAGGCTGACGCCGAGCAGACCGAGCGCGGTCGCGGCCAGTGCATACCAGCCCGTGTCGGTCCCCTCGTTCATGAGTACCGCCACGGCCAGCACCAGGGGAGCGAGCAGACAGGTCAGCACGAGCCAGACCAGGCCCGACACCACTGCCGCCGTCGCGGCGTACACCACCCCGCGCCATGGCCACACCGAGACCAGGAACCGAGGTCTCATCATCGCCCTGAGCAGGGTATCGGCCGAGGTCATGGGCCCAGGCTAGGCGCACCCGGTCGGCCCGAGCCAGGACGCTGGGGCGAGTCCTGAGGTAGGGCCAGCCCTCCCTTCCCACCCCGCGCCGCAGCACAGCTCGTCCGCGTGCACACCGGTAGGTCCGGGCGCGGCCACCGGCAGGTAGTGCCACACCTACCCCAGGAGTAGGTCCAGCGGGCTGCCGGCGGTTGCCGACGGCCGCCTAGCTTGGGCGCATGCCCGCCCACCTGCGCTGTGCGGCCGATCCGACGAGGAGTCACCTTTGAGCACCACCCACGCCCGGAGGCTGAACGCCGGGCTCCTGGCCATGGCCCTTGTGCTGGCTGTCGCGTTCTTCCTGGCGCCGCCGCTGTTCTTCCCCGGCCCGTTCGACGACTTCCCGCGCGCCTTTGCCGCGTACTGGTCCTCGGGCGGCGGCCGGGGCTTCCCGCCCGACCTCCAGCACCTTGTCGACCAGCAGTTCGGCTATCACCTGGTACGGGTGGTGATAGCCCTGCCGCTGCTCGTGGTGCTGGTGGCACTGGCCGTCCGGCTGCGGCGGTTCCGACTGCCGCTCGCGGTGCTCGCGCTCGCGGCGGCGGCACTGCTGATCTTGAATGTCCAGGGGTTCGTGTCGCCGTTTGGCACGCTGCTGCCGCTTCTGGCATCCCACCCCGCCAACGCTGATCTGACCGCCGACCTGGCCCAGGCCCGGGACCAGCTCGCACACGGCCCGATCTCGCCCGCGCTGCACGTGATGCTCGACGAGTACGTGCGATGGCACGTGGTGAAGGGCGTGCTGTCCGGGCTCCTGGCAGCCGTCCTCATCGGCCTGTCCGTGGTGGCCTGGCGTCGGGGTCGGCGCCGGTGGTACAGCCTGCTGCCGACAGTCCCGGCCGTGGGTGCGCTGGTGGTCGTCGTGGCCAATGTGACCACCGTGGTGAACCCCGACCCGGGGTTCTTGCTGCTCCTCCAGGGCAGTTGGTGAGCTCCGATCACCCATGAAGTGGCTCCTGTAGAGCGGGGGCGGAACATCCCGCACACCCTCTCGGGGAAGCGGGACCAGGCCGGACCCCGGCGTCGCAGCAGCCAGGGCGGCAAGCCGCCTGGCTTCGACCGCGAGAAGTACAAGCCCAGGCACCCAGTCGAGAACCGGGATCGGCTTGCTCAAACAGGCCCGAGGCATCGGCGACTGGCTACGACAAGCTCGCCGTCTGCTACGACGTCACCGTCCAACCCGCCCTGATACGGCAGGCCCTGTGACCACATCTCGAACCCGCCCTGGGGTCGCGCCGGCCTTCCGGATGGCACCTGCAGAAGCTGACCGACAGCCGCGGTTCCGGCCGGGGCGTCATCCACGCCGTCGACTTCGGGGAAGCACCCACCGGGGCCCCGCCGCTCACCCACGCGTAGCCCACCGGAGCATCGCCCGCTAACGGCATGTTCTGGACCCGATCCTCAAGGGGTGGCTCGCGGACGGCACCGAGAGCCTGCGCGAGGTCACCCAGGACGACGTCAAGTTGGCATCGCCAACCGCAGGCGGGACGCCGGCCCGCTCCATCCACATCGTCCTGCGGAACGTCTTCCGTGCTCTTCGGCAGGAAAGCGCGATCTTCCGCGATCGCACCCGCGGCCTCGTCTTCGCAGAGATCGACAAGACCCCGCCTTCATGCCTTCGGACTGGCTGGCCGGCGTCCTCAACCACGCGCGAAACGACTTCCAGCGCTGATGCGGTCCCGAAGGGGGTGAAGGGCTCTCGTGCCGGCAGGGAGCCCCAGGGCGCCGGACCCGGCTGTGAACGCCCGTGTGCGGCCCGGCCCGGTCACACGTCGGCCACGTTCCGGTAGAGCGAGGTCTGCTGCAGCAGTTGACGGTCGTCCAGGAAGTTCTCCAGGACCCGGCGCCGGGCACCGGCCCCCAGAGCACCCGCAAGGCAGTGATCACCCACCAGACTGCTGGTCTGCGCGGCGAAGGACACGGTGTCGCGGGGATCGTCGAGCAGAATGCCGTGGACTCCGTGCTCGATCTGGTCACGGATGCCACCGACGGCGCTGGCGACGACCGGGCGTCCCTTCCACATGGCCTCCGTGACGGTGAGGCCGAATCCCTCCGCCAGGCTCTTCTGTGTCACCACCGCCGCCGAGCACTGCAGGGCGTTGACGATCACCGCGTTCTCCTCCGCATCGGCCATCGGCAGACAGACCAGGTGCGCCCGAGTTCGCACCCGATCCGGCAGCCGGTGCCACAGCGCGGCACATTCCGCGAAGACCCGCCCGCCTTCGGGATCGTCGGTGACACCGGTGACGTCCGGGCCCACCAGGGCCAGGTGGGCCCCGTCCAGGCTGCCGCCGGCCTCGGCGAACGACGTCAGCACGCCGGCCATGTCCTTCAGCGGGTCCCAGCGGGAGACCTGCACGATGAGGGGCGCGTCAGCGGGTGGCGGCGAGGCGCTGCACAGGCAGGAAGGATTCCGCCGTACCCGGCCCGTCGAACCGTCGTGCATCTCTCCGCGTCCACGGCGCGCCCAGAACGTTGCGCACGCGGCGGGCATGGACTCCATCCCACCGGACATATGGGATCCGCCCTCCATTCGACGACCAGAGATCTGATCCGCCATGGCCGAGGTACACGATCCGCCCTCTGACTACCGCACCCTCGAACCCCCACGGGTCCGTTCCTTCGCCTCCGTGGCGGCGCGACACCTGGACCAGGAGATGAGCAGGGCCATCCTTCAGGTGCGTGCCGAACTCGACCGACTCACCGACCTCGCCACGAGGCGGTCGTTGCTCGCCCTCCGTCGGCGCCGCTCCTCACCTCACTAGGACTACCCACACCGGTCCTGACGGACGACGCGTGTGGCGACGTCACGACCGACTGCCCCTCGTGCCGCTGGGCCCGCCGGTCGGCCGCCACCACGCCGACGACGGCTTTCCCTCCCCTGCTCCGCAGGAGTCCCTTTCCTCCCCCGCCCCAAGGCGGGGGTATCCATGGAGGAATCCTGATGACCGACCCGCTGTGCCGCCTCGCCCCGTGCGCGGGCGGCCCGGCGCGGCAGAGCGGTCGAGCGGCCGACAGCAGCTACAGCCAGTTACTGCGCCGCCGCGACCGGACAGACAGGCACCAACCCCGAGACATCACTCTTTCAGGTGCATGCGCGGCAGAAGAGCGCGTATCGAATCCAAAGAAAAACTGTACTGGCCGCAGTAGACATTGGCCCGCCCCAGGGCTACAGTTTCCGTTGTACCCAGGAAGTCGATGAGGGCACGGCAGACACGAACTGCCGTGCATGCACGTCCAGCAGGACGCGGCCTCGCAGGGGCCGCGAGCACTACCCGCAGGATCCAGCAGTACAACGATCAACCGAAAGTAAGGAGCAGACGCCATCAGGATCGCCCGGGCGAGGAAGAGTCCGCCCGGGTACCGCAGGCCCCGGATTGGAAGGTGGTCCCCGGTCACGCATCCGCGATCCCCGCAGCCCCGCCCTCCCAGGCGAAACCTGCGGACATAGAAGGCCGGCACAGTTCGCCGGCAGATGGTGTTGAAAGCTCGGGGCCTGGGTGCCGAACGGCCCCCCGGCCCCCCGACGCGGGCCCCCAAAGAATAGGGGTATTCCCCCAGCCCACAACCGGCCCCGCGGAACTCACGCCGACGACGACAAACCCCCCAACACCATGGGCCCGGCC
>NZ_JBEXXQ010000126.1:0-6660 GCF_040630525.1 Streptomyces sp. NPDC005799
GCCGCAGGTCAGCGACTTGACCGACATCCAGCGGACCCAGCTTCACCAGGACTGCGGGGATGCGAGACGATACAGCGGCAGGCACGGGCCACCTCATGATCGTTGAGCTTAGAGGTCGCGCAGATTGGCGTGTGCTCATGGTCGGCGGTGCGGGCGTTTGTCCCAGCGGTGAGTCGTCCAGGTCTGGCGGATCAGGCTACGTACGGTGATGATCGTGTCGGCGAGTTCGAAGAAGGCGTCGATGACGATGGTCCGGCGCTCGTAGCAGCGGGCGAGGCGGTGGAAGGCGTTCTGCCAGGCGTGGGTGCGCTCCACGTGCCACCTCTGACTCGCCTGGATCGGCGCCTTCTCACCTTTGTGCGCGATCCGGCCGTGCAGGCCGCGCTCGTCGAGCAGGGCGCGGGTCTTGTCGGAGTCGTAGCCGGCGTCCAGGTGGACGGTGATGTGGTCGGGCAGCGGTCCGAGGTCGTCGAGACAATCCAGGGTCGGGGCGAGCAGCGGGGAGTCGTGTCGGTGGGCCCCGGCCAGGACGCGGCCCAGCGGAATGCCGTAACCGTCCGTCATGCCCGAGCGTTTCAGGCCCTGTTTGCCGCGGTCGACCGGGGAACGCCCGGCCACCTCGCCGCCTCCGGGGGCCTTGGTGATCGAGCCGTCGACGGCGATCTGGTCCAGGACGAGGCCGACGATCCGGTCGTAGCATTCCAGCGCGATCTGCTTGAGCCGTGTGAAGACGCCGAGGGCGATCCATTCGTCGCGGCGGTTGCGGATCGTGGTGGCCGAGCAGGTCGTGTCGGCGATCGCCTGGTAGGAGCAGCCGAAGCGCAGCAGTTGCAGCATCTTGTCGAAGACGATCCGGTCGCTGATGCGCCGGCGGTGGCAGCCCAGTGGATGGTCCGGGTGGTATTCCGGCCGCTCGGGCAGCAGGGCCGCGAATTGGCCCCAGAGAGGTTCGGTCAGCCATGATGGCAGCGCAGGCACGGGTCTCCCCGGTGATCACAGAGCGTCGCAACTCCATGATCGCCAGGACCTGTGCCTGTCCTGCTGCCGGGGTACCACCACCGCGCCTATCTGCGCGATGACTAAGCCCGTTAGCTGTGACCCGTCACTCCAAAGCTAAGTCATGGCCATTGGCCCTGCTGCCCGCAGCGCTCTACGGCTGGATAAGAACGCGTCGCGTGCTACCGTCCGGGACTCCAGCCTGCAGGTCCCAGTCCCGATACCTCCATACATCCTTTCCAGGTTCCCAGCGCGTGGGAAAGTCCCTGACGCTTATCGTCTGACCAGACTTCCACCACCATGGACCAGTCTCGCACTTACCTGGAGCGACAGGCCCCCCATCGTTCCAGGTAGACTCCACGCCATCTTGATTTAAACCTTTGATGCCGTACACCCTTTCCCTGTCTGTCTGGTTGCAGACCTGCACTTTGACCGACGGGGAACTTGCGGCATGGGCAGCTTCAGGCATCGCGAGACCCCCGATACCAACTGATGCCAAGACCACTGCCGCGACCTTGCGTCGCATACCTACCATCAGGCAGCACCAATTCCTTTCCGGGGCAATGTGCCCATTTCGTGAACCAAGCTCACTAGCCGATTCCATTTACCACCCTTAGCCTGCGCGCCCGGGAACGCTAGAGGTAAATATCCTTCAATGGGAGTGTAAATCTAACGGCTCTGCCTCACTTGCAGTGGTAACTGAAAGTCACGGGAAGAACACCTGGTCAAACCGCGCGGGTTCCCGCCCGCGACCTTGCTTCGCTGCCTGTGGCGAGCTCATCGTCCAGATGATCGCGTCCCATGAAGTGGTGTAGCGGGGCTGGGTCCCGGAACGCGCGGGTGTCTGCCCGGGGCGTGCATCCGCTGGCTGAGCTTGTTCCGCTTTGACGGACACCATCGGTGTGGTGGTCAGGCTGCGAGCGCGGCCTCGTAGTCGGCGGGGCTGCGGTAGTCGAGGCTGCTGTGCAGTCGGTGCAAGTTGTACCAGCTTTCGTTCCACTCAAAGATCGCGGTGTGGGCGGCGGACCTGCTCGGCCAGGGCTGGGTGCCGATCAGCTCGTTCTTCAAGGTGGCGAAGAACGACTCGGCCAGCGTTGTCCCAGCACTGGCCGGTGCGGCCAACGGATAGCCGGACACCCAACTGGTCTGCCATCAGGGCGAGTTGACGGCTGGTGTATTGGCAGCCGCGGTCGGAGTGGAAGATCACGGAACCTGCGGGGCGGCGCTGGTGGCAGGCGGCTCGCAAGGCGTCGGCGACCAGTTCGGTGCGCAGGTGGTCGGCGGTGGCCCAGCCGACCACCCGTCGGGAGGCGATGTCGATGACGGTGGCCAGGTAGAGCCAGCCCTCGCCGGTGGGGATGTAGGTGATGTCGCCGCACCAGCGGGCGTCGACCGCGGTCGGGTCGGGCCGGAAGTCACGCAGGACCAGGTCGGGGCGAGTGGCCGCGTGCGGGTCGGGGATCGTGGTGCGGTGTCGTCGTCTGCGGTGCCGGCCGGCGAGCCCGGCGGCTCGCATCAGCCGGGCGATGCGTCTGCGGCCGCAGACCGTGCCCTCCCGCTTGAGAACGGCGTGGATGCGCGGGGCGCCGTAGGCGCCTCGGGACCGGGCGTGGACCGTGGTGATCTGCTCGCTCAGCTCCGCGTCCTGCAGGGCCCGGGGACCGGGGGTGCTGGTGCGGCGGGCGTAGAAGGCGGCTCGGGAGACCTTGAGCAGTTCACATGCCTGTTTGACGCTGTGCCCTGCCTGCTTCTCCGCCTCGATGAACGGGTGCACCGCCACCGGGTCTCCTTCGCGAAGAAAGCTGTGGCCCGCTTGAGGATCTCCACGTCCTCCCGCAGGCGACGGTTCTCCCGCCGCAACTGAGCCAGTTCCTCACGTTCGCTGCTGGTCAGGCCGTCGCGCTCGCCGGCATCGACCTCGGCCTGCCTGACCCAGTCGCGCACCGCGGTCTCGGTCAGGTCGAAGTCCTTGGCGACCTGGCCAACCGAGCGGTCACCGCGTCGGCACAGCTCGACGATCTCGGCCTTGAACTCCGGCGTGAACGAGCGGCGAGGACGCGGCTTCTTCTTCCCCATGCTCTCCATGATGGACATCATCCTTCCGGGACCGAAGCCCCTGATCTTCGATGTCCGTCAAAGCGGATCAAGCCCAGATCAAAACCGTCGAGAGGAAGAGACACCCAACAGGTGCAGGCTACCGAATGGGATCACCGGCTCGGCGTGCGGGCCGACGGCAAGCGTCTCGTCGGGTACGCGGGGGTGGTGCTGCTGAGGAAGGTCGCCGACCGTGTCGGCTCATCCGCGCCCTGGCCGCCGTACTTCCGCGGGGCACCGGGCTGGGGCGTCGTGCTTGTCCAGCTGGCCTGTGCGATCGTGCTGGGCGCGACGAATGTTCTGGCGGCCGAGCAACTGCAGTACCAGTGGCGGGCGTTGTTCCCCAAACCGGTCTCGGACCGCACACTGCGTCGTGCCCTGGAGGCGGTCGGCGGACCGGTCGCGACGCGCAGCGAGCGAGTCCGCGCCGTGATACGCCGGGCGGTGTGGACCTGGCTGGCTCTGCGGCCCGGCGGCTTTCCCTGGATATCGGTGTGCGGCCGGCGGCTGTCCGGCTGGTACGTCCTCGATCTCGACGCCACCGTGGTGACCTGCACCAGCGGTAAGGAAAGGAAGGGGCGGCGGGCACGTTCAAGGGCACCTGGGGGCATCATCCGCTGGGGGCGTGGGCGGCCAACACCCGCGAGTGCGTGGCGATGCTGCTGCGGCAGCTCCCGTTGCCCCTGTGGTCGAAACTGCTGGTCAGGATCGACGGCGCGGCCTTCAGCCACGCCCTCCTCGACCACCTGACGTCCCTGATCACCAGCCGCAGGCGGGTCTGGTGGGTCACCGGCTGGGCCATCCACACCATGGACGAGGAGGCCATCGCCAGGCTGCCGGAGAAGGTGTGGACGGACGCACTGCGGCAGGACGGCGAGGTCCACGCGATCAAGGGGCCAGGCGATGACATTATTTCCTACCAGGTCGCCGAGCTGACCGGGGTCCGTGACCTGACCGGCTGGCCGGCGGGGATGCGGCTGATCGTGCGCTGGGTCAAACCCTCGCGTCGCGATGCAAAGAAGCTGACCGCCTATGGGCGACCGGCTCGGCGCCCTGCTTGGCGGCGACGTCGACCAGGGCGCGGACGTGGGAGTCCGGCGCGGGCCGCTCGAAGGTCGCGGCGATCTGCGCCGCCAGCGGCCATTCCTTGATCTCCAGGTAGGCGGCGGACTCGCTCATGCCGTCCCACTCGTCATCGAGGTACTGCTGGCGAGTGCGCTGCCCGTCCTCGCCCCGGAACAGGCGCCGGCGGAACGTGGCGTCCAGCGCCTTGCCGCGCATCCACTTCGCGGCCTGGTGGTGGTCGCGGGCGGCATGGATCCGGTCGAGCAGCTGCTGCTCCTTCGCGTCCAGCGGCCCGGTGCGGTCGATGTCCTGCGGCTCGGGGATCAGCTCGGGGACGAAGGCGCGCGCCCGGTCCCGCCGACCGACTGCCTTGTCGTCGGCCATGCTTATTCCCTCGCCCCGGGCAGGTGCCCGAGCTTGGTCAGCTCGGTGACCAGCGCGTCGTACGGTGCCTTGCGCTCGGGCTTGTCGCAGGGGAAGCCGACCGCGGAGGCGATGCCCTCCCGCCTCGGGCTCTGGGTGGACAGGACCGTCCAGCGCGGGTCGGTGCCGTCCTCGCCGCCGTTCGTCAGCAGGTCCGCGTACTTCTTCGGGCTGGCCGCTCCGGCCTGGCAGCGGTTGAGCAGCACGTAGGTTGCCGGAGGCTGCCCGCTCTCGCGTAGCGCGGCGGGCCGCTTGATCACCTTGGCGAGCGCCGTTCCCCGTTCGGGCTTGGTGAGCCGGTCGTAGTCCGGCTGCGTGGGCGACAGCGTCAGGATCACGAGATCCACGACTTCCAGGATCGAGTCCACGATGTCCGGGTGGTTCTCGGCGTGTCCGGCATCCACCACGTTCACCCGCTCGTGGTCCATCTCCGGGTAGACGACCTCGGCGAACGCCGGGGTGTCCGCCTCGTGCACCTCGCACGGGAAGTCACCGGCATCGCGCGCTCACGCGGCCAGTTGCAGCGACTCGTCAGCGTCGTAGCAGGTCACGGGGTGGCCAGCCCGCGCCAGGGCATAGGCCAACAGGCCCGTGTTCGTCGTACCGCCCATCGTCCTGGGCTTCAGGCTGGCAATTAGCATGTGCGCCACCCTAAGCGGGCAGGGACCGGGCGCAGCCGCTGAGCACTCGACCAAGTTGCCGGACTTCACCGTGGCCCGGCATCGGGCGGGGCCCGACCACGGCCGTACCATGAGCCCGACCATCGCAGGTCACAGCCGTGCGCGGCCCGACCGGCCACCTGAGGGCCAGTCTGGGCCGTGCACGGCGCGGGGCCGGACGCGCTGCGCACCCGGCCCCTCCAAGGCTTTCTGCGGGGCGTCCTGCCGCCGGCACCGGCCGTCAACACCCGCATGGCCGGTCCCGGTCGCAGCGGGCGGCGCCGATCGGCGCTGTTGCGCCGGGTGTTGCGGTAGACGTTGCGCCAGGGCGTTGCGGTGGGTGTTGCGGTAGACGTTGCGCGGTCGGGCGGCGGGTGTTCCTATCACCCCTGGTCAGGGGGCTTCCGGAGCGTGGTCGGGGCGCCCGATCCCCCTCAGAGCACCCCACGACCGCCCCGGCCTCAAAGAAGAAGGGTGGGAGGGAAGCGGGCGGGACGCGGGGAGCGCCTCGGGGGATCGGGCGCCCGCCAGTCTTCCTCGCGCGCGTCGCCGGGGCCGCGCGGCGGTAGTTGGGTGTGACGTGCGCGGATGCAGGTGAAGCCGATGCCTGCACGGAGGGCATGGCGATCGGCTTCACGTGGGGGTGGTGCGCCAACAGGTCCACCCGTTTCCCTGTGCGCCGGTTGGAGCCAGTAGCAATCAGGGTTGGCCGGGCCAACTTCGCTGGATCGTGCCTGTGTTGAGAAGTGTGCCGCCGACTACGCCGAAGCCCTGGGCTACCGGTGCCGACACCCAACGGTCAGGCGAACGGCACCGACATCACCCAATCAAGTTCAGTACCTTCTCGAAATAAGGGCATATGACTGTACCGGAACATCCCCTCAGGGGACACACTGACAAGTCATTGATTCACGAAAATAGGGGTGCACTTGAAGAAGTCTAGGGTAATCAACGTCGTCGCCGCACTCTCACTCGCATTTACTGCCACTGCCGTCGGCGCTGGCACCGCGAATGCCGCCAAAGGTGATCGACACTTTATTCTTGTAGCGACCCACGGCGCTCCGGTTTGGAGGGCCAAGGCGCATCTATATGCCGGTGACGGTCATCTAGTTTACTCGTGGAAGCGGGATACCAGGAGCGCTGGTCGGGTACTGTGGTACTTCACCGACGGCGGCGACGGCGGAACAATTTCTGTGGAGGCTGAAGGGTTGACGACGGCTTCTATCGAAAATTATCCACTCGATCGCGATTACTGCTTCCTGGTCACAGCCGATGGCGACGCACACTATAAAGGCGACAGTATAACCGGCGGCTGCACCTCGCATTAACCTCGATTCTTCAGCGGGTTTCGGTCGCTGATCAGTGCGGCTGTTCGCCCGTAATGTCCTCCGCCGTTGGAGGACGGGCCGTCGCGTGACGCCGC
>NZ_JBEXXQ010000127.1:0-6577 GCF_040630525.1 Streptomyces sp. NPDC005799
AGTGCCCGCGAACTTCGGAAGGTTGTCAGCCGGTCAGACGCCGTCTGGAACCATCCATCCCCGCCCTATGACGCGGACGGTAGATAAAGAACAAGTTGAGTGCCTGTGTCTGAACCTCGGGGCAGGAGACGGCGGCAATTCCCGTGTTGACGGAGAAGGTTGACGACAGCGTGACCGCGCTGGATTCTCTCCGTTGAGCGAGGTGACACGCGTGCATCGGAGTGTCGTGCGGTCCCAGTTCTCGCCGGCGTGAGGTTGGGAACCGCTGACTCTGGTAACCGCCCTGTCATGGCAGGTGGCCCCTGGTTTTCCCCCGAAGCCAGGGGCTATCGACTCTTTTGGGGTGGCTGCTCGCGGGCCGGCTGATGGCGGGGCAGCGTGGAAACGGGTCCTCTTTCTCCTGGTCCGCCGTGCTGGTCGTGGGGGACGAACAGGTTGAGGTTGAGGCCGAGCTGGGTGAGCTGGTCCCGACCGCGACCCCGGAGTGGGGCGGCTTCCTTCGGAGTGTTCCGGTGCGGCTGGCAGCCGCGATCGAACACGGAGACTTCCGTCCCACCAGGACACCCTTCCTCAGATCTTCAAGATCCACTGTCAGAGTGTCCACACCACCGGGGTCGCCTCAGATGAACGAAAACGGGCCTACTTGCTAGTATTGGCGCAGGTCACGAAGTACCGTCCCCGCGCGCGGGGATAGTTCCTACCTGGACTTTTCTACGGCACCCGGCTCGGGTAGTCCTCGCGCACGTGGGGATTGAGGCGACCCCGCACCTGCCGGGGGTAGCTCCTACGGCGACCGCGCAACGCTGAAGGGTGTCACGTCCTCCCCGCAACGCGGGGGTAGCTCCCCAAAGTACTTGGGCTGCGAGTACCAGATCCTGTCGTCCCCGCATCTGCGGGGGCAAGCGGCTGACCGGGAGGCTGCGCAGTGCGGCCGGGCGCCGGATACGGGACGCGGGCTCCACGGTCATCCAGGCAGCCCGCGACCTGCACCTGCCCTGGCCGACCGTGATGGACGCCTTCAAGGCCGCCGCCCGGCAGGTCGTCGAAGCACCGCTACCCGAGGTCGAGGTGCTGGGCATTGACGAGACCCAGCGCGCACGGATGGCGTCCCGCCCGGTGGTGTAGCCGATCAAGGCATCGGAATCCGCAGGTCGGGGCAGTGGTTCCGCTGAACCCGGGGCTCAACTCGCCTTAAAGGCTGAGGCGCTTGGTGAGCGCTGTTCCCAGACGCCGGTGAGTGCCGCGACTGGGTCGGCGCCGGAGGGTGCCGCGGGCCACCATTCGCCGTCGTTGTCCCGGAGGTAGGGGTACCAGCGGGTGTCGGGGCCCAAGCGGAGCTGGATGTCGTGGTCGGTGAGGGTGAGGCGGTTGCGCCAGGCCCTGAGACGGGCGGGGACGTCGGTCATCTCGGTGAGGGCCGTGGCCAGGGCGGCGCGAGCTGTTGTCATCGCTGACGGGTCCGGGCTGTGGGACTCTTCCGCGACGGTGACGCCGGTTGAGCCGCCGTAGCGCCAGGCGCGGGTGAGGCGGGCGAAGACGGCGGGTTTGGCGCCGGTGTTCTGGATCAGGTGGTGGAACCATTCGGGTCCAGGGGCGCTCGCGGCGATGCGTACGGCGTCCAGGTTCTGGGGCAGGTGCAGGCTGGTGGTGTCGCCTGCGAGGAGTTGCGCGGCGCGTGTGGCGGCGTCGGACATGAGGCGCTCCAGGTCCGTGGTGGCCAGGCCGGTGCCGGACGGCGGGGAGATGGGCAGTGGGGTGGCGTGGGCAGCCGGTTCGGGGGGCTCGGGCAGTCGGGGTGTGTGTTCGGCCCAACGGCTGTACGCCGCCGCGGCCGGAACGCCGGTGGGGGCCTGCGGGGTGGCTGTCTCCTGGGATGCCCTACGGCGTGCGCGCAGCTGGGCGAGGACCTCCTCGCGGCTGCGGCCGCGCAGCGCGAAGAGTACGAACGGGTCGGCGTCGATGGTGGCGGCGATGGCGTAGCAGAGCGCGGCGGCGTGCTTGCACGGGTAGCCCCAGTCGGGGCAGGAACAGTCCGGGGCGAGTTCGGTGGGCTGGGGCAGCAGCGGTACGTCTGCCTGGCGGGTGTCGTCGACGAGTTCGGCGGGCATCTCGCCGTCGAGGAGCGCGGCGAGATGCTCGGCACGGGCCGCGACGGTGTCGAGCAGGGTGTCCCACTGGGTGTCGGTGAGGACGGGCAGGTGGACCGAGGATCGGTACGGGCGCGGGAGGCTGCCCTGGACGGAGGCTTTGATCTGCCCCGGCGCGACGGTGATCTGGCGGACCATGCCCTTGCGGGCGTAGGTGCGTCCACGTGACAGACGCCCGGCCTCCAAGGTGGAGTCCTCCAGGGCCGTCACCCATGCCTGGCCCCACCAGGTCGTGGTGAAGGCGCGCTTGCCGTGGGCGGGCACCCGGCGTTGGCCTGGGAGAGCGGGGCTCATGGCTGCCTCCGCAGGGCGACGAGTTCGGCGAGGTCAGCGTCGGACAGTTCGGTCAGGGCGGCCTCGCCGGAGCCGACGACGGCGTCGGCGAGTGCGCGCTTGGATTCCAGCAGCTTCGTGACCTTGTCCTCCACGGTGCCTTCCGCGATGAGTTTGTGGACCTGCACGGGTTTGTTCTGGCCGATGCGGTAGGCGCGGTCGGTGGCCTGGTCCTCGACGGCGGGGTTCCACCAGCGGTCGTAGTGCACGACATGGGTGGCGCGGGTGAGGTTGAGCCCGGTGCCAGCGGCCTTCAACGACAGCAGGAACACCGGGATGTCACCGCGCTGGAAGCGTTCCACCATCTGCTCGCGCTGCGTGACGGGAGTGCCGCCGTGCAAGAAGAGGGTGGTAACGCCGCGTTCGGCGAGGTGCTTTTCCAGGAGGGACGCCATTTTCGTGTACTGGGTGAAGACCAGGACCGACTCGCCCTCGGCGGTGATGGTGTCGATCAGCTCGTCGAGGAGGTCTAGCTTGCCGCTGCGGCCACGCAGCGGCGCGGACTGGCGCAGGTACTGGGCCGGGTGGTTGCAGATCTGCTTCAGAGCGGTGAGCAGCTTGAGCACCAGGCCGCGCCGGGCGATGCCCTCGGACGCCTCGATCCTCGCCATCGTCTCCCGGACCACCGCCTCGTACAAGCTTGTCTGTTCGGCCGTCAGCGACACGATGCGGTCGGTCTCGGTCTTGGCGGGCAGTTCGGGCGCGATCCCCGGATCGGACTTCCTGCGGCGCAGCACGAAGGGACGAATGAGACGGGACAAACGCTCGGCGGCCTCGGGGTCCTCACCCGTCTCGACGGGGCGGGCGTGCCGGTCGCGGAAGGTGCTGAGCGATCCGAGGAGGCCAGGTGTGGTCCAGTCGAGGAGCGCCCACAGTTCGGAGAGGTTGTTCTCTACGGGGGTGCCGGTCAGAGCGACGCGGGCGCGGGCGGGCAGGGCGCGCAATTCGCGGGCGGTGACGGCGTAGGGGTTCTTGACGTGCTGGGCCTCGTCTGCGGCGACCAGCGACCAAGTCGCCTCGGTGAGGGCTTCGCGGTCGCGACGCAGCACCCCGTAGGTGGCCAGGACGATCTCGTCGCCAGCGAGGTCCTTGAGGTGGCGCTCGCCGCCGTGGTAGCGGCGTACAGGGGTGGATGGCGCGAACCTGGCTGCCTCGCGTTGCCAGTTGCCGAGCAGGGAGGCGGGGCAGACGACGAGGGTGGGGCCCGCGGTGGCGGGGTTGGTCTGGCGGTGCAGATGCAGGGCGAGAAGACTGATGGTCTTGCCCAGGCCCATGTCGTCGGCAAGGCAGCCGCCGAGACCGAGTTCACACATCTCGGCCATCCAGGCCAGGCCCCGCTTCTGATAGTCGCGCAACGTGGCCTTGAGCGCGGCGGGCTGTGGGACGGGGATACGGGATTCGGGATCGCGGATACGCGCGACGAGGTCGCCGAGCGTGCCGACCGCCTCGCAGGGGATCGGGTCGCCATCCCTTCCCACCTCGCCTGTCAGCGCGGCGCTCAGCGCCTCCATGGGAGTAAGCGGTTCCAAACGGCGACGCTTGGCGCGGGCCACCAGCTTCGGGTCGGCGACCACCCACTGGTCGCGCAGCCGGACGAGGGGGCGGCGAGCCTCGGCGAGGGCGTCCATCTCGGCGTCGGTTAGCGGCTCGCCGCCGAGCGAGATCTGCCAGCGGAAGTCGAGCAGGGCGTCGGCGTCGAGAAGACCGCCGACGCTGGAGCCGGGGGCGGTGCGCTGCCCGATTTCCGCCGTCGCGGTGAGCGCCTTCACCAACTCGCGCGGCCAGTGCACGTCAATACCGGCCGCGCGCAGCGTGTCGGTGGCGTCACCCAGCAGGTCGAAGGCTTCATCATCGGTCAGCCGGAGCTCGTCGGGGGCGGCGTCCTTCAGCAGCCGCTGGAGCGGAGGCCAGACGCGGGCGCCACGGCGCAGCGCGAGCAGCGTCTCGGCCTCGGCTCGCGGGCCGAGCAGCCGCTCGACCTCGGCCGGCTCGCTCCATAGCCGCGTGGCCTCGACGAGGAGCGCCGGATCCGCCGCGGCGTGCAACTGCAGGACAGCCTTGAACTGCCGACGCCGTCCTTCGGGCAGATCGACGCGCAGCGAGACACCGACCTTGGCGGTGAGCGCAGCGGTGGTCTCTTCAGCCCACTCGCGCAGTGCGGGCACAGCACGCGCCTCGCGCCAGGCGTACGGCAGCGCTCCCATGGCGAGCGTGGCAGCCGGGGTGCGGACCAGGTCATCGGCGACCGCGTCGCAGAACTGGCGTATCAGGGCCGCCGGTTCGGCGATACGCACCGGTGGCGGCCCGGGTTCGGGCAGGCAGTGGGCGTGGGGCGGGAACGCGGTGGCCACGGCCTGCAGTGTCTGCCGTTGGGCGGCGGTGAACGGGCCCACCTGCCAGGTGTCGTACCCGGAAGGGGTGAGAGCCGGGTGGAGGCGGCCGTCCGCGAGCAGCCGCAGCGCGAACCGGGCGGCGGCCTGCCAGGCGGTGGCGGACGGATGCGGCGGCTGTGCTGCCGCCAAGGCGGATACGGCGACAGCGACGGGCAGCACGTAGCCGTCCACCCTGCGCCGTCTGATCGAGCGACCGTGCGGCAACACCAGTTCCACCGAGTCGATCGCCACACCTGGAGGCCTGCCAGCGTCCTCGGCGACCACCCCGGCGGGCTGCCAGAGCAGCATCCGCCCGAGACGGGCCGGCTCTCCAGGCAGGAACACCACCGCCCAGCCCCCATCGAGCAACTCCCGTGCCCAAGTGGCCGCCTCGGGGTTGGCCAGCGGCGGTGCACTCATCGCGCCCGTACCCGGTTCTCGTACGACGATCCGTGCCACGCTCTTCCGCTCCATCACCATCCGGGACGACTCTCACCGCGCACGCCCACCGCCAGACTTCACCATGCACCGTCACCCCTCGGCAAGTTCAGGCCATACCGTCACACGCGGGGGAAGAGATCTTACCGGCCGCACGTCCGTAGAGGTCAGGCGGATGGGGGGCGGTCCGGTGGCCCCTCGAGCGGGGGGGTGCCCCTATCTCTTTTCGTCAAGGGGCGGGGCGGTTGATTGGTGATGTTTCAGGCGGCTTGGGGGACGGCTTGAGGTTCGAAGAACGTGCCGTCGCGGAGCATGGCGAACAGGACGTCGACGCGGCGGCGGGCGAGACACATCAGGGCCTGTTTGTGCCGCTTGCCCTCGTCCTTCTTGCGCTGGTAGTAGGCCCGGGAAGCCGGGTCGGACAGCGAGGCGAACGCGGCGAGGAAGAAGGCCCGTTTCAGGTGCTTGTTGCCCCGGCGGGACGGGCTCTCGCCCCGAATGGTGAGCTTCCCCCGAGATGCGGAGTGTGTTGACAGAGGGTCCTACCTTGTTCGTGGGTTGGACGGGCCGTCGTAAGGTCCAGAGGCCCAGAGACACCGGGTATGGCTTACAGAGGGTTGCACGTGATGGTTCACCTGACCTGGCCGCCCGGTGTCTCACGACGACTCGGCCGCTGATTAGGAGTTTCGGACGCCTTCGGGCGGATCGCTGAGTAGGACCACGCCGGCGAGGTCGTCCGGGAGAACAGAGCGTCATCGAACGACCGGAGGAACTGGTGGCCCGGATCTGGGCGGGTACGGACATCGGCAAGACCCATCACCACTGTGTGGTCCTGAACGCCGAGGGCGAACGGCTGCTGTCGCGGCGCGTCCTGAACGACGAGCCGGAACTGCTGGCCCTGCTCGCCGACATCCTGTCTCTCGACGAGGAGGTGGTCTGGGCGGTCGATGTCGCCGATGGCATGGCCGCACTCTGGATCAGCCTGCTGCTCAACCACGGCCAGCACCTCGTCTACATACCCGGCCTGGCCGTCAACCGGGCCTCGGCCGGCTACCGGGGCATGGGCAAGACCGACGCCAAGGACGCCACCGTCATCGCCGACCAGGCCCGGATGCGCCGGGACCTGACGGTCCTGCGGCCGGACGGCGAGCACGCCATCGAGCTGCGGGTCCTCACCAACCGCCGGACTGACCTCAACGCCGACCGCACTCGCCGGATCAACCGTCTGCGCGGCCAACTTGCCAGCATCTTCCCCGCGTTGGAGCGGGCACTTGACCTGGGCAACGT
>NZ_JBEXXQ010000128.1:0-6548 GCF_040630525.1 Streptomyces sp. NPDC005799
TTTCGCGTCCAGGTGAGTCAGGCGACCCAAGAACCTCCCTCCGAGTTCATCCCGACTGCGTCGGGGATACAACGAAGCGCCTCACGGCGCACACCGTGCGTGCGGTTCTCCCGCACACGGCTCACCGACGCCGTTCACCGCCGGCATTCGGCCTGCCCCGCCAGTCCCGAAAGGGTCTGGGGGCGACGACGGTCCCGTGCAGGGCGACCAGCCCCAACGAGTCGGAGGCCGCGTAAGCGACCACCGACCAGCCGAACTTCCGGCTGCGCCGGTGCTTCTTGGCGATGAACCCGCCGATCCGCATCCGGGCGTACGAACTGATCTGGTCAAAGCGATGAGCCGAGTTCCCGAACCGGAAATACGCAGCCCACCCGCGCAGGAACGCGTTCACGTCCTCCACGATCACTTTGACTGGCCGCAGCATCCTGCGCCGCTCCGTAAGTTCACGGATCCGGTCACGGGCATGCTGCACTGCCCTGTCCGAGGGCCAGCGAGCGAGGAAGGCGATCGGATGCCGCCCGCCGCGAGGCCGGGACGTGACCCGTCGGTGGTGGAAGCCGAGGAAGTCCACTCCCCCGCCTCCGACCTGCAGGTGCACGATCCTCGTCTTGGCCGCCTTCGGCTCCAGGCCGAGTTCGGCCAGCAGGACCTTCAGCTGCCCAAGGGCGGCTTCGGCCTGCTCGCGGGTAGTGCACATCACCACGGCATCGTCGGCATAACGGACCAGGACCCCGTGACGGCGCGCGTCCCATGCCCGGTCCAGCCGGTGCAGATAGACGTTCGCCATCAACGGTGAAACCACACCGCCTTGAGGGGTGCCGGTCACCGGCCGACGGACCTGCCCGTCCTCCATCACCCCGGCCCGCAGCATCGCGCGCAGGAGTTTGAGGACGGACCGGTCGCAGATGCGTTCCTCGACCGCTTGCATCAACTTCTCATGGTCAATCGCCTCGAAACAGTTGGCGATGTCCGTCCACCACCCAGCGCCTGCCCCGCCATGCCTCATCGATCAAGACTTGGAGGGCATCGTGCGCCCCGCGCCTGGGCCTGAACCCGAACGAGCACGGGAGCATGTCGGCCTCGAAGACCGGCTCGAGCACGATCTTCAGCGCCGCCTGCACGATCCGATCACGGACGGAAGGAATCGACAGCGGTCTCTGCTCCACGGTCGGGCCGGGTTTCGGGATGAACACCCGGCGCGCGGGCAGCGGCCGCCAGCAGCCTTCCTTGAGTTCCACGGCCAATTCGTCAAGGAGCCGGTCGATGCCGTACTCCTCGACCTGAGCGAGAGTGGTGGCGTCAATGCCCGGAGCGCCATTGTTCCGGCGCACCGTTGCCCACGCGCGCCGCAGGACGTCCCTGCGGTGGACCTTGTCCCCCAGCGCGTGGAACCGCCGTCCGGGATCGGCCTTGGCCGACCGGTAGAGCGCATGCTGCAAGGCTCGGACCGGATCCAGCTTCAGGGATCCCGACGTGGCGGAACTAGGGCCTGTTCCAGGTTCGGATCACGTTGGGCGGAGGCTGCGGATCCAGATGACGGCACCGCGTAGGTGGAGTCCGGCGAGGTAGCTGGTGGCGGTCTTGTCGTAGCGGGTCGCCAGGCCCCGCCACTCTTTGATCTTGTTAATGCAGCGTTCAACGGTGTTGCGGTCCTTGTACAGGTCCGGATCGTGACCGACCGGGCGGCCGCCGCGAGAACCCCTCTTCTTGCGGTTGGCGGCCTGATCGGCCTTCTCCGGGATGACACCGCGGATACGGCGTCGTCTCAGGTAGGCGCGGTTGGCACGGGAGGAGTACGCCTTGTCCGCGGCGACGGCGCCGGGCCGGGTGCGCGGGCGGCCGACCGGGCCGCGCACTCTGATGCCCTCCAGTACCGGAATGAAGCGGGGGCTGTCGGCGGCCTGTCCTGGCGTGAGGACGAACGACAGCGGCCGGCACCGGCGCTCGGCTGCCAGGTGGGTCTTGGTGGTCAGCCCACCCCGGGAACGGCCCAGTTCAGCCGCACGGAGCCGGGCCCTGCGCCGCCGCCGTAAGCGCCGCCGCTCCTCACGCACCACGTCGTCTCCGTCCCCGTCCGGCGGAACTACCGGTGCGCTTTGACCCTTTCCAGAAGCCCCTTTTCCTCGGTGACGGCCTTCTCCAGCTCGTCCAGCAGCTCCGGGTCCACAGCCATCCCCGCCGCGTGATGATGAGCGCGCGCGACCGTGGAATCCACGCTGACCAGGTCGAGATCGACCTGCCCCCGGGCCGCCGCCTCGGCGATCATCCCCTCCATCAGCGTCCGGAAGGTCCCGGCCAGCGCCCAGCGCTGGAACGCGCCGTAGACGGTCGACCAGGAGCCATACTCCTGCGGCACGTCCCGCCAGGGGCACCCGGTCCTGAACCGCCACATCACTGCGCTGAACAGCTGGCGCAGGTCAGGGACCGGGCCGCGCTCACCCACCGGCAAGAACGGCTCCACCAACTCCCACTCGGCATCCGAGAGATCACCACGCGCCACCCTCGACAACTACCAGGCCCAGCCGCCCGCCACCGGCGAATCCCCGAAACCAATGATCCGAACCTGGAACAGGCCCTAGCCGATGTGGCACTCACCGAGCCCCTCCAGACAGACTGCGCATCGACGAAGCAGCGGCCCTTCCCTGGCCGGCGGTTGTGTTGTCCGCCGGCTCATCGCGGTACTACGGCCGCCTCCGACGCCCACCCGGCCCGCGTCCACTTCCCGGAGTGCACCCGGTTATAGGACGCGCAGCTTCCGGCGGCAGCTGTCCGCAGGCCGCCGGGCCAGGGAGGGCCTCCCCAGTTCCCGCTGTCACCGTCGCAACGTTCCATGCCCCATACGCCGGGGAGTCCTTCACGGCTGCATCCCAGGATCTTCGCCGCTTCCATCGCCTTCGCCCTGATTTCGGGGGCTCGGCACTCCCTGTCCCCGCCCCCGAGAGGCGGGCCTCTAACGACGCCGCAGGCTTCGCGTGATGCTACGGACCGCTGCTTTGCTCCCCCTTGAAGGGCTTTCGACACTGGGCTTCGACGCCAGGCGTTTCCCCCCGACACCGCCAGTCTGCTACCGGGCCTCCTGGCAGCTACCCGGACCGGACTTCCACCGGCAGGCGACAACGAGCTTACGACTCAAGATCAACTACATCTCAAAGACCTCCGAGTCTGCTGGGCGCGCGAAAGATCGAGGCTAAGCCATGCTCATTTCCTTCTTTAGGACATGAGAAAGGGGCTGACGTTGTAGGCCCATGGTGTGTCGAGGCATCCGGGTGATCAACTTCCCTACTGCTTGTTGCGGAGGTGTATACCTGGTGTCCAGCAGGCCGCTACTCTACTGGAATGCAGAGCGACACGCTTTACGCGGTCCTTGGGGCGGGATCGAGTGCGGTAGCAGCGGCAGCGACGTGGATCCTCGCCATGCGGAGCCGCCTAGCTGAACGTCAGGCAACAGCGGCAGTTCGTCGCGCTACCAAGGAACTACAAGGGATTCTTGCAGCCGAGGAAGTTTCCGAGGCGCAGAAGGCGAAAATTAGAGTTCTCCTTGCCGAGGCCGAACTGTGGCGCATTGGCGGCCAGAGCGAGCGCGCAAAAGAAGCCGAACGTGAAACTCAGCGGCTTCTCAAGAATCACGCCCGTCTCGCTGGAGATGAGGCGCCATGACAGAGGACGGAGCAGCCGCTGCAAATACCCCTGCACTCCCTGGGCCCGAGGCGGCTACGGCTCGTGCCATTGAAAGAGCCATTTCCTCGGGTGCCCCGGCTAAAACACTCGGAGGTGCCATTGCAACGGTCCTCGCTACTGGTGGCCAATTGCTTGGTGGCCCCTTCGGAGCTGTGATGACGCTGATATCCCCGACAGTCGCACTCCTCATCCCGCCGGCCGCCCAAGCTTGGTCTGACTCACAAGCAGAGCGCAAGGACGATAAAAGGTGGGAAAAGACCAAAAAGGACTTCCAAGACTTGATGGCTGACCCGTGGGTATCTCCGGAAGATAAGGATGGGTTAACTAAAGCTTGGGAGCAAGCCAAGGCGCATCGTGCCCAAAGGCTTCTCGAACGCGCTGAGCGCAAGTCCAAATCGCGTTGGTCAATGGATGAGTGAATTATTCCCTCGAGATCAGGAGCGGCTACCTATCGTCCTGGGCGCATCACACACTTCCGCACAGAAGTTCCGAAGGAAGGGCTTACTGCGCAATCAGGGTGTGTCAACCTCGATTTTTCCGAGGGTTACGGCGGTGTTGTGAACGGATGGATGCCTGATATGTCCCGTGCCGTGTCGGGACTGGCCGTCGCGTGACGCTGCGGGTGTGTCGGGTTCCACGGGCCCGAGGGTGGTTCGGTGCTCTCCTCTCGTGTGTCGTCGGGGCGGGGCCGGCCCGTCAGGTGTGGGCCGGAAGCTGGCTGGCCCGCTGCCAGGCCGTGGTGAATGCTGCTGCCCAGGGTCAGGTGCGGTCGAGGTGGGGGGTGCGCCTGCGTGCGTGGGCAGTGAGGCGGGCGGGCGGGTGGTAGAGCTTTATCCGGATCGTCTCCGGCTGTGCGGCTGCCAGGTCGGGTTCGTCGTGCAGGAGGAGGAGCCGGGTATAGGCGTCGAGGTCGGCGGTGATCGTGGCGGCCACTACCCAGGCGGCGTTCAGCTGCCAGGACTTCGAGGGCAGCAGCCCGAGCCCCACCCTGTTGATTGCTTTCACCCTGTCCTGCACCTCAGCGTGATCACGGTAGAGGGCATCGACGAACCACACCTGCCCGGAGGCGGGCACCCTGGAAAGCCCTTGGTGGGCGGGGATGTTCGTAGCCACGATTTGATAGCGCCAGCCGGTGTGTTTCTCGAAGGCCGTCAGCTTCTTCGCATCGCGCTGCGACGGTTTGACACGGCGCGCGATCAGCCGCATCCGGATCGGGACGCGCGCCGACAGCTTGCAGCACCTGTGGTGGGGCGTCGGCTAGGTCATGTCCCGCGGAGTGGTGTAGTCACGGCAGCTGTTTCGGTTCCGGTTGTGGGGTGATCTGCGGTTCGGGTTCGATTGGCTTGGTGGTGAAGAAGACCTGCCACTCGTCGTGGAGTTCGGCCAGCACCGCGGCGGCGAGCCGGTCAAGGGCGGCGGGGTTGGGAAAGACCTGGACGACGTCGGCCCGCCGTTTGATCTCCCGGTTCAGCCGCTCGAGCGGGTTGGTCGACCAGATCTTCTTCCAGTGGGCTGAGGGGAAGTCGGCGAACGCGGTGATGTCCGTCGCCGCATCCAGCAGCATCGTCTTGACCTGTGGGAATTGCCGTCCGAGCATGTCGGCGACCACGTTCAGCTGGGTGCGCACCTGCTCGCCGGTGGTCTGCGCGAAGATGGTGCGGATGGTGGCGGCGACCATCTCCCCGGAACCCCTCTCGATCACCGAAAAGACGTCCCGGACGAAGTGGACCCGGCAGCGTTGCCAGGCCGCGCCGAGGAAGACGGTGCGGATCGCGGCCACCAGACCGCTGTGGCTGTCGGAGACGACCAGCTGGACGTTCTCCAGGCCGCGGGCCCGTAAGGACCGCAGGAACTTCGTCCAGAACGACTTCGACTCGCTGTCGCCGACCTCCCCCACTCTCGGCTCCGCTCGAGCGGGGGGACCCCCATGCCCGAGGATCTCGCGGTGCCCGGTGGCGGAGACCCCGGTGGCGATGACCACGGCCTGGGAGACGATCCGGTGATTCACCCTCGCCTTGCAGTACGTCGCGTCCAGGAAGACGTAGGGGAAGACGGTGTGCTCCAGCGGCCGTTCCTTGAACGCGGTCAGTTCTTCGTCCGGCTCACCGCAGATGCGGGAGACCTCGGACTTGGAGATCCCGCTGTCCGCTCCGAGTGCTTTGACCAGGTCGTCGACCGATCGGGTCGAGACACCGTGCACGTATGCCTCCATCACCACGGCGAACAACGCCCGGTCGATCCGCCGCCGGCGTTCCAGCAGCGACGGGAAGAAGGACCCGCTGCGCACCTTCGGGATCTTCAGGTCCAGGTCGCCGGCCTGCGTGGTCAGCACCCTGTCCCGGTGTCCATTGCGCCACGTCGTGCGCGTCTCGGAGTGCTCGCGCGGCGCGGCACCGATCACCTCGGTGGCCTCGGCCTCGATCAGCTCCTGCAGGATGCGCTCGCACACCACCCTGATTGCCTCAACTCCATCGGCCCGACGTAGTGACTCAAGCAGCCGAAGTAAGGAACCTGTGCGGCAACTATTGTCCGTCTTGATGTTGGCGGGCTGTGTCGATGCGGGCCTGTAGCTGTGCGCGGGTGCGGGCCCTGGGGCCGTCGACCGGAGCGATGTAGATGTCGTGGAGGGCGAGGAGTTCGGCGGCTTGGCCGGCACACCTGTTCAGGTAAGTGCGATGGCAGTCGAGGATCTCAGTGATCAGCACGGTCGTGGCAACCCGGCGGGCCCGGAGCACCGCGGCCAGCACGCGGTGGTGGTACTCGAGTTGACCGATACCGCGAGCCGAGGGGCGCTGGCGGGGACGGCCGGTGCGACGGGTCAGGTCACGGTCGGCAAGCCTCTGCCAGTCGTCGGCGACCTGGTCGACCAG
>NZ_JBEXXQ010000129.1:0-6421 GCF_040630525.1 Streptomyces sp. NPDC005799
CACCACCCCCCGGGTCATGGGCGACAGGGGGACATAGTCATGCCGGGCCAGAAGGCCGGGAGCCCCAAGATCGGGGCCGTCTAGAAGGTAACGGGTGGGCAGGGGCGACCGGGTGGCGATCTGGGCACCGAACTCCGCCGAGTGGATCGTGGCCGCGTTCGGCCTGCTCACCGCCGGTGGGGTGCTGGTGCCGGTCAACACCCGGTTCAAGGCGGAGGAGGCGCACGACATCGTCGTACGCAGCGGCGCCAGGGCGGTGTTGGTGCAACAGGGCTTCCTGGGAAGGGAGTTCACGGGGCCGTCCGGAGTTCCGGTGATCGACCTCAAGTCCGGCTTCCTGGAGAGCGGTTCGCCGTTCGAGCGGGACGTGGACGGCGACGACGTGGCCGACATCGTCTTCACGTCGGGGACGACCGGCGGCCCAAGGGCGTACTGATGACGCACGCGCAGACCCTGCGTCTGTACGCGGGATGGTGCGACCTGGCCGATCTGCGGCAGGGCGACCGCTATCTGATCGTCAACCCGTTCTTCCACATCTTCGGCTGCAAGGCCGGCTGCGTGGCCTCCCTGATCCGCGGCGCCACCGTCCTGCCCGGGCCGGTCTTCGACGTGGAGCACGTGCTGGACCTGGTCGAGCGTGAGCGGGTGACGATGCTGCCGGGTCCGCCGACGCTCTACCACTCCCTGCTGCAGGCGCAGGAGAAGGGCGGACGGGACCTGTCCTCGTTGCGCGCCGCGGCCACCGGTGCCGCCGACATCCCGGTCGAGCTGATCCACCGGATCCGCGGCGAGCTGCCCTTCCGGTCGATCATGACGGGGTACGGCCTGTCCGAGGCGGGGACCGTCACCGCGTCCCGCCCCGGCGGCTCCTTCGAGGACATCGCCACCACGGTCGGCACCCCCTGCGACGGCGTCGAGGTCCGGGTCGCCGACGCCGGCGAGGTGCTGGTGCGCGGCTACAGCGTGATGCGCGGCTACCTCGACGACCCCGAGGCGACCGCCGAGGCCGTCGACGAGGACGGCTGCTGCACACCGGCGACCTCGGAACCTTCGGGGGGCGGGGCCGCTTGAGGATCGTGGGCTGCAAGAAGGACGTATTCCTCGTCGGGGGGGGTTCAACGCCTACGGGGCCGAGATCGAGGGCTTCCTGCTCCGGCATCCGGCGGTGGCCCAGGTCGCGGTGATCGGCGTGCCGGACGCCGGGATGGGCCAGGTGGGAAAGGCCTTCGTGGTGCGGCACGGGCCGGTCACGGAAGCCGAGTTGATCGGCTGGGCCCGTGATCGGATGGCCGGGTTCAAGGTGCCGAGATCGGTGGAGTTCCGTGAGGAGTTGCCGCTCAGCGCCACGGGCAAAGTGATGAAGGACCACCTGTTATGAGGACGGACGGGACCGCGATCCCGATCCCGGAGGAGAACGGAGATCTCTCGTGACGACGACCGACCACGCTGCCGGTGTGACGGCACAGCGGTCACTCGATCAGCTGGAGCGCCTGGACGACGAGATCATCGCGCTCCTGGCCCGCCGTCGCGCGATGGCCCAGGAACTCCCTCCCCCGGCCCGTGCCCGCGCCGCCGACCCCGCCTTCGCCGAGACCGTACGGGGCATGACGGGCCGCTACCGCCGGGAACTGGGCGGTGCCGGAGAACTCGTCGCCCGCGCGGTGATGGTGCTGTGCGATCCGAGCCGGGAGAACTGAGGACAGCTTCCCGCGGTCACCGGTGCGTACAACGTCATTGGTGCGTACGACTTCATTGGTGCGTACAAAGTGCGCCCAGAGTGCGGATGTGTCCTGGGCCTCACTCGGGGAGTGCGGCACGACACACGTCGGGCCACGTCAGTCGGCGTTGACAGCGCTCAGGATTTGGCCGTACAAACTTTTTCATGGCCGTTGCCCGAGCGCTCGCCCAGTGGGCCCGCGATCTCCGCCCGGCGCCGGAGGACCTGGCGCTGGCGGAGCGATCGCTGGCGGACACCGTCGCCGTGGCGCTGGCCGCCCGCACGCATCCGCTGCGATCCGTCGCCGCCTCCCTGCCGGAGGCGGCCCGCTGGGCGGCGATGGCCCATGTGCTGGACTTCGACGACCTGCACACCGACACCACCGCCCACATCTCCGTGGTCACCGTCCCGGCCGTGCTCGCCGTGGGAGGTGACGCCCGCGCCTACCTCGCGGGTGCGGGGGTCATGGCACGGCTCGGCGCGATGCTCGGCTGGGGCCACTACGCGGCCGGCTGGCACACGACCTGCACGGCGGGCGCCCCGGCGGCCGCCGTCGCGGCCGGGATCGCCCTCGGACTGGACGCCGAGCAGCTGGCCACCGCGATGGCCCTCGCCGTACCCGCCGCCGGCGGCGGGCAGGAGGCCTTCGGTACGCACGGCAAGTCCTTGCAGGTCGGCTTCGCGGCCGAGGCGGGCGTACGGGCCGCGCGGCTGGCGCGGGCGGGAGCAACCGCGGATCCGCGCGCACTGGAGGCCTGGATCAGGCGGGTCGGGGGCACACCCGACGCGGACTTCCCCGCCGCCCCGGCCGTCCCCGGCGGCCTCGCGGTCAAGCTCTTCCCCTGCTGCTACGCCATGCAGCGGCCCATCGCCGCGCTGCGGGAGGTGCGCGACCACGTCCGCGGCGACATCACGGCGGTCACGGTCACCACGCCGGCGGGCACCGTTCAGCCGCTCCTCCACGACCGTCCGGTGACCGGCCTGGAAGGCAAGTTCTCGCTGCCGTACGCGGTGGCGGCGGCGCTGCTGGACGACTATCCCGGCTTCGACAGCTTCACGGACGCGGCCGTCGCGCGGCCCGAGGCGCAGAAACTCGTCGGCCTCGTCGGGGTCGAGCTGCTTCCGGGTGAGACGAGGACGCTGCTGGACGGGCGCGTGGAGCTGCGGGTCGGCCTCGCGGACGGCGGTGAGGTGTACGCCGAGCTGGAGTTGCCGCCCGGGGCTCCGCAACGGCCCGTGTCCGAGGCCGAGTCGCGCGCCAAGGCCGCCGCCTGCGGTACGGATGTGCCCTCGCTGCTGGACGGGCTGACGTGGGCACGAGCCCGCGAGGTGCTTCGCGAGCAGTTCCCCGACGAGGAGGCGTGACGTGCGGCAGCAACTCCCCCTGTCCGACATCACGGTGGTCAGCCTCGAGCAGGCCGTCGCCGCCCCGTACGCCACCCGCCAGCTCGCCGACCTCGGTGCCCGCGTCATCAAGGTGGAGCGGCCGGGAGAGGGCGACTTCGCCCGCCGCTACGACACGACCGTGCACGGTCACTCCAGCTATTTCGTCTGGCTCAACCGCTCCAAGGAATCCCTCACACTCGACCTGAAGGACCCGCGCGGCCTGGAGATCCTCCGCGAACTCCTCGACGACGCCGACGTGTTCGTCCAGAACCTGGCGCCGGGCGCCGCCGACCGGCTGGGACTCGACACCGGCACGCTGACCGAGCGCCACCCCCGGCTCATCCCCTGCACGATCTCCGGGTACGGCACGACCGGACCCTGGGCCGGCCGCAAGTCCTACGACCTGCTGGTGCAGTGCCAGACCGGGCTCGTCTCCCTCACCGGAACCACCGACGAGGCCGCCCGCGTCGGCATCTCCGTGGCGGACATCGCGGCCGGGATGTACGCCTACAGCGGCATCCTGACCGCGCTGTACACGCGGGCCACGACCGGCCGCACGCACCCCGTCGAGGTGTCGTTGTTCGAGGCGCTCGCCGAGTGGATGGGGCAGCCCGCCTACTACACCCGCTACGGCGGCACCCAGCCCGCCCGCCTCGGCACCCAGCACGCGACCATCGCCCCCTACGGCGCCTTCCCGACCGCCGACGGCCGGCAGGTGCTGTTCTCCATCCAGAACGAGCGCGAATGGGCCGTCCTGTGCGCGGAGTTCCTGGGCCGGCCGGCCCTGACGGACGATCCGCGCTTTGCCACCGGGTCCCAACGCGTGGTGCACCGGGACGAGTTGAACGCGATCGTCGCCGAGCGCATCGCCCGCTCCGACGCCGACGACGTCCTCGCGGACCTGGAGCGGATCGGCATCGCCTGCGCGGGAGTCAACGACGTCGCCGCGTTCCTCGACCACCCCGTGCTGGCCGTCCGCGGACGCTGGCAGGAGGTGGCCGTGCCGGGCGCGACGGTCCAGGCCCTGCTGCCGCCCGCCGACCTCGCGGGCGTCCCCGCACGCATGGATCCCGTACCGGACGTCGGCGAGCACACCGACGCGATCCTCACCGGACTCGGCCGTACCCGCGACGACATCGACGCCCTGCGCGCCGACGCCGTCATCTGACGACGTGTGGAGAATGCCCCGATGAGCGTCCTGGACCTCCTGCCCGACGACGAGCAGCTCGTCGTACGAACCGTGCGCGAATTCGTCGACAAGGACGTGAGGCCCGTCGTCAAGGAGCTGGAGCACTCCGACACCTACCCCGAGCACCTCATCGAGCGGATGAAGGAACTCGGTGTCTACGGCCTGGCGATCCCCGAGGAGTACGGCGGGAACCCCGTCTCCATGCCCTGTTTCGTGCTGGTCACCGAGGAGCTGGCGCGCGGCTGGATGAGCCTGGCCGGGGCGATGGGCGGACACACGGTCGTGGCCAAGCTCCTGCTGCTGTACGGCACCGAGGAGCAGAAGCGGCGCCATCTGCCGCGGCTGGCGACCGGTGAGGTGCGCGCCACGATGGCGCTCACCGAGCCGGGCGGCGGTTCCGACCTCCAGGCGATGACGACGGTCGCGCGCAGGGAGGGCTGCGAGTACGTCGTCAACGGAGCGAAGACCTGGATCACCAACTCCCGCCGCGCCGGACTGATCGCGCTGCTGTGCAAGACCGACCCGGCCGCCGAGCCGCTTCACCGGGGCATCTCGATCCTGCTGGCCGAGCACGGACCGGGCCTCGTCGTCTCCCGTGATCTGCCCAAGCTCGGCTACAAGGGCGTGGAGAGCTGCGAGTTGTCCTTCGAGGACTACCGGCTGCCCGTCGATGCGCTGCTCGGCGGTGCGGAGGGCCAGGGCTTCGGCCAGATGATGAAGGGTCTGGAGACCGGCCGGCTCCAGGTCGCCGCCCGTGCGCTGGGAGTGGGACGCGCGGCGCTCGAGGACTCGTTGCGCTACGCCCAGGAGCGGGAGAGTTTCGGCAAGCCCATCTGGCGTCACCAGTCGATCGGCAACTACCTCGCCGACATGGCGACCAAGCTCACCGCCGCCCGCCACCTGGTCCTGCACGCGGCCCGGGAGGCCGAGGCCGGGCACCGGGTCGACATGGAGGCGGGCATGGCCAAGCTGTTCGCCTCCGAGACCGCCATGGAGATCGCGCTCAACGCGGTGCGGATCCACGGCGGTTACGGCTACTCGACCGAGTTCGACGTGGAGCGGTACTTCCGTGACGCCCCGCTGATGATCGTCGGCGAGGGCACCAACGAGATCCAACGCAACGTCATCGCGGCCCAGTTGGTGGCGAGAGGCGGCCTCGATGGCTGAACACCCCCAGCGGGAGAGCACCTATCTGCGCCTCGCGCGCGAACTACGGGCGGCGATCCTGCGCCATGACTACCCGGACGGCGTACGGCTGCCCACCGAGGCCGAGTTGGCCCAGACGTACGGGGTCAGCCGGCAGACCGTGCGGCGGGCGTTCCAGGACCTCGTCGCGGAGGGCCTGGTCTACCGCGTGCCGGGGCGCGGCACCTTCTCCACGCCCCGGGAGGAGCAGTATCTGCGGCAGTTCGGGTCGGTGGACGACCTGATGGGACTGTCCATCGACACCCGTATGGACGTGGTGACACCGCTGCACCGGCGGGTCGACGTGGACGCGGCGGGCCGCCTCGGTCTGCACACCGACCGCGTGCACAAGCTGTCCTTCCTTCGGCTGCACGAGGACACGGCGTTCTGCCACACCTCGGTCTGGCTACCTCCCGCCGTCGGCCAACTCCTGTCCGACGTGACCGAGTTGACGTTGCCCGGCTCCCCGAACGCCTTCACCGTCATCGGGCTGCTCGACCAGCGGCTGCCCGAACCGATCGCCGAGGCCGAACAGAGCATCACCGTCGCCGAGGCCACACCGGAGATCGCCAAGCACCTGGGCTGTGAACCGGGCCGGGCGCTCCTGCGCATCGACCGCGTCTACCAGACCGTGACCGGACAGCTCGTCGAGCTGGCCATCAGTCACTTCCTGCCCGAGCACTACTCGTATCGCGTACGGCTGCGGCGCAGTGGCCAGTGAAGTCCGTACCAACCTGTTGAGGAGAAGGAACCTTGAGCTTGAGGATCGTTGTCACTGTGAAGTACGTGCCCGACGCCACTGGCGACCGGCACTTCGCCGATGACCTGACCGTCGACCGGGACGACGTGGACGGTCTGCTCTCCGAGCTGGACGAGTACGCGGTCGAGCAGGCGCTGCAGATTGCCGAGAACTCCGATGACGACGTCGAGGTCACGGTCCTGAC